>NZ_LABX01000162.1 GCF_001043915.1 Methylobacterium aquaticum | reverse complement strand
GAAGCGGTTCCGGTCACGACCGAAATCGGCGTACTGGGCATCGGCCTCGATGCCGACCACCACGCCCGAGCCCGGGGTGAACTGGTAGTTGTAGCCGATCTGGCCGCCGCCGACGAAGCCGTCGGTGCTGTTGCGGTTGCCGAAGGCGAGCACGCCGGTGCCCGGGACGCCGCCCGGACCGGCCGGGATCAGGCCGGTGGCGTTGTTGATGGCGATAACGGTCGGGCCGCGATCGTCAGCGGTGTTGAAGCCGTAGCCGGCGTTGAAACCGGCATAGAAGCCCGTCCAGGTGAACACCGGCACCGGCGTGAAGACCGGCGGCGGGGCCGCGCGGCGCGGCAGGTCGGCGGCGAGGGCCGAGCCGGCGACGACGATGCCAGCGAGGGCGGTAGCGCTCTTGAGAAGCGACTTCATGGTACTGGTCCTTCCTACTATGCCGCGGCGACCGCGCCCGTTTGCGGGTCGGCGGTCAACCGAAGCAGTGTCCCCGACATACCCCGGCAGCCTCGTGAAAGCTGTGTCCTCGCGACAACGCTGGTGAGTTTCACCGCGGCCTTAACGGCTGTTCATCGCGAGCATTCCCGTGGCTCCTTATCCCCTCAACGCGCGCGAACGGCCAAGGTTCATCGGCGCACACGTTTTTTTTACATCAGCACAGATCGCCGTCACGCCTGGTATTGGAACTTTGCGAAACCGGGCTCTGCACCGCGCCGGATGCATGCCGGCGATGCGGACTCGTCGCGTCATGTCGGGAGCGCCTATCGACGTCTCCGACACGGTCCCCCAGCATAGACGGGGGCAAGTCCCGGGCAGAATCCAGGCCGGGCACGGGCCGCTGATCGTCCCGGCCTGAGCGTGGCTCGACGCGGGGATTGATGCCTCCGATCCGATGGCGCGACGCCCGGTGCATCGGCGCGGCGTCGATGGCCGGCCTCGCATCTTCGCTGGAGGCTCGGGGGCCGATCGGAAGCGTGATGGACAAGGGGGAGCCCCTTGAGGGGAACCCCTGCCGAACACGGCCCCCTCGATCGGGGAGGGCAGGGCACGCCCCGATGACCTCCGGTCTCGACACCGGGTACGACCATGCGTTGTCGCTCCGGGAGACGGTGATGACGGCGCCGCGTGGTCCGGGCGCTCGGTGACGGTCATCGCCGCGCCTCCGGCCGGGTCGGGTCGAAATGCTTGGCGAGCTTGCGGCCATAGGTCCCGTACTCCGCCTGGAGCGCCGGCGTCTCGGCCGCGAAGCGGCTGACCTTCTGGGGAAACCGCGTCTCGAACATGAAGGCCAGGGTGCCCTCGAGCTTGTGCGGCGCCAGGTCGACGGTCGACGCCTTCTCGAAGGCGTCGATGTCGGGCCCGTGCGGCAGGAGCGTGTTGTGCAGCGAGGCGCCGCCCGGCCGGAAGCCGCCGCCGGTCTTGGCGTCATAGACCCCGTAGACCAGGCCCATGAACTCGCTCATCACGTTGAGGTGGTACCAGGGCGGCCGGAACGTGTTCTCCGCCACCAGCCAGCGGTCGGAGAAGATCACGAAGTCGATATTGGCGGTCCCGGGCGTCTCCGAGGGCGAGGTCAGCACCGTGAAGATCGACGGGTCGGCGTGGTCGAACAGGATCGGGCCGACCGGCGAGAATTTCCTCAAGTCGTACTTGTAAGGCGCGTAGTTGCCGTGCCACGCGACCACGTCGAGGGGCGAGTGGGCGATCTCCGCCGCCCAGAGGCTGCCGCCCCATTTCACCAGCATCGTGCCGGGCGCGTCGCGGTCCTCGTAGGCCGCCGCCGGGGTGAGGAAGTCGCGCTGGTTCGCCAGGCAATTGGCGCCGATCGGGCCGCGCTCCGGCAGCGTGAAGGCGCCGCCGTAATTCTCGCAGACGTAGCCCCGCGCCGGGCCGCCGTGCAGCTCGACCGCGATCTTCACGCCGCGCGGGATCACCACGATCTCGCCGGGCGCGACGTCGATGTTCCCGAACTCGGTGCGGATGCGGAGCGCGCCCTCCTGGGGCACGACCAGCATCTCGCCATCCGCATTATAAAAGTACTCGTTCTGCATCGACCGGGTGGCGACGTAGAGATGCGCGCCCATGCCGGCCTGCGATCCGGCATCGCCGGCCGTCGTCATGGTGCGGATGCCCTCGACGAAGGACAGCGGCTCCTCCGGAATCGGGATCGGGTCCCATCGCAAGGGGGCGGGCGGCAGCTCGACCTCGGGAGCGGGCGCCGTGCGCCAGAGCCCGGCATCGACCTTCCGGAATGCCCCCCAATGCATCACGGTCGGGCGGATGCGGTAGAGCCAGGAGCGCTCGTTGGTGGTGCGCGGCGCCGTGAAGGGCGAGCCGGAGATCTGTTCGGCATAGAGGCCGTAGGGGCATTGCTGGGGCGAGTTGCGGCCGACCGGCAGGGCACCGGGCAGGGCCTCGCTCTCGAAGCCGTTGCCGAACCCCGACATGTATTCCGGATGGATCTGCTGGTTCACGGATGATCTCCCATGATGATCTCCCATGACGTGCGATGGGCCGACGCGCCCCGGCCCCAGATGTGCGGGATCACGGGAGGGGATGATGGCGGCGGAGGGAGCGCCGCGCGAGGGCAATGGCCTGTGCCAGCACGGCCGGATCGCCGACTTCGTGGGCGAGGATCAGCACCAGCCGCGCGTTGAGGGCCGCGCTCTCCTCGTCGCTCAGGCTCCGGTGGGCCTCGACCAGGGACTCGTAGACCGCGTCCGCCTGTCCGGCGAAGCCGTCCTCCTGCCTCAGGCCTGCCGTCATCACGCCGCCTCCTCGATCGTCAGGCCGGATCGGCCGCTCGCACGGGCGAGCGCTCCGGCCACCTCCTCTGCATCGATTGTCGCGAACCGGGCGGCGACATGCGCGTCGGGCCGGATCAGGTAGGCCGCGCAGGATCCGGCGGCGTAGCGGCGCCCGGCGACGCCGTGCGGATCGCGCAGGACCTCCACGCCCGGCAGCGCCGGGGGGGCCTCGCCGACGACGATGCAGCGCAGCCCGGGCACCAGACCGGAGAGCCGGGCGCGATCGGGCGCGCCGGCGCCCGCGAGGACCAGGAGCGCGAACGAGCCGCCGAGCCGGTCGAGCAGCCAGCCCGCACGGCCGCTCTCATCGACGACCGGCGCATCGGGGCAGGCATCGCCCGGCCGCGGACCCTCGGCGTGCGGCAGCGAATCGGGGGTCTGCAAGGACAGGCCGGCGAGGCTGCACGGCCGCGACAGGCGCCCGGCATTGAGCAGGGCGCGGGCGAAGGGCGCCTCGGCGGCGAGGTCCAGCACCGCGTCGCGCAACTGCCGCTCGGCCCGCGTTTTCGGCGTCATGAAATTGGTGGTGCGGCGCGAATGCAGGATGTTCTCGTCGGCGGCGTGCCCGCGCTCCTCGTCGTAGGTGGCGATCAGGCTCTCCGGTGCCTCGCCGTGCAGGACCAGCGCCAGCTTCCAGCACAGGTTGTCGGCATCCTGGATCCCGCCATTGCCGCCCCGCGCGCCGAAAGGGCTCACCACATGGGCGCTGTCGCCGGCGAACACCACGCGGCCATGCACGAAGCGCGCGAGCCTCGCGCAGCGGAACGCATAGACCGAGCACCAGGCGAGGCTGACGGGCGTGTCCTCGCCCACCACCGCCCGCACCCGCGGCATCACCCGGTCGGGCTGGCGCTCCAGCTCGGGATCGGCCTCGGGGCCGAGCTGGAAGTCGATGCGGACAACGTCGTCGGGCTGGCGGTGGAGCAGGGCGCTCTGGCCGGCATGGAAGGTGGGCTCGAACCAGAACAGGCGCTCGCTCGGGAACTCCGCCTTCATCGTCACGTCGGCCATCGTCACGTCGGCGATGAGGAAACGCTCCTCGAAATGCTGGCCGGGGAAGGGCAGGCCCATCCGGGTGCGGGTGGGCGAGCGCGCCCCGTCCGCCGCGATCACCCAGGCAGCGTCGAGGGACCGGGCGCCGTCCGGCGTCGCGACGTCGAGGCGCACACCCTCCGGGGTCTGCGCCAGGCCGGTGACGGCATGCCGCCAGTGCAGCGCGATCAGGTCGGGGAAGTCCGCGGCGCGCTCGATCAGATATTGCTCGACGTAGTATTGCTGCACATTGACGAAGGCGGGCCGTCGGTGGTCGCTCTCGGGCAGCAGGTCGAAGCGGTAGAGTTCCTGGTCGCGATGGAAGACGCGCCCGACGTTCCAGGTCACGCCCTTGTCGACCATCCGCTGGCCGACGCCGAGCCGGTCCCAGATCTCCAGGGTCCGTTTGGCCCAGCAGATCGCCCTGCTGCCGGTCGCGACGGTGTCGTCGTCGTCGAGCACCACCACCGGAACGCCGCGCGTCGCGAGGTCGATGGCACAGGTCAGGCCGACCGGCCCGGCGCCGATCACCACGACCGGAACGCGGCCGCCCGCATCGGCCAGGGGCTGAGAGGGAAAGCGACGGTGGATGGGCATGGGCGGTTCCTCGCGCAGGGCGGTGCGCCCGGTGGGCCCGGGCGTCGTTGCCTTGATCCGGCCGGCGACGGCCGTCAGCCTTCGAGCGCGCGCCACATCTCGATGTCGCGCTCGGCGGTCCAGATCCGGGGCGTGTCGATCCCCTTCGCCTCGTCGTAGGCCCGGCTCACGTCGAAGGGCATGCAATGCTCGAAGATGACCCAGTGCCCGTAGGTCGGCCGCATCGCGCTCATCGCCCGGTCGTAGACAGCCTTGAGGTCATGGCCGGCCGCCACGCCGTCGCGGGCGATGGCGTAGAGGTCGCGCAGGAAGGCGCGGGTGCCGTCCAGCCCCTCGCGGATCCGTTCGGGCGTCGTCAGCGCCTCGCCGCGGCCCGGCACCAAGGCGACGGGTCCGAGGGCTTCCAGGCGGTCGAGGGTGGCGGGCCAATCCTGGAAATGCGCGTCGCCGCAATAGGGGGTGGCGCCATATTCGACGAGGTCGCCGGAGAACAGCACCTTCTCGTTGGGCAGCCACGCGATGGTGTCGCCGGCAGTATGGCCGCGTCCGGCATGGATGATCCGCACCTCGCGCGACCCGAGCCAGAGCGTCATCTCGCCATGGAAGGTCAGGGTCGGCCAGGTCAGGCCCGGGATCTCCTCGCGTCCCCGGAAGAGCCGCGGGAAGCGCTGGATCTCCGAATCCATGTCGGCTTGTCCGCGCTCGACGATCATCGCCCGGGCGACGTCGCTGGCGATGACGTTGACCCGGTCCGGATAGCCGGCGACCCCGAGCACCCGCACGGCGTGGTAATGGGTGAGCAGCACGTGGCGGATCGGCTTGTCGGTGACCGCGCGGACGCGCCGCACCAAGTCGCCGGCCATGCGCGGGGTGGCGCGGGCATCGATCACCAGCACCGAGTCGTCGCCGACGACGATGCCGGAATTCGGATCGCCCTCGGCAGTGAGGGCATAGACGCCCGGGGCCAGCTCCGAGAACGTCTCCGTCTTCTCGACGAGGTCGCCCTGGCTGGCGAAGCCCTTGCTCATGCGGTTCCTCTCCCTGGTGCGTTGCCGTCCGCAGCGGATCCTCCGCCGCATTCCGGTCGCGCGGGCCGATGGGAGAAGTCCCCATGGCGAACCCGCAGCCGGCATTCTTGTTGCGATTGCAACCATTCATAGGCGGTTGCGACCGCAACCGTCAAGGGCGACGAGCGGGGCCAGCGTAGCGCTCAGTCAACCCTGACGCCGCATCGGCACCATCTGGACAGCGCATCGGGGGGCCGCGCAGGAGGGACATCAGCCGTCGTCGTCTCTGGCTGCATGCCGCCATTCGCATAAGCTGTTTTTCTCAGAGAAGTCCCCGTTAACCGATCGCGGCCATGCTCCCGGGATGACCAATGCCGAGATCACCCGCCTCTGGCTCGAGGCCCTCGCCGCCGAGCGCGGCACCGCCGCCTCGTCGCTGAAGACCTATCGCCGCGACATCGACTGCTACCTCGGATGGCTGGGCGCGCGCCGCCTCGCCGACGTGACGCGCCAGGACATGGTCGCCTACCTCGCCCATCTCGACCAGCGCGCCCTGTCGCATTCCACGATCAGCCGGCGCCGGTCGGTCGCCAACGGCATCCACCGGTTCATGGTGGCGGAGGGACTCGGCACCGGCAACCCGGCCGCCGAGCTTCTGCCGATGAAGCGCCCCGAGCGCCTGCCATTCACGCCGGGCATCGAGGCGGTCGACCGCCTGATCGAGACGGCGCACGCCCTGGCGCGGGACGAGTCGGTCGGCCTCTACCGTCAGGCCGGCTATGCCCGGCGCGCGGCTCTGCTCGAAACGCTCTATGCCAGCGGGATGCGGGTGTCCGAGGCGGTGACGCGGCCGGCCGGTGCGGTGCGGCCCGGGACCCGGATGATCCACGTCCTCGGCAAGGGCGGCAAGGAACGGCTGGTGCCGCTCCACGACCGGGCCGTCGAGGCCATCGGCCTGTGGCGCGAGCTGGCGGGCCGGTACGGCTCGCGGTCAGATGTCTGGCTGTTCCACCGGGTCTCGAACGGCGAGCAGCACCTGACGATCGATGCGGCGCTGAAGGAGATCAAGGAGACGGCCGCCGCCGCCGGCATCCCGAATGCCGACCGCTGGTCGCCCCACAAGCTGCGCCATGCCTTCGCGACCCATCTGTTGCAGAACGGCGCCGATCTGCGGGTAATCGGGGAACTCCTGGGCCACGCCGATCTCGGAACGACGGAGGTCTACACCAAAGTGAACCTCTCGCGCGCGCAACGGATGGTCAGGGACCTGCATCCGCTGTCGGATGCGTCCTAGAGCATCGTCCGACAGAATGGATGTCGGTTCGTCGTAGACAATGCGGCAAAATCAAACAGCGAGAGAAGCGTCGCGATGGCAACGGGATCGTGAAGCTTCTCTAGCAACCACAGCGCTTCCTGGCGCTCTCCTTCGAGGCTCCCTGCGGAGGCGATCGTCGATCGCCAGACACCTCAGGAAGGAGGCCGCCGGGCGGAACAGCCGGGACCGAAGACAAGCCGTGCTGTCGTGTTCCGTGTCACAACGTGATCGGGTGTTGCTCCGGGAGCGCCGTCCCGGGGACGGCCGGCCGGTGGTCTCGGGACCGGCGCGGCGGATCGCCCTCGGCCGCGGGCCCGGGCCGCTCCGTGACGCTGCGCAAAATTTAGACGCGGACCGTCCCCGGACTCCCTCGCCCGACTCTCTGCCGGCCCGCCGGCGGGGTTCCGCAAGACGCGCAGAACGGCACGGCGTGCCCGGTTTTTTCGCAGCGTGGGCCGTGCCCTTCGATTGACATCATGAGCGGAATCGCCTCCTTTATGTCTAATCATAATTGAGGCCGACCCCGTCGGGGCGCGCCGACATGCTCCTGTAGGAGGCCCGCGTGAACAAGCGTCTCTTCGTACAGATCACCCTCGGGCTTGGTCTGATGATGACCACGCCCATGATGGCACAGGCCCAGGATGCTCTGGCGCGGGTCAAGGCCGCGGGCGTTCTGAAGGTCGGGACGGAGACGGCCTTCGCCCCGTTCGATTTCATCGATGCGGCGGGCGACCATGCCGGCTTCAACGTCGACGCCTTCGCGGAGGTCGGCAAGGAACTCGGCGTCACGATCAAATGGGTCGAGCTGCCCTGGGACGGCGTCCTGCCGGCCCTCGAAGCGGGGCAGTTCAACATGGTGGCGGGGCCCGCCACCATCACCAAGGCGCGCCTGGAGCGGTACCGCTTCCTGTCGCCCGTCGCCGAGGCGACCGTGGCCATCCTGCGGCGTGCGAAGGACGACGCGATCAAGAAGCCCGAGGACATCGCCGGCAAGACCGTCGGCGCCGGCAAGGCGACGGCGCAGCTGGCCCAGCTGAAGACCTTCGCGGCGACCCTGCCCCGTCCCGTCGAGGCGCGGGAATACCCGGCCTTCAACGAAGCCTATGCCGATCTCGCGGCGGGCCGCATCGCCGCGGTGGCGAATTCGCTGCCGAACATCGCCTTCGTCGCGTCCAAGCAGCCCGGCACCTTCGCGGTGGTGCTGCCGCCCTTCGGTCAGAAGAGCTATTTCGGCTATATCGGCACGAAGAAGCCGGACGATCAGCCCCTGCTCGACGCCGTGCAGGCCGCGCTCGTGAAGATCAAGGCCGACGGGCGGATGAAGAAGATGCAGGAGAAGTGGTTCGGCACCGCCTTCGACACGCCGGACGTGGCGCCGGAGCCGAGCTTCTGAACCGCCCTTCCCCGGACTGAGGGCCCGATGACTCCGCGGCTGTTCGAACTGATGCTCAAGGCGGCCGGCACCACGGTCGTCATCAGCGTCGCCTCGATCGGGATCGGCCTCCTGATCGGCATCCTGGTCTGCGCGGCCAGGCTGTCGCCGCGGCCGTGGCTGCGCTGGCCGGCGGGCCTGTTCGTCAGCTTCTTCCGCGGCGTCCCGCTCCTCGTCCAGCTGCTCCTGATCTACAATCTCCTGCCGGCGATCGGCCTCACGGTGCCGAGCGTGGTGGCGGCGCTGATCGGCCTGTCGCTCTGCACCGCCGCCTATCAGGCGGAGAACCTGCGCGGCGGCTTCACCAGCGTGCCGCGGGGCCTCCTGGAGGCCGCCGACATGGTGGGCCTGTCGCCCTGGCAGCAATTCCGGCGCATCCGCGCGCCGATCGCGCTGCGGCTCACGGTCCCGGCCCTCGTCAACGAGGCGATCCTGATCCTGAAGGCGTCCTCGCTGATCTCGGTGGTCGGCGTCATCGAGCTGACGCGCACGGCCCAGAACCTCGCCGCCTCGACCTACGAGCCGCTGCTGTTCTATGCGGTCGCGGGCGGCCTGTATCTGGCGATCAACTGGCTGGTGGCGGCGGGCGGCAGCCTGGCCGAGCGCGCGTTGCGCCGCGGGCGGCTCGCATGAGCTTCGACGTCTCGGTCATCCTTGGCGCGCTGCCGGCGATCCTGTCCGGCCTCCAGATCACCCTCGGGATCTGGCTGGCTTCGACGGCGATGGGCGCCGTTCTCGGCTTCGTCGTCGCCGCGTTGCGGCATTTCGGGCCGCAGCCGCTCGCCCTCGCCCTGCGGCTCGCGGTCGAGGTGCTGCGGGGCACCCCCTTCCTCGTCCAGATCTTCCTGCTCTATTTCGGCGGCCCGTTCATCGGGCTCAGCCTCGATCCCGTCCCGGCCGGGCTCCTCGGCCTGAGCCTCTACGCCGCGGCCTATTTTTCCGAGATCGTCCGGGCAGGCTTCGCCGCCGTGCCGCGGGGCCATGTCGAGGCGGCGCAATGCGTCGGCTTGAGCCAGGCCCAGATCGTCCGGCGCATCCTCGTGCCCGAGATGACCATGCTGGTCCTGCCGCAGGCCGTGAACATGGCGGTGATCCTGCTCAAGGAGACCGCGGTCCTGTCGATCATCGCGGTGCCGGAGGCGACCGCCACCATCAGCGCCATTGGCTCGCAGCAATACGCCTTCGTGGAGGCGCTGTTCCTGCTCGCCGTCATCTACTGGGGGCTGGTCGAAGCGTGTGGCCGGGCCGGCCAAGCGCTCGAATGCCGGTTGTCGAAGTTCAGGTTCGCATGACGCTCCCCTCTTCCGCCATCGCCATCCGCGGTTTGTGCAAGAGCTACGGCAAGGCCGAGGTCCTGCACGACATCGACCTCGAGATCGCCCGCGGCGCGACCACCTGCCTGATCGGTCCGTCGGGCTCGGGCAAGTCGACCCTCCTGCGCTGCATCGCCTTCCTGGAGGAGGCGACCCGCGGCACGATCCTCATCAACGGCCAGCCCCTCGGCTTCGAGGAGCAGCCGGACGGCAAGCGGGTTCGCGTGCCCGCGCATCAGATCCGCAGGGTGCGCTCCGGCATCGGCATGGTGTTCCAGCAGTTCAACCTCTGGCCGCACATGACGGCGCTCGGCAACGTCACCGAGGCGCTCGTCACCGTGAACGGCTTGTCCCGGGCGGAGGCCGAGGCACGCGGCATGGCCCAGCTCCGCCGGGTCGGCCTCGAAGCGCGGGCCCGGCACTACCCCTCCGAGCTGTCCGGCGGCCAGCAGCAGCGCGTCGCGATCGCCCGCGCCCTGGCGCTCGAACCCAAGATCCTGCTGTTCGACGAACCCACCGCCTCGCTCGATCCCGAACTGACCGGGGAGGTGCTCAACGTCATGCGCGATCTCGGGGCAGACGGCATGACGATGGTGGTCGTCACCCACGAGATCGGGTTCGCCGCGACCGTCGGCCGGCGCATCGTCTTCCTCGATCACGGGCGCGTCCTGCTGAACGGAACGCCCGGGGAGCTGTTCGCCGCCCCGCGCCATCCGCGCCTGACGCAGTTCCTCGAAACCTACCTCGACCGCGGGGCGGCGATGCTGCTGAAGCCCGCGTGAGCGCACCGGACCGGACGGTTCGCGCCAAGGGGTCGACGCGGCACGACCACATCGTTGAGGACATCCGGTCGCTCATCGTCGACGGGTGCTGGCCGCCGGGATCCCAGATCCCGGTCGAGACCGAGCTGGCCGAGCGCTACGGCGTGTCGCGCATGACCATGAACAAGGCGCTCGGCCAGCTCGCCCGCGAGGGCTTCCTCGTGCGGCGCAAGAAGAGCGGGACGCAGGTCGCGCAGCCGCGCGCTGAATCCGCCGTGGTGGCGATCGCCGATATCCGCGACGAGGTCCGCAATTCAGGCCGCGCCTACCGCTTCCACCTGCTCGCGCGCCGGGTGCGGGCGGCCCGGGAGGAGGATGCGTTGCTCCTCGGCAGCCCGCCCGGGCGCGCAGAGGTGTTGTGGCTGCAAGGTCTGCATCTGGCGGACGACCACCCGTTCTGCCTCGAAACCCGCCTGATCAACCCGGAGGCGGCCGAGGGCGCGACGGGCCAGGATTTCGGCGATCTCGCCCCGGGGGCCTGGCTCCTCGAAGCCGTGCCCTGGAGCGTGGCGAGCCATCGCGTCCGGGCGGTCAACGCGACCGCCGCCGAGGCGAGGCTGCTGGCACTGCCGGTCGGCGAAGCCTGCCTCGAGATCGTCCGCCGCACCCAGGCCGCGGGCGCGTGGGTGACCGGCGTCAGGCTGCTCTATCCCGGCAGCGAGCATCAGCTGGTCGCGAATTTCGGCCCGGAGGCCGGCGACGGGCCCGTGCGGAGCTGAGAGCCGGCCCCATCGGAGCCAGCCCCCGCCGAACCGATCCCGATCACGCCTCCGCGCGGGCGAACCGGCCGTAGCCGCCGTCGCAATACAGCAGAGGGTCGGTGGGACCCGACCCGATCGCCCCGGCGATCCGGGCGATCAGGACCGCATGGGTGCCGTGATGGTGGCAGGCATCGATCGCGCAGAACAGGGTCGCCTGCGCCTCCTCGAGCCAGGGCAGGCCGTCGATCGCGTCGCCGTCGCTCTGCCATCGCCGCCAGGTCCCGTGGTCGAAGCGCGCCGCCGAGGGCGCCGCGGCGATCGCCGCCGCGAGGTCCCGGTGCGCCGCCGCCATGACGCCGAGGGAGAAGGCGCCGCGCGCCCGCAGGGATGCATGCGCGGAGGCGCTGCGGTTGATGCAGACCAGAAGCGACGGCGGGTCCATCGAGACCGAGCTGACGGCCGTCGCCAGCATGGCGTGACGCGCGGCGCCGTGCTCGGTCGCGATCAGGGCCACGGTCGCGCCGAACCCGCGCCACACCTGCCGCACGGTCTCGGCGTCGGCCGGCCGAAGCGCCGGAATGGCCAGGTCGTCTCCCCGCATCACAGCCTCGTCCAGATCGTCGCGGGGCAGGCCCGTCTGCGGCATCAGGGCCGCCGTCATGCCCGGTCGCTGCCGCGGGCCAGCGTGTAGCGGTTGGGCGGGGTCGGCAGGCCGAGATTCTCCCGCAGGGTCGCCCCCTCGTACTCCTCGCGGAAGAGGCCGCGGCGCCGCAGCTCGGGCACGACCAAGCGGGTGAAGTCCTCCAGGCTCGACGGCAGGGTCGGGCACATCAGGATGAAGCCGTCCGCCGCGCGGGTCTCGAACCACTCCTGCATGAAATCCGCGACCTGCGCCGGCGTGCCGGTCAGCCCGTTGCCGGTGTGCCGGCGCGCATAATGCGTGATCAGCTCGCGCATCGTGTGCCCTTGCGTGACGAATTCCTTGAGTTCCTCGAACATCGCCTTGGAGCCCTTGGCCGTCGCGGGCATCCGGTCCATCGGGAACGGCTTGTCGAGATCCGCGCCGTGCAGGTCGGTCTCGAGGAATTCCTGGAGCATCAGCAGCCCGACATCGGGATGCATCAGCCGGACCAGCGCCTCGGCCTTCGCCTCCGCCTCCTCGCGGGTCTCGCCGACATTGATGACGAGACCCGGCATGATCTTGAGGTGATCCGGATCGCGGCCGTAAGCCGCCATCCGCCCCTTCACGTTGGCGTAGAAGGCCCGGTTCTTCTCGATGTTCGAGGCGAGGGAGAAGACCATCTCGGCGGTGCGGGCCGCGAGTTCCATGCCCTGCTCCGAGCCGCCGGCCTGTGCGATCACCGGCCGTCCCTGCGGCGTGCGGGCGATGTTCAGCGGGCCGCGCACCTGGAAGTGCTTGCCCTTGTGGTTGAGCGCGTGGAGCTTGTCCTTGTCGTAATAGAGGCCGCTCTCCCGGTCGAGGAGCAGCGCATCGTCCTCGAAGCTGTCCCAGAGGCCGAACACCGTGTCGAGGAATTCCTCGCCGCGCTCGTAGCGCTCGGCATGGGGCGGCAGCCCCTCGCGGTTGTAGTTGTAGCCGGTCTCGTCGTGGTCCGAAGTGACGACGTTCCAGGCGATCCGGCCGCGGGAGATATGATCGGCCGAGGCGAACAGCCGGGCGACGTTGTACGGCTCGTAATAGCTAGTCGAGGCCGTCGCCACGAACCCGATCCGGTCGGTGTGCTGGGACAGGGCCGTGATGGCGGTGATCGGCTCGAAGCGGTTCATCTTCGTGGGGGTGCGGGCGAGCGCGCTCGCCTCCCCCACGGCGCTCGCCGGAGAATCGGCGAAGAACAGGAAATCGAGCTTCGCCGCCTCGGAGACCTTGGCGCAGCGGGTCAGATGGCCGAGGTCGTTCGCGCCGCGCACGTCGCTGCCCGGGTGCAGCCACGCTGCCGGGTGGAAGCCGAACGTGTAGACGAAGGTCCCCAGCTTGAGCCTGTCGGATCGGGTCATGCGCGGGTCTCCTGGGCAGCGCGGCGGGTCTCGCTCGACGCAGTATGCCCATGCCGGCGCTTGCGGGGAGCGCAGAGAATCTGCTTCATCGTTTAGAGAATCTGCGGCGTGCCAACGGGCGCGAGCGCCCCGCCGCAGACCGTCCTGCCGGAGGCGTCATGTCCCCTCTCCCTCCGCTGAAGGCGCTTCAGGCGTTCGATGCGCTCGGCCGGACCGGGAGCCTCGCGCTCGCCGCGACCGATCTCGGGGTGACGCCGGGCGCGATCAGCCAGCAATTGCGCAAGCTCGAGGAGGCGGTGAAGGCGAGGCTCGTCGAGCATGACGGCCGGGGCCTGCGCCTGACGCCCCTCGGGGCGACGTACCATGCGCAGATTCGCCAGGGCTTCGCGGCCTTCACCGAGGCCGCCGCCGTCCTGCGGGAGGCGGATGCGGACGTCATCGTCCTGTCCTGCCTGACGACCGTGCTCGGCAAGTGGATCGGCCGCCGGATGCGGGACTGGACCGACCTTGCCGCCGATGCCCGGATCTCCCTCGTCGGCAGCGACACGGAGCCGGACCTGTCTCAAGGAGCGGCCGACCTGCGCATCTATTACGGTGGCCGCCACCATCCGCCGCATCGCACCGAACTCTTCGTCGACCACATCGTCCCGGTCTGCGCGCCCTCGTTGATCGACGGGCATCGCCTGACCGGCCCGGACGACATCCTGCGCTTTCCCCTGCTGCACATCGCCTGGGATCCGCGCTTCGGCGCCAATCCGGGCTGGGCCGAGTGGGGACGGCTGATCGGCACCCGGCCGCCGCCCGCCAACCTGACCTACGGCCTGTCCGGGAGCGCGATCGACGCCGCCATCGCCGGCCAGGGCTTCGTCCTCGGACAGCTCGCCTTCATCGGTCCGGAACTGGAGGCCGGCCAGTTGGTCATCCCCTTCGACCTGCGCCTGCCCCTGCCCGATCCCTATTATCTGGCCTGGAACCCGGATTCCCTGCGCAAGCCCGGCGCACGGGCCTTCCACCGCTGGCTTCTCGGCGAGGGCCGGGCCCAGGGCCTCGTCTCGGCCCACCGCCTTGACAGTTCCGGATGCTCCGAGACGATGGAGCGATGACGACGGTCATGCCAAAGGTCGTTTCCAACGACCGTTATTATGACAGCCCGGTTCTCGTCGCGCCGGGCTTGGTGCGGGAGGCTCTCGCGTTGCGGGACCCGAGCGCCGGGCCGGAGCGGGTCAGAGCCGGGCGGCGAGGGCCGCCATGACGGGGGCGCGATCCTCGGCCAGATAGAAATGCCCGCCGGGAAACCGCAGCGCTTCGACAGGCCCGGCGATCAGCGGGAGCCAGCCGGCCCAGGCAGCGTCTGTGCATTGCGGGTCGTCGCGTCCCCCCATCAGCGTGACCGGAACCGGGAGCGGAGCCTGAGGCGTGTCCCGGTACGATTCCACGGCACGGATGTCGGCCTGCATGATCGGCAACAGCAGAGCCAGCAATTCGCGATCGGCCAGGACGGCGGCCGGGATGCCCTGATACCGCCGCACCATCTCGGCCACGAAGGCGTCGGCCGAGAGACCCGAGATTGGCGTCTCTCCCTCCGGCGGGGCCCCGGGGGCGCGGCGTCCCGACAGGAACAGGCGGCGCGGCAAGGGATGGCCGCCGCGGCGCAGGACGCGCGCGGTCTCGAAGGCGAGCATCGCCCCCATCGAATGGCCGAAGAAGAACGACGGCAGCGGCGGCAGGGCCGCGATCGCCGCCGCGGCGCCTTCCGCCATCGCCACGATGCTGGTCAGCGGGGCTTCCCGCATCCGCGCCTCCCGCCCAGGCGGGACGATGGCGACGACCTCCGTCCCGGCGGGCAGCAGGCGGGAGAACGGATGGTAGGCGGCGCCGCCACCCCCGGCATGCGGAAAGCACACCAGCCGGACCCGACCGGCCACCTGCTGCCGGAAGCGCAGACACCACGCCGACGCCGTCCCGGCCGCGACCGATTCCATGACCTGATTCCCCGCGCTCACTCGGATCGAAGCACCCGGACCATCTTTGTCAGCATCCGCGCCGCGAGCAGCAAACCCAGGCACATGATGCCCCAATGGATGCTGTCGCCGGGCAGCCAGCCGAAGAGCGACCGCACCGTCTCGTTGGGGTCGGAGTCGAGAAGCTCGATCTTGTCGATGATGTAGTAGAACAGGAGCGCCGATACGACGAGCAAGCCGATCCTGAGGTAGCGCAACACCACCGAGACCGCGAGGGACATCCGGTCGACGGCGCCACGGACCGCAAGGGTGCGGTTGCGCAGGTGAGGCAGCAGCAGGACGCGGATCTCCTGCACGGTCTCCATGGCCTCGAAGGCGCCGATCGCGGCGCGCCGGGCCAGGGCCGCCGGCTGGTTGGTGCGGGCGGCACGCTCGCGGAAATAGACCGCGTAGAGGCTGCGGACGTCGCCGTCCGGGATCAGCACGCTCAGGGTCGCATCCAGGGTCCCGAGGGTGCGGCCCAGGCGCAGCAGCGCCCAGGACGGCTGGATCCGGTGCTTGGCGAGGATGCGGTTGGTCTCGGTGTTGGCGGTCGACAGGGCGCGCTCGAAATACGACGCATTCTGAAGGTTGCTGCGCATCTCCCAGGCCCGGAAGGCGCGCACCAGCTCGGCGCGGACCCGCGGGAGGTTGGCCGAGGGCACCGAGACGCACAGAGCCAGGATGTAATCGGCCGCCTTGGCGAAGTTCTTCTGCACCATCGCCGATACCGCCAGGCCGTAGATATCGAGGAATTGCCGTTCCAGGCTGCCCGCCGTGCCGAAATCGATGAACGCCACGTCGCCGTCGCGCATCAGCATGATGTTGCCCGGATGGAGATCGCCGTGGAACAGGTTCTCCTCGAAGACCTGGCGCAGCAGGCTGCTGATCAGCCGCTGGGCGACCTCCTCGGGATCGATGTCGTTCTCCGCCAGCCAGCGGTCGGCGCGCCGCCGGTCCTCCCGTTGCAGGGCGATGTAGTCGGACATCGTCACCGCCGGGATGTATTCCATCACGATCATCCGCGGCGTGCAATAGTCCAGGAACGGGCGCGGCGCCAGGATGTCGTGCTTGCGCAGGTTGCGCCGGAGCCGCTTCAGGTTTGTGGCCTCGAAGCGATAATCGGACTCCTCTTGCAGAACCTCCTCCAGCTCCCAGAGCAGGTCGTCGAACTGCATCCAGGGGGCGATGTGGAAGGCGTTCAGCACGCCGACGATCGAGCGCAGGAACTGCATGTCGCGGCGGAAGCCCTCCGCCACGTCGGGCCGCTGCACCTTCACCACGACCGGGGTCTGGGTTTCGCGCAGGATCGCGAAATGGCACTGGCCCATCGAGGCGGCGGCGAAGGGATCGGTGTCGAAGCGGCTGAACGTCACTTCGACCGGCTCGCCCAGCTCCTCCTCGATGGTCTGGAGCGACAGGGCGGGGTCGAAGCCTTCGGCACGGCTCTGGAGCTGCGCCAGGTCGCGGCAGATCTCCTCCGGCAGAGCGTCGCTCCGCAGCGACAGCAGCTGGCCGAGCTTGATCCACAGCCCGCCGAGGTCCTGGAGCAGCGGCAGCAGCCGCGCCGCGGCGGCCGCGTGGGTGTAGCGCCCGGTGAGCCGAAGCCCTTGCAGGATCAGGAAGAACGCCGTGAAGCGCCAGAGCACCGTGAGGCCGCGAAAGCGCGACATCGGCCGCAACGGGCGAAGCACCAGGGGCTGCGACACGCGCCCCGACACGAGCGGGGTCGGCGGCCTGGGGCGCCTCTCGTTACGGTGGGAGGACGATTCGCTCGTCCGCCGGAACACCTTCACGCGCATCTCTCGACCTATCCTGTGTCCGAAACGGTCCCGGGCGGCGCCTGCGGTCAAGGTGGTTAGCATCCCCCGCGGCGGCGTGCGATCCCGAAGCGGATCCGTTCGACCCCATCCCGCTCAGGCTGCGGCCGTCGCATCGTCGTTCGCTGGAGCGGCGACCACGCCGGACAGGGCGGTTCGCCCGTGACGACGCACGGGCCGGCCGGCACGCTCACCGCGTGCCGAAGCGACAACGTCACAGCTTACTCTTGCCGCTTCACGCTTTTTCCGCGGCCGCGGGCGGTTTCTGCGGTCGGGGCGATTGCACGAATCAACGGGTTCGGGCAAGTGTAACGCGAGGTTGGCCGGGGATCCGTTCATGAGAGTGTCGTTTATCTCAGGATCTGTGCGGAATGGGGTGCAACGCATCTCGATGGTCAATCCGGGCGGGCGTGACGAAGCAGGCGCCGTGCGGACGGTCTTCGTTCGCCAGGACGACGATCCGGAAGAGGTTCTCAAGGTTTCGATCGTGCGCCCGGGCTTCGGCGTGGTAAAGCGTCTGAGGATCGAGGTGCACGCGGCCGGACGCAAGAAGCAGTCCGGCCTGCTCCGCCCGATCGAGAGAGGCATCCGCAAGCTGGCCGTCCGCGAAGCCGAGATCGCGACGACGTATCTCGCGCGGCACGACGCCTCGAACCGCCGCAAGACCAATGGCTGGGTCAAGGATCTGCCCCGCAACATCTCCCGGTCGATGCGCTCGGACGATTGATGCGGATGCGTGGCAGACAACACTTGTGCGGGCCAGTCTCGCATTCTCGCCCAGCCTCTGGCTTGACGGGAGAGATGTGAGAGAGATCAACGGCCTGATGTGTCAGCATCCGAAGCTGCTGGTACAAGTCCCGTTCCGTCGCAGGCCCGTCGGCACCGTCGACCCCTGAGAGCAGCGCTTGATCGCAATGTGATCAGGCGGCACTCTCGCTCAGGACGGGTTGGCATGCCAAAGCAGGTCTGCCGAGGCGACGAGCTGTCGACACTGTCTCGAACTTGTGCCCGAGCGGTGCAAGGTCGATTGCTCGGGTTCATGCGACGTCCTGGCCTTGCCACGCAGGCGGGGCTGGTCCTCTCCTCTCGTCATGCGCGCGACGATGCGCGCTCAAGGAGCCCACGGCATGGCTTACGAGACCGGGACCGCGGCAACCGACGCGGTCAAGACGCCCGACAAGACACCCGACAAAACTCCGGAGCTGTGCATCATCGATCTTGGCCAGCAAGATCGGGCTCGCATCCGCAAGTTGCGGCAAGGTCAGGGAAAGCTGACGCGCCAGGTCTTGCAGGCGACGGAAGCCCTTCAAGAAGAGGGAGTTCTGGCCGCCGACGCGCAGATCGTCGTGGTGCTGGTGCGTGAAACGCCGTCGCTCAAGGGTCTGCTCGACAATCTGCGCGACGACGACGATGACGACGATGACGATTGAGCTGGCCTGACCGGACGGTCATCGGCTCGGGCTTGTGGTGAGGCGGCTCCCGCCTCGCCGCGACGCGAGCGGGCCGGGCCAGGATCCGCAAGGCGATCCCGGCTTGAGACCGCGAGCCGCCGTTCACGGTCTTGCGTGGCGTCGTGACCCGAGCGGGTATCGTCTTGCTGCTCGTCGCTCCATGAGCGCAGAGTCGCCAACCCTCGTCGTTCGTGTTCGGGCGCCGGAAACTCTGGACATCAGGGCCTCGCCTCATACCAACGGTCGTTGAACACGACCTTTGGTTCCGTTCTCCGATTTTCGTTCAGCCTTTGGCCTAAGCAGATTTCGCCGAAGTGGTCACCGGTTCGGCGATAAAAATCTGCGACACAACAAGAGCTTAAGCGGGCGAAGCGTTGGCCTGCCAACGCAAGCCTGCTTAGTATCGAAAATTTGAGATGGTTCATCGGCCCGATGCGTCAGCATCTTGGGCCGATGGTATCGCATGGAGATCGGGCGACGGCCCCGGCGATCCGGGCCGTGCCCGAGACCGACATCGTTTCATCCGCGTATCGCGCTGTGGCACGAGAGATCGTTCGCCTGTCGACACGGGATCGCGCGGCGTGTCCGGGGCGTGCGTCCGGCAGGCGCAGTGACATGATGGGGAGGCAGAGGTGCCCTGGGCAGGATCGGCAGGCCGTGCCGCGTTGCGACGGCTGATGGTGCTTTCGGCAACGGCGATGCTGGCCTCGTCCCCCATTCGGGCTCAGGACAACCGCCAGGATGACCGCCGAGACACCCATCCGGCGATCGCCGTGCAGGTCCAGACCTCGCGTCTCGCCCGGGCCGAGCGGCTCTATCGCAGCCTGGGCGAGGTCGTGTCCGTCAACAAGATCGACATCACCACCCAGCGCCCCGGCACGATCGACCAGATCTTCTTCATCGACAGCCAGCCGGTCGCCGAGAACGCACCCCTGGTGCAGATGGACAGCCGGGCGGCCGTCGCCGACCTGCGCAACTCCACGGCGCAGCTCCATCTGGCACGCCAGAACCTGAGCCGGACTCAGGAACTCGCGGCCAAGGCCCTGGTTCCGCTGGTCGAGCAGCAGCGGACCACGGCCGCCGCGGAAGCCGCGGAGGCCGACTTCCAGGCGCGCACCGTCGCTGTCGAGATCCTGACCATCCGCGCCCCGTTCAGCGGCGTCATCACCGACCGGAAAGTGTCGGCCGGCGCCTATGTTAGCCCGGGCCAGCCGATCGCGACCCTCCAGAACCTCGACCGCGTGCGGGTGCGGTTCCGCGTGCCGCAGCGGCTGTCGCGGGAGGTCCGGATCGGGCAGACAGTGCGGGTGACCTCGAATCTCGGCGATGTCGCCGTCGACACCACGGTCTCGCGCATCGATCCGGTGCTCGACGCCGAGACCCGGCTGCTCAGCCTGGAGGCCGAGGTCGACAATGCCCGCGACGTTCTGCGCCCGGGCAGCTTCGTGCGCGTCGCGCTGGTGCTCTCGGTGTCCGAGAACGCGGTTCTGGTGCCGTCCGAGGCCCTGGTGCAGAGCCTGACCGGCGAATACCTCTTCGTCGTCGACGGCGACCGGGTGCGGCGAGCGACAGTGCGGGTCGGCGAGAAGCGCGACGGGTTCGCCGAGATCGTCGCGGGCCTCCCCGCCGGGGCAGAGGTCGTCACCGACGGCCAGTTCAAGCTCCAGGACGGCGCCGCGATCCGCATCGTCCAGGGCCCGGCCAACGCCCAGGCCCCGGCCCAGGCGCGCGGGCCGGTGCCGCCAGCAGCCAGCGCCGGGCGCTAGGCGAGCGATGTCGTTCTCCGATCCCTTCATCCGCCGGCCTGTCCTGGCCATCGTCGTCACGCTGGTCCTGGTGGTGCTCGGCGTGTTCGCGCTGACGCGCCTGTCGATCCGCGAGCTGCCGAGCTTCGAGGTCCCCCTCGTCACGATCACCACGCTCTATCCGGGTGCCTCGGCCGAGCAGGTCGAACGGCAGATCACGACCCGGATCGAGCAGGCCGTGGCCGCGGTTTCGGGCATCGACGTCATCTCGTCGTCCTCCGGGCCGGGCATGTCGGCGGTGAGCGTCAACTTCAGTGCCGATACCAGCCCGGACGCGGCCGCCAACGACGTGCGGGCCAAGGTCACCAGCGTGCTGAGCCAGCTCCCGCGGGACGCGGCGCTCCCGGTGGTCGACCAGCTCAGCGCCGATGCGGCACCGGTGCTGTATCTCGGCCTGACCTCCGACACCCTGTCGCCGCTGGAGCTGACCGACATCGCCCGCCGCCTGGTGCGGCCGCGCATCGCGACGCTGACCGGCGTCGCCGACGTGCAGATCCTCGGCGAGCGCCGCTTCGCGATCCGGGTGGCCCTCGATCCTCTCGAACTCGCCGCCCGCGGCATGGCGCCCTCCGACGTCGCCCAGGCGCTCCAGACCCAGAACGTCGACCTGCCCTCCGGCGAGATCATCGCCGCCGGCCGCCGCATCCCGCTCGTCGCCCACACCACCTTGAACCTGCCGGAGGAGTTCAACGACCTGGTCTTGCGCGCCGGGCGCGACTGGTCGCTGCAACTGCGCGACGTCGGCAGGGCGCAGGTCGGGGCGCAGGCGACCGATACCGGGGTGATGATCAACGGCAAGAACGCCCTCGCCCTGTCGGTCCTGCGGCAGGGGCAGGCCAACGCCCTCGACGTCGCCCAGGCGGTGCGCAAGGCCCTGGCCGACACCCAGATGGCGCTGCCGTCGAGCGTGACGCTGGACGTCACCTTCGACAGCAGCCTGTTCATCGCCGCCTCGGTCCGCCGCGTGTTCGAGACGATCCTCGAAGCGGTTCTGCTGGTGACGATCGTCATCCTGGCCTTCCTGGCCTCGTTCCGCGCCGCGATCATCACTCTGGTCACCATCCCGGTCTCCCTGATCGGGACGCTCGGCGTCCTGCTGGCATTGGGCTACAGCATCAACACCTTCACGCTGCTCGCGATGGTTCTGGCGGTGGGGCTGGTCGTCGACGACGCCATCATCGACGTCGAGAACGTGCAGCGCCACATCCGCCTCGGCCTGACGCCCGTCGACGCCGCCTTCATCGGCTCGCGCGAGATCGGCTTTGCCATCGTGGCGACCACCGCGACCCTGGCCTCGGTCTTCCTGCCGATCGGGCTGATGCCCGGCCTGCTCGGGTCGCTGTTTCGCGAGTTCGCCTTCTCCCTCGCGGCGGCGGTCATCATCTCGGGCGCCGTGTCGCGCACCCTGTCGCCGATGATGTGCAGCCGGATGCTCAGCGCCCGGGAGGGCCGGGCGGCCTTGCGCATCGAGCGCGGCTTTGCCCGCTGCGCCGCGGCCTATGCGGGGATGATCCGCGGCCTCCTGCGGCGGCGCTGGCTGCTCGTGCCCCTGGCGCTGCTCCTCGGCGCGATCGGCTACGCGGCGGGTCAGCGTGTCACCACCGAACTCGTCCCGATCGAGGATCCGGGCTACGTCTTCGTGCGGTTCAAGGGCGAGGCGGGCGCCAGCTACGACACCATGGCGGCCCAGGCGAAGGCGATCACGGCGGTGTTCGACACCGTGCCCGAGCGCCAGACCTCCCTGATCATGATCGGCACCCCGACCCGCAACGAAGGGTTCGCCTTCCTGGTGCTGAAGCCCTGGGAGCAGCGCAGCCGCAGCGCCAACACGATCGGCCGCAGCCTCACGCCCGCCCTCGACGCGATCCCGGGCGCCCTCACCACGGTCATCGACCCCAACCCCCTGGCCGGCGGCGGGCAGGCCCCGGTGCAATTCGTGATCCGCACCACCGGCAGCTACGAGCAGCTCGCCGGCGTCATGGACGACTTCCTGCGCCGCGCCGCCCGGGACGGCCGGCTGGTGCGGCCGGTCTCCGACCTGTCCCTGTCGACGCCGCGGGTCGATGTCGAGATCGACCGGGCGATGGCCAGCAACCTCAAGGTGCCGGTCTCGGTGATCGGCGAGACGCTGGCCACCGTCCTCGGGGCCCGCAACGTCAGTCAGTTCTCGTGGCAGGGCGAATTGTTCTACGTCGTGCTCGAACTCGAGGCGAGCGTGCGCAACCGCCTCGACACGCTCAACGAGATCTCGGTGCGCTCGACCGACGGCAAGCTCCTGCCGCTCGCCGCCTTCGTGCACCCGGTCCTCACCGCCGGTCCGGACGCCTTGCGCCACTTCAACCAGCTCCCCGCCGCCCAGCTCACCGCGACCCTGGCGCCCGGCGCCTCGATCGGGGCCGCGATCGACGGGCTGGAGCAGTTGGCCAAGGAAACCCTGCCGAGCGGCTACTCCTACGACTTCGCCGGCCTGTCGCGGCAGATGAAGCAAGCCAACGTCCAGGTCGGCTTCGTGTTCATCCTGGCGCTCGTCTTCATCTATCTCTTCCTGGCGGCCCAGTTCGAGAGTTTCCGCGATCCGGTGATCGTGCTGGCGGTCGTGCCCTTCGCCATCGTGGGGGCCCTGGTCGGCCTCGCCTGCGTCAAGGGCGGCGTGAACATCTACAGCGCCATCGGGATGATCACCCTGGTCGGGCTGGTGGCGAAGAACGGCATCATCATCACCGAGTTCATCAACCAGCAGCGCGACGAGGGCGTGCCGCGGCTCGAGGCGGTGGCGGTGGCGGCGAGCCTACGGCTGCGGCCCGTCCTGATGACCTCGATCGCCACGATTCTGGGCGCCCTGCCGCTGATGCTCGATGGCGGTCCGGGCGGCGTCAGCCGCAACCAGATCGGCGCGGTGATCGTCGGCGGCATGGCCTTCGGCCTGGTGGTCTCGTTGCTGATCGTCCCGCTCGTCTACAGCCTGCTGTCCAGCCGCCATCGCCCGGCCCTGCCCGAGCCGCCTCCGGTCGGCAGCGGCCGCAGCGGCGCCCGCGACGCCGGTCAGGACCGGGGAGCGTCGGCGGAGGACCACCCGGCACCCGGATGGGCGACGGGGCCGGTCGCCCCGGAGAGCGCCCGATGACGAGGGCGGGCGATCGTGCACGGGCCGGTGTCATGCGGGGAACGGGTGCGGGAACAGGTGTCTGAGGCTCCCATCGCCATCGTCGGCCTGTCCGGCCGCTTCGCCGGCGCCGACCTCGATGCGTTTCGCAAAGCGGTGATGGAGGGCCGGCCGCTGCTCGGGCCGCTGCCGCCCGGCCGCTTCGCCTGGACGGTGCCACCCCGCGGCGCCGCGGCCCAGCCGCAGGGCGGGTTCCTGGCGGATATCGACCGTTTCGACGCCGCCCTGTTCGGGGTCGGTGCGCGCGAGGCGGCGCGGATGAGCCCGCAATCGCGTCTGCTGCTCGAGGCGTGCCGCGCCGCGATGGAGGATGCGGGCCACGCGCCCCGGAGTTTTGCGGGCACCACGACCGGCGTGTTCGTCGCCACGACCTTCGACGAATGGCCGCATCGGCTGCGCCGGCCGGAGCGGGCGGAGCGGCTGCGGCTGCCCGACCTTCTCCCCAACATGCTGGCGAACCGCCTCTCCCGCGCCTTCGACCTCGCCGGCTCGTCGGAGACCTACTTTGCCGCGTGCAGCGGCGGCCTCCTGGCCGTGCACCGGGCCTGTGCGGCCCTGCGGGCCGGCGAGTGCGGCGCGGCCCTGGCCGGGGCCGCCAGCCTGATCCTGTCGGGGGACGGCTATGTCGGCGAGGCGAAGGCCGGGATGCTCAGCCGGGACGGCCGCAGCCTCGCCTTCGACGAGGCCGGGCAGGGCTTCGTGCGCGGCGAGGGCGTCGGCATGGTGCTGCTCAAGCCCCTGGACCAGGCCCTGCGCGACCGCGATCCGATCCGGGCGGTGATCCGCGGCTCCGCCGCCGGGCATGGCGGGGCCTCCGGCGGCTACGACCCGGCCGCGACGGCGATGCCGGCGCAGGTCGTCGCCCGGGCCTTGCGGGCGGCCGGCATCGCCCCGCGGGAGATCGGCTATCTGGAGGTTCAGGCAGGCGGCCGTCCGGCCGAGGACGCGGCCGAACTCGCCGTCATTGCCGAGGGGTTCCGGCAGGTGGCGGAACCCGGGGCGGCCTTGCCGCGGCCGGCGGCCGGCGCGGTGAAGCCGATCACCGGCCACATGGAATCCGCCTCGGGCCTCGGCCAGATCGCCAAGGCGGTGGCGGTGCTGGAGACCGGCCGGGTTCCGCCGGTTCCCGGCTTGACGGCACCCGCCGCCGCCGTCCTGGCGGCCTGGCCGGGGCTCCGGCTGCCGCGCGAGGCCATCGACTGGCCCGACCCGGACGCGCCGCGCCGGGCTCTCGTCAGCGGGTTCGGGTTCGGCGGCAGCCACGTGCATCTGGTACTGGAGGCCGCGCCCTCTCCCGCCCCCGCCGCCGCGGAAGCGGCTGGCGCCATCCTCCTGTCCGCCGCGAGCCCGGCGCTGCTGGCCGAGGCCGCCCGCCGCCTGGCGGCCCGCCTCGCCGCACCGGATCCGCCGGGCCTCGCCGATCTCGCCTTCACGCTGCTCGTCGGCCGCGATGCGATGGCGGAGCGCGCCGCCTTCCTGGCGGAGGACCCCGCCGACCTCGCCGCCCAGCTGACCGCCTTCGCGGCGTCGCCCGAGCGGGCCGGGCCGTGGCTGCGCGGCCGGGCGGTCGCGGATGGGACGGGACCGGTCCTCGGCCGCGACGCGGAGGACCGCGACTGGCTCGCCGGGCTGATTCGGGCCGGACGATGGCGCAAGCTGGCCGCCCTGTGGTGCGGCGGGCTCGCGCTGGACTGGGCGGCCCTGGCGGACGTGCTGAGCGGGCGCCGCGTGCCCCTGCCCGCGACTCCCCTGGCCGAGACGCGCTTCTGGACCGAGGATGCCGCCGACGCGCCGGCCGCGGCCGGGCCGGTGGCCGCCCTCGCCCGGACCGGCGCGGCGACCGGTGCCCCGGGGCCCGCGGAAGCTCCACCCGTCGTGCCGGCCACCCACCACGAAGCGCCGGAGGATGACGCGCCAGGGCAGACGGCGGCGAAGGAGCGCCGCCGTCTGCTGCTGGCCCTGCTCGCCGAGACCCTGGGCTGCGACGGCACGGAGTGGCAGGACGCCGACAGCCCGATCACCCTCGGACTCGACAGCCTCGCCGCCGCGGAGCTGCGCGAGCGGATCGCGTCCCGCTGCGGCGGCGCCTGCCCGAGCCTCGCGGCCCTGCTTGGCGCCCCCGACCTGGCGGCGCTGGCGGCGCTGATGCCGGAGGCGGACGGGCCGGCCCCCGTCGCCCTGGCCGCCGACCCGGAGGGCCGGTACGCGCCGTTTCCCGTCACCGACATCCAGCTCGCCTACCTGATCGGCCGGCAGGGCCTGCACCAGCATGGCGGCTTCGGCTGCCAGGTCTATTGGGAATTCGACCGCGACCGCTTCGACGTGCCGGCCCTGGAATCGGCGCTGAACCGGCTGGTGCTGCGGCACGACATGCTGCGCGCGGTCTTCACCGAGGAGGCGACCCAGCGGGTGCTCCCGCCCGAGGAGGCCGGCCCGGTCTTGATCCCGCTGCACGACCTCTCGGCCCTGCCGGCGGAGGCGGCGGCCGGGCAGCGCGGCGCCCTGGCGACCGCGATGCGCGACACCGGCTTCGATCCGGCCCGCTTCCCCCTGTTCCGCTTCGCGGTCAGCCGCGACGCGGCGGGCGACCGGCTTCACGTGACCGTCGACCTGCTGCTGGCCGATGGGCCGAGCCTGCTGCTGCTGCTCGAGGAGCTGGCGGCCCTGCACGACGATCCGGGCCTCGTCCTGCCGCCGATCGGGTTCGGTTTCCGCGACTACGTCCTGGCCGCGCGCGGGCGGGCGGCCGCCGCCGCCGCGGACCGGGCCTACTGGCAGGCCCGCCTCGACACGTTGCCGCCGCCCCCGGCGCTGCCGCTCCTGCCCGGACACCCGCCGGTCACCGCCTTCCTGCGCCACGCCGCCCTGATGCCGGCCGCGCTCTGGCGCCGGTTCCAGGAGCGGGCGGCGGCGCATGGCCTCACCGCCAACGCGGTGCTGATCACCGCCTTCGCCGAGAGCCTCGCGGCCTGGGCCGAGCGTCCGGATTTCTGCCTGAACGTCACCCTGGCGCAGCGGCACCCGCTGCACCCGGACGTGCCCCGCCTCGTCGGCGACTTCACCGGCAACCTGCTGCTGGCCGTCCCCGACCGGGGGACCCGCGATGTCGCCGGCCAGGCCGCGGCCATCGCCGCCCAGCTCGCCGCCGACATGGAGCATGCCGGCTGCTCGGCGGTGCAGGTTCTGGGGATGCTGGCGCAGCGCCGGCGGGCGCCGGTGGCGATGCCGGTCGTGTTCACGTCGCTCCTCGGCTACGGGGGGCTGCTGAAGCGGCCGGCACGGATCGATGCGGTCGGCCGCTTCGCCGGCGGCCTCACCCGGACGCCGCAGGTCTGGCTCGACGCCCAGGTGCTCGACTCCGCCGAAGGTCTCCACGTGAGCTGGGACGCCCTCGCCGGGCTCCTGATGCCGGACCTCCTCGCCGACATGTTCGCGGGCTTCGTCGCGCGGCTGCACCGGCTCGCCGAGGAGCCCTCGGCCTGGACCGCACCGCCGCCCCGCGCTGCGCCGGCCGCCCTGCGGGCCGCCAACGCCACCGCCGCGCGGCTGCCGCTGGAACCGATCTTCGCCGGCCTGCTGCGGGCCGCCGCCGCGGCGCCGGAGGCCCCGGCGGTGATCGCCGACGACCGCCGTCTCACCTTCGCCACGCTGACCGCCGAGGCCCGGACGGTCGCGGCGCGGCTGCGTCAGGCCGGCCTCCGGCCGGGAGATCCGGTTGGCGTGGTGATGGCCAAGGGCTGGCGCCAGGTCGTGGCGGTGCTGGCGATCGGCCTTGCCGGCGGCGCCTACGTACCGCTGGAACTGCCGCTGCCGCCAGCCCGCATCGCCGCTCTGCTCGCGCGGGCCGGAACCGCGATGGCCCTGACCCATGCCGTGCCGGACGCGGTGGACTGGCCGTGCCCGACCGCCGCCCTCGACGAGTGGCTGGCGCAGCCGGCCCTGCCGTGGGAGCCGGTGACGGTGGCCGCCACGGATCTCGCCTACATCCTGTTCACGTCCGGCTCGACCGGCGAGCCGAAGGGTGTGGCGATGCAGCACGGCGCCGTCGCCAACACCCTGCACGACGTCAACGCCCGGTTCGGTGTCACCGCCGCCGACCGGGTGCTCGGCCTGTCCTCCCTCGGCTTCGACCTCTCGGTCTGGGACCTGTTCGGCGTGCTCGGCGCCGGGGGCGCGGTGGTGCTGCCGCCGCCCGAGTCCCTCCGCGATCCCGCCTGCCTCGCGGCTTTGGCGGCGCGGGAGCGGGTGAGCCTGTGGAACTCCACGCCGGCCTACCTGAAGCTGGTGCTGGAGGCGCCGGGGGTCGCGCTGCCGCCCAGCTTGCGCGGCGTGCTGCTCTCGGGCGACTGGATCCCGCTGCCCCTCGCCCGCCGCCTGCGCGACGTGGCGCCGGAGATCCGGCTGATCAGCCTCGGCGGCGCGACGGAGGCGGCGATCTGGTCGATCTGCCATCCGGTCGAGGCCATCGCCCCGGGGTGGCGCAGCATCCCGTATGGCCGGCCGATGGCCAACCAGCGGTTCCACGTTCTCGACGACGACCTGCGGCCCTGCCCGGTGGGCGAGCCCGGGCAGCTCCATATCGGCGGGACCGGCCTGGCCGCCGGCTACTGGCGCGACCCGGACCGGACCGCCGCGAGCTTCATCCGCCACGCTGAGACCGGCGAGCGTCTCTATCGCACCGGCGATTACGGCCGGGTGCTCGCCGATGGCAGCATCGAGTTCCTGGGCCGGCGCGACGCCCAGGTGAAGATCGGCGGCCACCGCATCGAGCTGGGCGAGGTCGAGGCCGCGCTTCAGGCGGTGCCGGGACTCCGGGAGGCGCTCGCCTTCCCGGTCGTCGATGCCGGCGGCAACCCGCGCCTCGCCGCCGCTTATTGCCAAGATCCCGGTGACGATCCCCGTCAAGATCCCGGCCTGTCGCCGGCGGCGCTGCGGCAGGCTCTCGCCGCGACCCTGCCGGCCTACATGGTGCCGGCGGTGCTGCTGCCGCTGGAGCGGATGCCGCTCACCCCGAACGGCAAGGTGGACCGCAACGCCCTGACGGCCCTGGCGGCGCGGCGGGGCAACCTTCCGGGCCCGGAGACGGTCCGGGCACCCGCCCCGGCGCCCGAGCCCGGCGTCGCGGATGTCCTCGGCACCCTGCTGGGCCGCGCGGACGTGCTCCAGGACGAGGCCGGCCGGGCGGCGTTCCAGGCCGCGGCCCCGTGGCGCCGCCGCGACCTCGACGCGCGGCCGGCGGTCGCGTTGCAGGCTCGCGACGTGCTGCCGGGTCCCGATTCGCCAGCGGTCGCTGGAGGCGTCGCCCCGGCCCGGGCCTCGGTCCGGGCCTTCGCGGGCGCGCCGGTGCCGCGGCCGAGCCTGGAGGCGCTCCTCGCCCCGATGCGGGACATCCCGTCGAACCGGAGCGGCCGCCGCCGATACGGCTCGGCCGGCTCGACCTACGCGGTGCAGCTCTCCCTGATCGCCGCGGACCAGGGCTGCGACGGACTCCCGGCCGGGTTGTGGCACTACGATCCCGAAGGCCACCGGCTGCGGCACCTGTCGGCGACGGTGCCGCGGCCGGACCTGCTGCACGTGCCGGCCAACCGGGACATGGCGCAGGCGGCGGCGTTCTGCCTGATCCTGGTCGGCCGACAGGCGGCGATCCGGCCGCTCTACGGGGCTCTCGCGCCCGACCTGATGCGGATCGAAGCCGGGGCGATGGCGCAGCTGCTGGCCGAGACCGCGGCCGGGCTGGGTTTGGGGCTGTGCGGCATCGGCTGGATGGATCTGGCGCCCCTGCGCGCGGATCTCCGCCTCGACGACGACGACCTGTTCCTGCATGCCCTGGTCGGCGGCAGGCCGGCGGAGGCACTCCCGGCCGAAGCGCCCCGCTCCGTCCCGGCCCTCCCCCTGCCGGAGGTGCCGCCGGCGCACGACCGGATGGCGCGGGTGCGCGCCGCCTGGGCGGCGGTCCTGGAGCACGACGACTTTCACGACGACGCCAGCTTCTTCGAGGTCGGCGGCAATTCCTTCCTGGCCGTCGCCCTTCAGGCCCGGCTGGCGGCGGAGTGCCAGCCAGCGCCCACCGTGACCGACCTGTTCCGCTATCCCACCATCCGCGCCCTCGCCGCCACCATCTCCGGTGAGGTCCTCGATGGCCCCGCGGCGCCGGGCCCGGACCAAGCGGCGACGCCGTCCCCCGCCCTGCCTGCCCCGCCCCTGTCGCCGGGACCTCATCCCGCCACCAGCCGCCGGGCCCGGCGCCTGGCGGCGCGCGGCGACGCGATGCCCGCCGGCGCGAGCCGGGCCACCAACCGGACGACGCGATGACCGGCGCGATCCCTTCCGAGCCCTCGACCCTCGTCGCGATCATCGGCATCGGCTGCCGCCTGCCCGGCGCCGACGACCCGCGCGGCTTCTTCCGCAACCTCCTGGCCGGGCATGACGCGGTCCGGCGCGGTCCGGCCGCCGGCACCGCCATCACGGCCTTCGGGCGCCTCGACGCGGTGGAGGCGTTCGACGCGGAGTTCTTCGACCTCATCCCGCGCCACGCCGCGCTGCTGGCCCCCGAGCAGCGCCTGCTGCTGGAATGCGCCTGGTGGGCGATGGAGGAGGCCGGGCTGGTGCCGAACGCGGTGCCTGGCAGCGTCGGGGTCTTCGTCGCCGCGGCAAAATCGAGCTACGATCCCGGCCCGCCGCGCCACGAATCCGAGCGCCTCGTCGTCGACAGCGCCATCGGCCAGGATTATGCGGCGACCCGGATCAGCTACAAGCTGAACCTGCGCGGCCCGAGCCTGTCGGTCCAGACCGCCAGTTCCGGCTCCCTGGTGGCGGTGCACTTGGCGTGCGAGGCCCTGCTCTCGGGCCAGTGCGACATGGCGCTGGCGGGAGGGGCCTCCGTCACGCTGCCGCAGGACGGGTATCGCTACGACGAATCGCTGATCCTGGCGGCGGACGGGCATTGCCGCCCCTTCGACGCTGCGGCGAGCGGGACCGTTCCGGGTAACGGCGCCGCCATGGTGCTGCTGAAGCCGCTGGACGCCGCCCTGCGCGACGGCGACCCGGTGGTGGCGGTGATCCGCGCCGGGGCGGTCAACAACGACGGTGCCGGCAAGGTCGATTACTACGCCCCGTCCCAGGACGGGCAGAGTGCGGTCATCCGCGAGGCCCTGGCGATGGCCGGCCTGACGCCGGCCGAGATCGGCTATGTCGAGGCCCACGGCACCGGGACGCCGCTTGGCGACCCGATCGAGATCGCGGCCCTCCAGGAGGTTTTTGGCGAGGCGGGCGTCGCCCCCGGCAGCGTCGCGCTCGGCGCGCTCAAGGGCAGCATCGGCCACCTGCACACCGCCGCCGGGGTGGCCGGGCTGGTGAAGACCGCCCTGATGCTGCGCCACCGGACCCTGGTGCCGAGCCTGCATTACCGCAGCCCCAACCCGCACAGCGTGCTCGCCGGCTCGGCCTTCACGGTCTGCACGCGCGCGCAGCCCTGGCCGGCTCCCGCCGGTGGCGGCCCGCGCCGGGCCGGAATCAGCGCCTTCGGCATCGGCGGCACCAACGCGCATCTGGTGCTGGAGGAGCCGCCGCCCGTCGCGGCCCGGCCGCCGGAACGGCCCGGCACCTGGCATCTGGTGCCGCTGAGCGCCCGGTCCCCCGCCGCCCTCGCGGCCCAGAGCCGGCAGCTGGCGGCGTGGCTCGACGGCGAGCCGGGCGCCGAGCTGCGCGACATCGCCCTGACCCTTCGGGTCGGCCGCCGCCACGACCGCCACCGCCGCGCCGTGCTGGCCGACAGCCTCGCCGGCCTGCGGGCCGCCCTGGACGATGCCCCGCGCGGGGGAGCGCCGGCCGCGCTGGCCGAGGCCGCGACCGCGTTCGAGGCGGGCGGCGATCTCCTCCTTCCGCTCCCGGCCGAGGCCCGGCGCATCGCCCTGCCGGGCACCGCCTTCGCCCGGCGGCGGCACTGGATCGCGCAGCCGGATCCCGTCCCGGATGCAAGGCCCCGCGCCCTGGCTGCCCTGGCCCGAGAAATCCCGGCCGACGACGCCGCGGCTCCAGAACTCCTCGTCCACGAGGTTCCGGCCCGCGAGGCCGCGGGCGTCCAGGCATCCGCGAGCGACGCCGCCCTGCTGCCGCGCCTGCGCCGCGTCCTGGCCGAGGCCCTCGGCCGCGACGAGGCCGAGATCGCCGACGAGGCGGGCTTTGCCGAACTCGGCATCGAATCCATCGTCGCCCCGCTGCTGGCGGCGGAGCTGAGCGCGGAGACCGGACTTCCCGTCTCGGCCCAGGATTTCTACAACCACCCCACCCCGGCCCGGCTGGCCGCGTCCCTCGACGGGCGGGCGGCCCTGCCGCCTGCGCCGGATAAGACCCCGCCGGACGCACCCGGCCCGGCATCCCCGGCTCCGGCGGAGGAACCGCTCGCCATCGTGGGCATGGCCGGGCGCTTCCCGGGCGCGCCGACGCTGGATGCGTTCTGGCGGCTGATCGCGGCCGGGGAGCGGGCGGTGGCGCCGCTGCCGCCGGGGCTCTGGACCGGCTCAGAGGCGGCGGTCGGCGGCCTGATGCCGGATTACGACGCCTTCGATGCGGCCTTCTTCCAGGTGTCGCCCCGCGAGGCGCGGCTGATGGATCCGCAGCAGCGGGTGTTCCTGGAGAGCTGCTGGCACGCCCTCGACGATGCCGGGCTGGTGGCCGCGGGTCTCGCCGGGCGCAATATCGGGGTCTTCGCCGGCGCCCAGGCCAGCGACTACCCGCAGGAGGACGAGGCCAGCCACGCCACGATCGGCCAGTCGATGGCGATCCTCGCCGCCCGGGTCGCCTATGCCCTCGACCTGCGCGGGCCGGCGCTGACCGTCGACACCGCCTGCTCCTCGGCCCTCGCCGCCCTGCACCTCGCCGCGCAATCCCTGCGGCTGCGGGACTGCGACGTGGCCCTCGCCGGCGGGGTCTCGATCGCCCTGCCTTACCGGCGCGGGCACGCCTTCTTCAGCGATGCCGGGCTGCTCTCCCCCGGCGGCGCCTGCCGGCCCTTCGCCCCGGATGCCGACGGGATCGTGGTGGCGGACGGCGTCGGCGTGGTGGTGCTCAAGCGCCTGTCGGATGCCCGGCGCGACGGCGACACCGTGCGGGGCGTGGTGCGGGCTTCGGCGCTGAACCAGGATGGCCGCACCAACGGCATCACGGCGCCGAGCGGGCCGGCGCAGGCGGCCCTGATCGGCGGGCTCTACCGCCGCGCCGGCATCGATCCGGCCAGCATCGCCATGGTCGAGGCGCACGGCACCGGCACCCGCCTCGGCGACCCGATCGAGCTGGCGGCCCTGTCCGAGGTGTTCGGGGCGGAGGGCTGCGCCCTCGGCTCGGTGAAGGCCAATATCGGCCATGCCTTGCCGGCCGCCGGCATGGCCGGCCTGCTGAAGCTGCTGCTCGCCATGGAGGCCGGCCTGCTGCCGCCGCAGCCCGGCCCGGTCGGGCAAGCCGGCGACGAGGCTGAAGAGGCGCCGGGCGGATGCCGGCCGCTGCCCGGGAGCCGCTTCCATGTCTTGACCCGCCCGGTCCCGTGGCCCGCCGGGCGCCGGCGGGCGGCGGTCAGCGCCTTCGGGTTCGGCGGGACCAACGCCCACGTGGTGATCGAGCAGGCCGGGATCGCGGCTCCCGACGCTCCGGCGGGCGGGGCCCGGCCCTCGGCGCCCGGGCGGGACGGGTGGCCGATCCTGCTCTCGGCCCCGGACGGGGCGGCCCTGGCCCGGCTTGCCGCGTCCCTGCGCGACTGGCTCGACGCGGCCGGCGCCGTCGATCTCGGCGACCTCGCCTCGACCCTGGCCGGCCGCGCGCGCTTCCAACACCGCGCCGGCTTCGTCGCCCTGGACCGCTCCTCCCTGCGGGCCGGCCTCGCGGCCCTGGCCGAGGGTCGCAAGGCCGGCCCCGGCGATGCCGTGTCGTCCGCCTTCCTGCGGGGCGACGCGCCGGTCCTGCCGCCGGGCCGCCGCCTGCGGCTGCCGCCCTACCCCTTCGCCCGGGACCGGTTCTGGATCGCGCCGCCGTCGAGTCCCGCAACCCCGGCGGCGGAGGCGCCGCCCCGGCCCGTCGCCGCGTCGCCCGGCTCGCCCGATGCCCTCGACTGCCTGCGCCAGATGGTGGCCGACGCCCTGATGCTCGATCGGCAGGACGTCGCCGCCGATGCCGGATTCGCCGCGCTGGGGCTGGACTCGATCCTCGCCGCCGAGCTGGCGAGCCGCGTCAATGCCCGGCTCGGGACGTCCCTGCGGGCCCTCGACTTCTACGACCATCCGACGCCCGCGGCGCTGCTCGCGGCGATCGAGGCCGGCGCCCCGTCCTCCGCCCCATCCTCCGCCCCCGCCGCGCCCGCGAGGGCGGTGCCGGACGGGCTGATCGCGGCCCTGCGGGCCGCCGTGGCCGAGGCGCTCTACGTCGCCCCGGAGGTGGTGACGGAGACGGTCCCGCTCACGACGCTCGGGCTCGATTCGATCCTGGCGGTGGAACTCGCCCGGACCCTGACGGAGCGCCTCGCCCTGCCGGTCCTGGCGATCGACTTCTACGATGCCGCAACGGTGGCGAGCCTCGCGGCGCTGCTGGCCGGCCGTGCCCCGGAGCCCGCCCAGGACCTCGTCGTCAAGGATCCCGTCGCCCCGAAAGCCGTCCCGACGGCCACGGTCCGGACGGACGCCCCGCCGGAGCCCGCTCCGCCACCCGCCGCCGCGCCGGCCCGGGAGGAGGACCACCACCGCGACGCCATCGCGATCATCGGCCTTGCCGGGCGCTTTCCGGGGGCGCCGGACCTCGACGCATTCTGGGACGGGCTGCGGGAGGGCCGCGACGCGGTCGGCGAGATCCCGGCCTCGCGCTGGAGCCTGGAGGGATTCTTCGATCCGTGCCGGGACCGGCCGGGCCGCAGCTACAGCCGCTGGGGCGGCTTCCTCGACGGCATCGACCGGTTCGACCCGCTGTTCTTCCGCATCTCCCCCCGCGAGGCGGAGCTGATCGACCCGCAGGAGCGCCTGTTCCTGACCTGTGCCCAGGCCGCCCTGGAGGATGCCGGATGGCGGCCCGCCGAGCTGGGCGCCGGGCAGGTCGGGGTCTTCGCCGGGCTGATGTACGGTGAATGGCAGCTCCTCGCCGCGGAGGCGTCCGGGCCGGGGCAGTTCGTGCCGGCGCACGCGCCGTACTGGTCGGTGGCGAACCGGGTCAGCTACACCTTCGGCTGGCGCGGGCCGTCGATGGCGGTGGACAGCGCCTGCTCCTCGTCCCTGACGGCGCTCCACCTCGCCTGCGCGAGCCTGCGGCGGGGCGAGTGCGCGGCGGCGCTCGCCGGCGGCGTCAATCTCAGCCTGCACCCGCGCAAGTATCTCGGGCTCTCGGCCGGGCGCTTCGCCGCCAGCGACGGACGCTGCCGCAGCTTCGGTGCCGGCGGCGACGGCTACGTGCCGGGCGAGGGCGTCGGCGTGGCGGTGCTCAAGCGCCTCGGCGACGCCCTGCGCGACGGCGACCCGATCCACGCGGTGATCCGCGGCAGCGCCGTGAACCATGGCGGGGCGAGCAGCGGCTACGCGGTGCCGAGCCCCGAGGGCCAGGCCGGCGTGATCCGGGCCGCCCTCGCCGAGGCCGGGGTCGCGCCGGCCAGCATCGGCTATGTCGAGGCCCATGGCACCGGCACCGCCCTCGGCGACCCGATCGAGCTGGCGG
>NZ_LABX01000160.1 GCF_001043915.1 Methylobacterium aquaticum | reverse complement strand
CGGGCGCGCGCCCGAGACGGGGCCCGAGAGGATGGGCCTGGGCAGGGGGGGGGTGGGGGGCTATGCCCGCCCCGTCTCGCCGGGCTCCCGGCGGGACCCGGACGGGTCCGGATCCGGCTTCGCGGTGATCGACCTCGCCTCTCTCCTGGGGCCCCTCCTCGCGGCCGCCCGTCCCGGGCCGGCCTGACCCCGCCATCCAGCCACAGAGAACCCCAAGCGTGTCGCTCTCGATCGGGAACCGCATCCTCCTCGGCTTCTTCGCCGTCGTCCTGGTGATCGTGGCGCTCGGCGTCTACGCGATCGGGCAGATCGGCGAAGTGCGCAACGCCACCGACGTCATCGTCACCCGGGACCTGACGGTGATGCACCAGCTCGAGAACATCCGCGAGGCGCAGCGCCGGATGAGCGACCTGCGCGACGAGGCGACCACCCGCTACTACCTGCGGGCGCTCGGCCGCGAGCCGGCGGCCAAGGAGGAGCCCGCGGTGACCTGGCGGCGCAACGCGGCGTCCGCCGAGACCGCCCTCGCCGGCGCCATCGCCACCGCCAACGACTACCGGGCCCAGTCGCTCTCGGCCGACCGCGCCGCCGCCTGGCAGCGCATCGCCGAACTGCTCGTCGCGGCCGGGGCCGAATTGCGCACCACCCGCACCGCCACCGAGCGCCAGTTCGAGGCGATCGCCGCCAACGACGTGCCGGGCATCCAGGCGGCCGAGACCGCCCTCGACCAGTCCGGCGACACTTTCGTCCGCACCATGGGGGCGGCGCGGGACGCCCTCGACGGGGCGATCACCGCCGGTCAGCGCCGGGTCGGCGCGATCGACGAGGAGAGCCGGCTCTCGACCCTGGTGGCGCTCGCCGTCTGCGTCGTCATGGCGATCGTCATCACGGTGCTGATCCGGCGCTCGGTGGTGGAGCCCCTTGATGCGGTGATGGACTTCGTCGGCAAGGTCGGCAGCGGCGACCTCACCGGGCGGATTGCCGAGACTCGCCGCGACGAGCTGGGCCGCCTCGGCGCCGTCCTCAACCAGATGGTCGAGGGCCTGCGCCAGCTCGCCAGCCAGAACCGCGCCTCGACCTCGAACCTCAACGCGGCGGCGGCCGAGATCCGCGCCTCGGCCCAGGAGCAGGCGGCGAGCGTCGAGGAGCAGTTCGCCGCCGTCCAGGAGACCGCCGCGACCGTCGACGAGATCACCCATGCGGGCGCCCAGATCGGCAAGCGCGCCCAGGAGGTCATCGCGACGGCGCAGGCCACCGCCCAGACCTCGAGCGCCGGGCTTCGCGCCGTCGACGAGACCGCCCGCGCCATGGACGCGATCCGCGAGCAGAGCGAGGCGGTGGCCGAGAACATCGTGGCGTTGAGCGAGAAGACGCAGGCCATCGGCGAGATCATCGCCACGGTGAACGACGTCTCGGAGCGCACGCATCTCTTGGCGCTCAACGCCGCCATCGAGGCGGCGGCGGCGGGCGAGAGCGGGCGCAGCTTCGCGGTGGTGGCCTCGGAGATGAAGGCGCTCGCCGACCAGGCGAAGGAGGCGACCGGCCAGGTGCGGGCCATCCTCGGCGACATCCAGCGCGGCATCAACGCCTCGGTGATGCTGACGGAGGAGGCGGTCAAGCGCGTGGCGGTGGGCAAGGAGCGCACCGACACCACGCACGCGACGATCGAGGAGATCACCGCCCGGGTGCAGGAGAGCGTGCAGACCTTCCAGCAGATCGTCGCCTCGACCAACCAGCAGCAGCTCGGCATCGAGCAGGTGATGGGCGCGCTCCAGAACATCCGCCAGGCGAGCCAGCAGACCGCCGCCGGCACCCGCCAGGTCGAGGCCGCCGCCGCCAACCTGAGCGAGCTGGCAAGCGCCCTTCTGGCGCTCGCCGAGCGCTACCGGCTCTGACGGACGGGACAGCGCCGCGCCCCGATGGACGACATCCGCCAGCTCCTCCTTGCGGCCTTCGACGCCGAGCACCGCGAACATCTCGCGGCGATCCGGGCGGCCCTCGCCGCGGCGGAGGCGGGCCGGCCGGCCGACTGGAACGACGTCTTCCGCCGCGCCCACAGCCTGAAGGGCGCGGCCCGTGCCGTCGACCTGCCGGCGGTGGAGGAGATCGCCCACCGGCTCGAGGCCCTGTTCGACCGGATGGTGCAGGGCCGCACCGGCCTCGACCGGACGACCGCCGGGGTGGTCAACCTCGCCCTCGACCGGATCGAGGGACTGGTCGCGGGCCTCGCCGAGACGCCTGAGCCGGCGCCCCCCGCCGACGCCATCGCGGCGCTGGATGCCTGCCTGTCCGGCGCGCCGGTCCCGGACGCCGGAGCGACGACCAAGCCGGAGAGCAAGCCGGAGACCCGGCCCGAGCCGGTGCCCGAACGGGCGCCCGAGCCCGGCCCGGTCTCCCAGGACGGCGCGATCTCCTATCTCCGCATCGCCAGCGATCAGGTCGAGAGCCTGTCGAAGGCGGTGCACGACCTCACCGCTGTGCTCCAGGGCCAGGAGGTGATCGGGGCTGCGGTGGCGGACCTCGAATCCGGCGCGCGGGCCTTGCGCCGCAGCGTCGACACGGTGCAGGGGCGCACCGGCGAGATGGTGGCGCTCGCCCGCCGCCTGCGCGAGACCGGCGACCCGGCGGGCATCGCCCTCGATGGCTTCGTCGACCGGGTGCGGCGCCTTGACGGCGACCTTCGGGGCGTGATCCGCGGCATCTCGGGCCTCGCCCGGGGACAGAGCCGCAGCACCGGCGCGGTCGACACCGCCCTGCGGCGCCTGCGCGACGATGCCGACCGGCTGCTGCTGGTCCCGGCCGAGACGGTGTTCGGCGGCTACGGCCGGATGGTGCGGGACATCGCCCGCGAGGCCGGCCTCGCCGTGGAGGTGCGGCTCGACGGCCTCGACCTCCAGGTCGATCGCGGCCTGCTCCAGGCCCTCAAGGACCCGGTGCTGCACGCCCTGCGCAACACGATCAGCCACGGCGCGGAAGATCCGGAGGCCCGCCGGGCCGCGGGCAAGCCCGAGGCCCTTGCCGTCACCCTGTCGGTCGCGTCGAAGGGCAGCCAGCTCGTCGTGACGATCCGCGACGACGGCCGCGGACCGGACCTCGCCCGCATCCTGGAGACCGGACGGCGCCAGGGGCTGGTGCCGCCGGGAGCCGAGCCGGGCCCTGACGAGATCCTCGACCTCGTCTTCACGCCGGGCTTCTCCACCGCAACCGCCATCGACCGGATCGCGGGACGCGGCATGGGCCTGTCGGTGGTGGCGGAGGCGGCCCGCTCGCTACGCGGCCGGGCCAGTTTACGGCCGGCGGAGCCCTCCGGCGCGGAGGTCACCATCACGGTGCCGCTCTCCGCCGCGCGCCAGCCGGTGCTGCTCGTCGAGGCGGCTTTGGCGGCGGGCGAGGCGCCCCAGACCTTCGGCCTGCCGAGCGGCGCCGTCGCCGGACTGCTGCGTCTCACCGCACGCGACCTCGCGTCCGTCGCCGGCGAGCCGGGAGCGCGGATCAAGCAGGGGGGACGGGACGTTGTCGTGCCTCTCGTTCCCCTCGCCTCGCTCCTCGGATCCGGTGTCGCCCCCCTCCCCCTTCGTGACGGCCTCGTCCGCGCCGTCCTCCTGCGCTGCGGCCAGGCGGTCAACGCCCTCGCCGTCGACCGGCTCCTCGACATGCGGGTGCTCCTCGTCGGCCCGGCCCCGCCCTTCGGCGGCGATTCCACGCTGATGTCCGGCACCGTCATGCTCGCCGACGAGACGCCCGCCCTGGTGCTCGACCCCGAGGGCCTGTGCGCCCGTGCCCGGACCGGCGGGCTGGTGGCGGCGCCGGTCGCGACGCCCGAGCGCCGCACGGTGCGCGTGCCCACCGTGCTGGTGGTCGACGATTCGATCACCACCCGGACCCTGGAGAAGAGCATCCTGGAGGCGCATGGCTACCGGGTCTTCGTCTGCGTCGACGGACAGGACGCCCTCGACCGCCTGCGCCGGGACGGGGCCGACATCGACCTCGTGGTCGCCGATGTCGAGATGCCGCGCCTCGACGGGTTCGGCCTGCTCCAGGCGCTCAAGGCCGATCCGGGCTTGACGCGGCTGCCCGTGATCCTGATGACCTCCCGCGGCGATCCTGCCGACATCCGCCGGGGCCTCGATCTCGGGGCCGACGCCTACATCACCAAGCAGAAGTTCGACCAGCGCGAGCTTCTCGACACGATCGGTCAGCTGCTGTGAGCCCCCCCGTCCGCGTCATGCTGGTGGAGGATTCGCTGGTGGTGCGCCAGCTCCTCGCCCACATCGTCAGCCGCGACCCGCGGCTGGCCCTCGCCGCCGCGGTCGCCTCCGGCGAGGAGGCCCTGCGGGAGATCCACCGGGTCCAGCCCGACGTGATCTCGATGGATATCCGCCTGCCGGGCATCGACGGCCTGGAGACCACGCGGCGGATCATGGCCGAGCGCCCGACCCCGATCGTGGTCGTGGCCGACGCGATCGAGGATTCCTCGCTCAGGATCTCGATGAACGCGCTGCGGGCCGGGGCGCTCAGCGTGGTCGAGAAGCCGGTCGGCACCGGGCACCGGGCCTACGAGGCGATCGCCGACCAGATCTGCACCCAATTGCGCATCATGAGCCAGGTGCCGGTGATCCGGCGCCGGCCGATCGGCGCCGAGCGCCTGGCCCGCCCCGATGCGCCTCAGGAGTTCCGGGGGACGATTCCCGCGACGCAGGCGCCGAGCGTGCTGGCGGTGGCCGCCTCCACCGGCGGGCCGCCGGCCTTCGCCAAGCTGCTCGGCGCCCTGCCGGCGGACTTCTCCCTCCCCGTGCTCCTCGTCCAGCACATGGGCGCGGCCTTCATGGAGGGCTTCGCCGACTGGCTGAACGGCGTGGTGCCGCTGACCGTCGTCATCGCCGCCGAGGGCGTGCGGCCGCAAGCGGGCCACGTCTATGTCGCGCCCGGCGACCGTCACCTGGCGCTCGGGCCCGGCGGCCTGCTTGCGCTCCTCGACGAGCCGCCGGTCGGCGGACAGCGCCCCTCGGCCACGGTCCTGTTCCGCTCCGTCGCCCGCTCGGCCGGGCCGCGGGGCCTCGGCGTGCTGCTCACCGGGATGGGGGAGGACGGTGCCGCCGGCCTCCTCGACATGCACCGCGCGGGTGCCGCCACCATCGCCGAGCACGAAAGCTCGGCCGTCGTCTACGGCATGCCGGCCGCGGCGGTGCGCCTCAAGGCGGCGGGCAGCGTGCTTCCCCTCGACCTGATCGCCCCGCGGATCCTGCGGGCGGTGCAGCCGGGCCTCCCGGCGTGACGCCGGCCCCCGCGCCCTCGCCCCGTATCCTGCTGGTCGAGGATTCCGAGACCCAGGCGCTGCAATTGCGGCTCTTCCTGGAGCGGAACGGCTTTGCGGTCGCGCGCCACGCCACGGCGGAAGCGGCGTTGGAGGCGATGAACCACGGCCTGCCCGACCTCGTGGTGGCCGATTATCATCTTCCGGGGATGAACGGCGACGAGCTGACCCGGCAGATGCGGCTCGCCCTGCGGACCCGGGCGACGCCGGTGCTGATGCTGACCGAGGCGAGCGGCCGCGACATCGAGCGCCAGGGCCTGGAGAGCGGCGCCGACGCCTACGTGCCGAAATCCGCCGACCGCGACCTGCTGCTCCTGCGCATCCGGGCGCTCCTGCGCGAGCGCGCCGCCGTACCGGCGGACGAGCCCGGCCGCCCGGCGAGCTTCCGCCGCGCCCGCATCCTCGTCGTCGACGGCAGCGCGACCTTCCGGGCCTATCTCTCGGCGCTCCTGGCCCAGGAGGGGCACGAGGTCGTCGCCGCCGACGGGCCCGACCAGGCGATGGCGGCCCTGGAGGCATCGGGCCACGGTTCCGCGAGCGAAGGCTTCGACTGCGTCACGGTGGACTTGCTGGGGACGGGCTTCGACGCCATCGCGCTCTGCCGCCGGATCGACGGCTTTCGGGGCGCCGCCACCGGCGCCGGAGCGCCGGGCTTCTACCTCGTCGGCATCGGCTCGGCCGCCTCCTCCAGCAAGGACCTCCTGGTCGAGGCGTTCTCGGCCGGGGCCGACGACGTGGTGGCCAAGGGGGCCGATGCCGACCTGCTGGCGATCCGGGTGCGGACGCTGGTGCGGCGCAAGCTCCTGGAGGAGGACGACCGCCGGGTCGCCGACGAGGTGCGGCGCCACGCGCTCGCCGCCGAGCGCGCCAAGGCCGAGGCCACCGCCGCCGAGGCGAAGGCGGCGCTCGCCGGCGCCCTGGCGCAAGCGAACCACGACCTCGAACAGGCCAATCACCGCCTCAAGGACACCCAGGCCAAGCTCGTCCAGGCCGCCAAGATGGCCTCGCTCGGCGAATTGGTCGCCGGCATCGCCCACGAGATCAACAATCCGCTCGCCTTCATCCTCGCCCATCAGGGCACGGTCGAGCGGCTGATCGGCGAGGTCGCCGCCGCGGTGCCGGAGGGCGATCCCTCCCGGCGCGCCCTCGACAAGGCCCGCGACCGGGTCGGCGCGATGCGCCTCGGGCTGTCCCGGATCCAGGACCTCGTCGTCAACCTGCGCAAGTTCTCGCGCCTCGACGAGGGAGAGATGCAGACCGTCAACGTGCCGGACGCGATCGAGAACGTGCTGGCGCTGATCCAGCACAAGCTCGGCACCCGCATCACCGTGCGCAAGGATTTCGCCGGGGCACCGGAGATCCGCTGCTCGCCGGCCCTGCTCAACCAGGTGGTGATGAACATCCTCGGCAACGCCGCCGACGCGATCCCCGGCGACGGCACGATCACGGTCGAGACCGCGATCCGCGACGACCACGACGTGATCCGGATCTGCGACACCGGCCCGGGCGTCCCGGAATCCCTACGCGAGCGCATCTTCGAGCCGTTCTTCACGACGAAGCCCGTCGGATCCGGCACCGGGCTCGGTCTCGCCATTGCCTACAGCGTCGTGCAGGCGCATAGCGGGCAATTATCCGTGGAATCATCGCCAGACGGAGGGGCCTGCTTCGTGATCAGCATTCCGAGGCAGGCCACATGACCATGGGCACACAGGGCGAGGCATCGGGGCCGATGGTGCGCGGCACCATCCTGGCGGTCGACGACGAGCCGGACATCCTGGTCGCCCTCGAGGATCTGTTCGAGGACGAGTACCGGGTCATCACCACCAGCCGGCCGGCCGAGGCCCTGGCGCTGATCGCCGCCGAGCCCGACATCGACGTCATCCTGTCCGACCAGCGCATGCCGGGCCTGACCGGCGACGCCCTGCTCGCCCGGGCCCGGGAGATCTCCGACGCGCAGACGATCCTGCTGACCGGCTATGCCGACATCTCGGCGGTGGTCTCGGCCCTCAACCGGGGCGGCATCACCGGCTACATCACCAAGCCCTGGGACCCGACGCTGCTGCGCAACGCGGTGCGGAGCGCCTACGAGCGCCACCGGCTCGCCCGCGACCTCGCCACCGAGCGCGCCCTGCTGCGCGGCCTCCTGGATCACGCGGGCGACGCGATCGCGTTCAAGGACAGGCAGGGCCGCTTCCTGCGCCTCAACGCCCGCATGGCGGAGCGCCTCGGCGCGCCGTCCGTCGAGGCATGCCTCGGCCGCACCGAGGCGGCGATCCTCGGCCCCGCCGCGGAGATGGCGGAGGCCGCCGACCAGGCCGCGATCGAGTCCGGCGCGCCGACCGAGACCACGGTCGCCGGTGGCACGGAGGCGGCCCAGACCTGGACCGTGACCCGGGTGCCGATCCGGGATGCGGCCGGGACGGTGGTCCATCTCGCGGTGATCGCGCGCGACATCACCGAGCAGCGCCTGCTGGAGGTGCGCCTGCGCCAAGCCGACAAGATGCAGGCGCTCGGCACCCTGGCGGGTGGCGTCGCCCACGACTTCAACAACCTGCTCACGGCGATCCTCGGCAGCCTGGAACTCGCCCTGCCGAAGGTCGCGGGCGATGCCCGCCTGTCGCGTCTGATGACCAACGCCACCCAGGCGGCGCAGCGCGGCGCGGCGCTCACCAAGCGCCTCCTCACCTTCAGCCACCGCCGCGACCTCCAGGCCCGCACCGTCGACCTGAATGCCGTGATCCGCGGCATGGACGACCTGCTCGGGCGCAGCCTGGGCGGCTTCGTGCAGGTCGAGCGTGCCTTGAGCGGCGACCTGTGGCCCGCCAAGGTCGATCCCGACCAGCTCGAACTCGCGATCCTCAACCTCTGCATCAACGGCCGCGACGCGATGCCGGAGGGGGGCGTCGTCGCCCTCTCGACCCGCAACGAGACCGTGCGCGGCAGCACCGACCCGAACCTGCAGGATCCGAACCTGAAACCCGGCGACTACGCGGTGATCGCGATCCGCGACACCGGTACCGGCATCCCGCCGGAGATCCTCGGCCGGGTGTTCGAGCCGTTCTTCACCACCAAGGGCGTCGGCCAGGGCACCGGCCTCGGCCTCGCGATGGTGTTCGGTCTCGTGCAGCAATCCGGCGGCACCATCCGCATCGACAGCGAGGTCGGGCGCGGGACCACGGTGCTGCTCTACCTGCCGCGCTCCGGCGAGGCGGTCGAGACGGCCCCGTCGCCGGCGAGCGCCCCGGCCCCGGCCCCGCGCCGGGCCCACATTCTGGTGGTCGATGACGACCCCCAGGTCCGCCACGTCACCGCCTCGTTCCTCAACGGCTTCGGCTACGACGAGGCCGAGGTGCCGAGCGGCGAGGCGGCGCTGGAGCGGCTCGCGGCGGAGCGGTTCGACCTCGTGGTCGCCGACCTGGCGATGCCCGGGATGAGCGGCCTCGACCTCGCCGAGGCGGTGCGCGAGCGCTGGCCGGCCCTGCCGTTCCTCCTGGTGACGGGGCATGCCGAGGCGGCCCGGATCCCGGCGGATTTCGCGGTGCTGGAAAAACCCTTCCCCTCCGCCGACCTGGCGGCCCGGGTGGCGGCCCTGCTCGCCCCGCAGATGTGATTATTCCTAAACGCATAGAGCACAGGTGTCCGCTCTCCCAGGCGGGCTGGAGCATTTTCCGACGAACCGGTGTCCACTTGGTCGGGAAATGCTCTATCGCATTCCCACATCTCGATCCGCGTGCGCTGTTCTGGAAGGTTGCTTTCCCCTCTCCCTATCGTTCCAGACCCCTGATCAGCGCGGCCCTGCGCAGCGTCGTCCCTGCACCTTCGTCGAGATGACGCGCGAGTGTATCGCCTGCGGCACAGTGCGCCCGGAACCGGCGTGGCCCGCGCATCATTCACGCTTGCGTCAGCAAATTAGGACAAGTACTGCCCGCGCGTTGCAGATCGGTCATCCCGTCGGGCCACTGCCCCGCGCCCACCACCGAAGAAGGGTGACGCACATGCCCCGGACGCTGAGACCGATCAGCCAAGTCGTCGTTCTGGCTGTCCTGGGCGCCGGGGCGGTCTTCGCCTATTCCACTCTGCGTCCGGGCCACCGGCAGGAGCCGATCACCGCCTTCGCGGACGTGCCGGCCCGGCCCTCCGCCGGCAAGCCCTTCACGCTCACCGCCTCCCAGCTCGCCACGGTGTCGAGCGAGCCGGTGGTCAAGCGCCAGTTCTTCGAGGAGATCGCCACCGAGGGCAAGATCGGGGTCGACGAGTACCAGGCGACGCCGGTCTTCTCGCCCTATCCCGGCCGCGTCATCGCGATCTTCGCCCGGGCCGGCGACCAGGTGAAGCGCGGCGACCCGCTGTTCTCGGTCCAGGCCAACGAGATGGTGCAGGCCCAGAACGATTATCTCGCCGCCCTCAACGTGCTGAACAAGAGCCGCTCGCAGCTCACCTTCGCGCAGGCCGCCGAGAAGCGCCAGCGCGACCTGTTCGAGACCCGCACCACCACCCTGCGCGAGTTGCAGACCGCGCAGAACGACCTCACCTCCGCCACCAACGACAACCGCACCGCCGAGGTCGGGCTGGAAGCCGCTCGCAACCGCCTGCGCATCCTCGGCTTGCGTGACGAGGACATGGCCGCCCTCCAGAAGGGTTCGGCGATCAATCCCAACACCCCGATCAACGCACCGCTCAGCGGCACCATCATCCAGCGCAAGATCGGCCCTGGCCAGTATGTCGGGTCGAGCGGCGAGCCGTCCTACATCATCGGCGACCTGTCGAAGGTCTGGCTCATCGCGCAGCTCCGCGAGGCCGATGCCGCCAAGGTCGAGATGGACGAGAAGGTCACCTTCCGGGTGCCGGCCCATCCGGAGCGCACCTTCGAGGGCCGGATCAACTTCATCGGCACCTCGGTCGATCCGGTGACGCGGCGCATCACCGTGCGGGCCGAGATCAACAACAAGCAGGGTCTGCTCAAGCCCGAGATGTACGCGAGCGTGCGGATCATCAACGAGCGCGAGAGCCTGTCCCACGCCGTGCCCCGCGCCGCCGTGATCCTGGAGGGCAACAAGGCCAGCGTCTGGGTGCTGAAGCCCGACAACGCGGTCGAGAACCGGCCGGTCCGGCCCGGCATCGTCGACGGCTCGACCGTCGAGATCCTCGACGGTCTGAAGGAGGGCGAGCGGGTGATCTCCCGCGGCTCGCTCTTCATCGACCGGATGTCGACCCAGAGCTGACGCCCGCCGCCTTCATCGATCCCGCCCTCTTCGGATACACGGCCATGACCGGCATCGTCGGCCTCGCCCTGCGCCAGCGCGCCCTCGTCGTCCTGGCCTTCGTGGCCCTGATGGTCGGCGGGCTGGCAGCGTTCCAGAGCCTCAACATCGAGGCTTATCCCGATCCGACCCCGCCGATGGTGAACGTCATCACCCAGGCGCCGGGCCTCTCGGGCGAGGAGATCGAGCGCTACATCACGGTGCCGATCGAGGTCATCACCTCGGGCCTGCCCGACCTCAAGCAGGTCCGCACCGTCTCGCTCTACGGCCTGTCCGACGTGAAGCTGCAATTCGGCTTCGCCAACAACTACCGCGAGGCCGAGCAGCAGGTGCTCAACCGGCTGGCCCAGCTCGACACCCTTCCGAACGGAGCAAAGCCCACCATCTCGCCGGTGAGCCCGATCGGCGAGATTTTTCGCTACAAGCTCGTCGCGCCGGAGGGCTACAGCGTCCTCGACCTGAAGACGCTTCAGGACTGGGTTCTGCGCAAGCGCTTCCGCGCCGTGCCGGGCGTCATCGACGTGATCGGCTGGGGCGGCAAGACCAAGACCTTCGAGATCGGCGTCGATCTCGACCGGCTGATGGCCCATGGACTCACCCTCTCGGGCGTGGTCAAAACCCTCAACGACAGCAACCTCAATGTCGGCGGCAACCGCATCACCCTGGGCAGCCAGTCGGCGGTGGTGCGGGGCGTCGGCCTGATTCGCTCGGTCGACGACATCGGCGAAACGGTTTTGTCGCAATCGGGCGGCGCGCCGGTCCTGGTGAAGGACGTCGCCACCATCACGATCGGCCACCAGCCGCGGCTCGGCATCGCCGGCATGAACGACGACGACGATGTCGTCCAGGGCATCGTGCTGATGCGCCGGGGCGAGCGCTCGACCCCGTCGATCGAGGCGGTGAAGGCCGAGGTCGCGAAGATCGAGGCGGCCGGCATCCTGCCGCCGGGCGTGCGGATCGAGCGGATCTACGACCGCGCCGACCTGATCGCCGTTACCACCCACACCGTGCTGCACAACATGATGGTCGGGATCCTGCTGATCCTCGTGGTGCAGTGGCTGTTCCTCGGCAACCTGAGGAGCGCCCTGATCGTCGTGGCGACGATCCCCTTCGCGCTGTTCTTCGCGGTCATCATCCTGGTGGTGCGGGGCGAATCGGCCAACCTGCTGTCGGTCGGAGCGCTGGATTTCGGCCTGATCGTCGACGGCACCGTCATCATGGTCGAGGCGATCTTCCGCCGCCTCTCGGGCCACGGCCCGCCGCTCGCGCCGGGCCTCGCCGGCGCCAAGGGCATGCCGCGCAAGCTCGGGCTGATCGCGCTCGCCTCCTCGGACGTCAGCCGCTCGATCGTGTTCGCGGCGATCATCATCGTCACCGGCTTCCTGCCGCTCTTCACCCTGTCGGGCGTCGAGGGCAACATCTTCGGGCCGATGGCCCAGACCTACGCCTATGCGCTGGCGGGCGGCCTCATCGCCACCTTCACGGTAACGCCGGTCCTTTCGGCCTACCTGCTGCCGGACCACATCCACGAGGTCGAGACGCTCCTGGTCCGCACCCTCGACCGGCTGTACCGGCCGGTGGTCCGGGCGGCGCTCGCTCACCGCACCCTGACGCTGGGCCTCGCCGGCCTCATCGCCCTCGGCGTGGCGGTGGAGGGACGCAATCTCGGCCTCGAATTCCTGCCGAAGCTCGAAGAAGGCAATCTCTGGATCCGCGCCACCATGCCGGCGACGATCTCGCTGGAAGAGGGCAACCTCTACGTCAACCGGATCCGCCGGGTGATCGCCGAGGTGCCGGAGGTCGAGCGGGTGGTCTCGCAGCACGGCCGGCCCGACGACGGCACCGATGCCGCCGGCTTCTTCAACGGCGAGTTCTTCGCGCCCCTGAAGCCCGCCGAGCAGTGGCGCGAGGGCATGAGCAAGGACGCGATGACCGGCGCCCTGCTGGAGCGGCTGCGGACCGAGTTCCCGGGCGTCGAGTTCAACCTGTCGCAATACCTCCAGGACAACGTCGCCGAGGCGGTGTCGGGCATCAAGGGCGAGAACTCGTTCAAGGTGTTCGGGCCCGACCTCCAGACCCTCACCGACGTCGCGCGGCAGGTCGAGGCGGTGTTGAAGCGGGTGCCCGGCGTCACCGATCTCGGCGTCTTCACCTCGCTCGGCCAGCCGACGGTGCAGATCAACGTCGACCGCACGCGCGCCGCCCGCTACGGCCTCACCCCGGGCGACATCAACACCACGGTCCGCACCGCGATCGGCGGCGATGCGGCGGGCGAACTCTACGACACCGGCAGCGAGCGCCACTACCCGATCGTCGTGCGCCTCGCCTCGCAATACCGCCAGAGCGTCCGCGCCATCCGCGAGCTGCGCATCGCCGGGCAGACCCAGAGCGGCGGCACCGTCCAGATCCCGCTGAATGCCGTCGCCGATGTCGAGCTGGTCTCGGGGCCCGCCTACATCTACCGCGAGGGCCAGGAGCGCTACCTGCCGGTGAAGTTCAGCGTGCGCGACCGCGACCTCGGCAGCACCATCATCGAGGCCCGCGAGCGCGTGGCCCAGGAGGTGAAGCTGCCGCCGGACTACCGGCTGGAGCTGGTCGGCGAGTTCAACAACATGCAGGGGGCGCTGGCCCGCCTCTCGGTCACGGTGCCGCTGGCGATCCTGCTGATCGCGGTGCTGCTCTTCGTCAATTTCGGCTCGGTGATCGACACGCTGCTGGCGCTCTCCGTGATCCCGATGGCGGTGGCGGGCGGCGTCGTGGCGCTCGCCGTCACCGAGACGCCGTTCTCGGTCTCGGCGGCGATCGGCTTCATCGCTTTGCTCGGGATCGCGGTGATGGACGGCATCATCGTGCTCACCCACTACAACGCGCTGATCGCCCGCGGCGAGGCGCGGGCCGAGGCGATGCTGAAGACCTGCTATACCCAGATGCGCCCGGTGGTGATGACCTGCGTCGTCGCTGGCGTCGGCCTCCTGCCCGCCGCCTTCTCGCACGGCGTCGGCTCGCAGGTGCAGAAGCCCCTGGCGCTGGTGGTGGTCGGCGGCATGAGCCTGGCGCCGTTCCTGATCCTCATCATCCTGCCGGTGCTGATCCTGCTCTTCTCCCGCCGCCGGCCTGCGGCGGTCCACGCCCCGGCGGAGCCGGGCATGCCGGCCGCCGTCGAAGCCTCGGCCCATTGAGCGATCGACCTCGCCTGACAGAATGGACCGGCTTGTGTAAGGCTCTCCCGTGACCCAACGGGAGGACCGCCTTGGCCGACGAGGAGACGAAGGAGGGCGGTCCGGAACGGGTCGGGCTGCGCAAGGTCCAGGCGAACCTGGCCGATTATCTCGACCAGGCTCGGCAGGGCCGCACCTTCATCGTCACCTCGCAGGGCGAGCCGATCGCCGAGATCCACCCACCGAGGCCGGATGCGCGGTCCCGCCGCAGGCCAGGCGCCCTCGCCGGCCGGATCCACCTGATGGAGGAGGACGACGCCGTGGTGCCGGAGACCCGGCCCGTGCCGGGTGACGAGGCGTGAAGCTCCTCCTCGACACCCGCGCCCTCCTGTGGTGGCTGAGCGACGATCCCCGCCTCGGAGACCGGGCCCGGGACCGGATCGCGGATCCGCGCAACACGGTGTTGGTCAGCACGGCCTCGCTCTGGGAGATCGTGCTCCTGATCCGCGCCGGCCGGCTGAAGGCCGACCTCCGGCAGGTCCTGGAGGCGATTGCGGACGGGGAACTCACCCTCCTCGACCTGCGCCCGGCCCATCTCCGCAGCTTGCGCAAGCTGCCGGATCACCCGGATCCATTCGCCCATCTGCTCATCGCCCAGGCCATGAGCGAGCAGGCCGTTCTGGTATCGGACGATCCCCATCTGTCGCGGGCGATGATGCGGTTCATCCCCTGCACGGGCCCGTCCGCGGATTGAACCGCGCTTCCAGCCGGACGTGACCGGGGAGACCCCGCCCCCGCGGGAGCGGGGTGATCCGGCGCCACGGCTGCCTGGACGGACCCGACGTGGCTGGACGGGAGGACATTTTTACCAACGGCCCAAGATGCCGACGCATCGATTCGATCTCGGGCAGGCCCGAGATCGACGCGGCCGTTGACCGATCTCTCGTTTTCGACATCAAGCCAAAGGCTTGGCGACAATTACAGAACGGAACCAGAGGTCGTTTCCAACGACCGTTGGTATGGCGCCGCCACCCGCCCTGTCCCACCCGCCTCACGGCTCTCCGCCGCCGCCAGCAGCACGCAGGTCGCCACCACCTCGGCCGCGGCCTCGACCTCCGCGAGCTTCGGGTAGGACGGGGCGAGGCGCAGCAGCCGGTCCTGCGGGTCGCGGCCGTAAGGATGGGTGGCGCCGGCCGGCGTCAGCGCCAAGCCACAGGCGGCGGCGAGCTTGACCACGCGGGTGGCGCAGCCCTCCGGCACTTCGAGCAGGATGAAGTAGCCGCCTTCCGGCTCGCTCCAGCGCGCAACCCCGGTGCCGCCGAGATGACGGGCCAGAGTCTCGGTGACGGCGCGGAACTTCGGCGCCAGCAGCCGGCGATGGCCGTCCATCAGGGCGTCGAGCCCGGCCCGGTCGCGCAGGAAGCGGATGTGGCGCAACTGGTTCATCTTGTCCGGCCCGATGCTGCGCTTGCCGGCATTCGCCAGATACCAGCGGATATTGGCCTCGGAGGAGGCCAGCATCGCGAGGCCGGCGCCGGCCAGCGTCACCTTCGAGGTCGAGGCGAAGACGATCGCCCGGTCCGGGTGGCCGGCTTCGGCGCAGGCATCCAGGATGTTGCGGAGGGTGGGCCGGCGCTCGGTCAGGTGATGCAGCGCGTAGGCGTTGTCCCAGAACAGGCGGAAATCCGGCGCCCCGGTCGCCATCCGGGCGAGCCGCGCGACGGTGGCGTCGGAATAGGTCTCACCGCCGGGATTCGAATATTGCGGCACCGCCCAGAGCCCCTTCACCCGAGGATCGCGGGCCTCGCGCTCGACCACGTCCATGTCCGGCCCGTCGGCGGTCATCGGCACCGGGATCATGCCGATGCCGTAGGTCTCGCACAGGGCGAAGTGGCGATCGTAGCCCGGCACCGGGCAGAGGAAGCGGATCTCCTCGTCCTTCGACCACGGCCGGGCCCCGCCGGGGACCCCCTTGAGCAGCGCGTAGACGATGCAATCATGCATCAGCGCGAGGCTCGAATTGTTGCCGACGACGATCCGCTCCGGCGGGGCGCCGAGCACCGGGGCGAACAGGGCCCGCACCTCGGCGAGGCCCTGGACGCCGCCGTAATTGCGGACGTCCTCGCCGGCGTCGGAGCGGTGGTCGCGGTTACCCGGCAGGGTCGAGAGCCCCTCCGACAGGTCGAGCTGCTCGGGCGACGGCTTGCCGCGGGTCATGTCGAGCGTGAGACCGCGCTCCTGCCATGCGGCGTAGCGGGCCTGGAGGTCGGCGAGCGGAGGAATGACGGTCATCGGACAGTTCGCTGGTGGACGTGAAGCACGTCACCTTTGCGCCTCCCGCCCGCCGGAATCCAGCCCTTCGCCGACAGGCCGGACCCGCCGCGGGATCGCCCTTGCCGGCCTGCTCGCTTCGATACGCCGGTGCGGTCAGGCGATTCTGCGTCGTCCCGTGCAAAAACAAAGGCGGTCCGCAAGGACCGCCTTCGATAGCATCGCGAGGGTGGAAAGCGGATTACTCCGCCGAGGTCTCGTCGGCGACCTGGACCGGGCCGGAATCCCTGCCGCGGGCATCGACGTCGCGATCGACGAACTCGATCACCGCCATCGCGGCATTGTCACCGTAGCGGAAGCCCGCCTTCATGATGCGGCAATAGCCGCCCGGGCGGCCGGCATAGCGGGGCCCAAGCACGTCGAACAGCTTCTTGACCATCACCTCGTCGCCGCGCAAAGCCGCGATCGCCTGACGGCGGGCGTGCAGGTCGCCGCGCTTGCCCAGCGTGATCAGCTTCTCGACCACGGGACGCAGGTCCTTGGCCTTCGGCAGGGTGGTGATGATCTGCTCGTGCTTGATCAGCGCGGCCGACATGTTCGAGAACATCGCCTTGCGATGCTCGACGGTGCGGTTGAAGCGCCGACCCCGGAAACCGTGACGCATGGCTCTCTCCTATTGGTTCTCGGCCGCCGTGCCACGGGTCGGCCGTCCTTTGTGGTGCGAGGGCGGGGAACGCCACTCCCGATGCGCCGCGCGGGCCGGCGCATCGGGAGTGGCGGCGCGGGACGTCACGCCCCGCGCCGCGAGACCGGCTCAGTAATGCTCCTCGAAGCGCTTGGCCAGGTCCTCGATGTTCTCCGGCGGCCAGCCGGGCACGTCCATGCCGAGGTGCAGGCCCATCGCGGCCAGCACTTCCTTGATCTCGTTGAGCGACTTGCGGCCGAAGTTCGGGGTGCGCAGCATCTCCGCTTCGGTCTTCTGGATGAGATCGCCGATATAGACGATGTTGTCGTTCTTGAGGCAGTTGGCCGAACGGACCGACAGTTCCAGCTCGTCGACCTTCTTGAGCAGGGCCGGGTTGAAGGGCAGCTGCGGCGCCAGCGGCGCGGCCTCTTCCTTGCGGGGCTCCTCGAAGTTGACGAAGATCTGGAGCTGATCCTGGATGATGCGGGCGGCATAAGCCAGCGCATCCTCGGGCGAGACCGCGCCGTTGGTCTCGACCGTCATGGTCAGCTTGTCCTTGTCGAGATCCTGGCCCTCGCGGGTGTTCTCGATGCGGTAGGACACCTTGGTGACCGGCGAGAACAACGCGTCGACCGGGATCAGGCCGATCGGCGCATCCTCGGGCCGGTTGCGCTCGGCCGGGACGTAGCCCTTGCCGGCCGACACGGTGAACTCCATGCGGATCTCGGCCCCGTCGTCCAGGGTGCAGAGCACCAGGTCGGGGTTGAGGATCTGCACGTCGCCGATGGTGGCGATGTCGCCCGCCGTGACCAGGCCCGGGCCGGTCTTGCGCAGGGTCATGCGCTTCGGGGTATCGCTCGACGAGCGGATCGCGATCGTCTTGATGTTCAGGACGATGTCGGTGACGTCCTCGCGCACGCCCGGGATCGACGAGAACTCGTGCAGGACGCCGTCGATATGGACCGAGGTGACGGCCGCCCCCTGGAGCGACGAGAGGAGCACCCGGCGCAAGGAATTGCCGAGGGTGGTGCCGAAGCCGCGCTCCAGCGGCTCGGCCACGACGGTGGCGATCCGCTTCGGGTCGTGTCCGGGGATGACCTCGAGCTTGTTCGGCTTGATCAGCTCTTGCCAGTTCTTCTGAATGACCACGTTCGCACCTCTCGCCAACTTACACAGGGGACCGCCTTGAAAGGGCCCTCCCCTCGCGGTCCCTCCCGCGCCCGGGTGACACCGCCGTCCTGATCTCTCACACGGTCGAAGCAGGGGCGGTCAGGACGCCGCGCTCCACTGCTCCGGGACCCAGGCGAAGCCGGCGCCGTCGCGCCGGACCGAGCCGAGGGCCGGAAACTCGAGATGCATCCCGGCGACCAGGCTGCGCTCCGCCGCCGCCCGATCGAGGATGCGCTTGCGCGTGGCCACCGCCATCGCGCCGTCCACGTCGAAGGACAGGAACGCCTCCGGCCGGGCGAACTGGATCGCCGGCAGGTGCACCACGTCGCCCCAGATCAGCAGGCTCCTGTCGCCCGACTGGACCCGGTAGGCGGTGTGGCCCGGCGTATGGCCGGGCGCCAGGATCGCCTCGACGCCTGGCAGCACCTCGCCTTCGCCGGCCCGGCGGATCCGGTCGCCGTAAGCCGCGACGAGCGCGTGGGCACGGCGGAAGCCGGCCTTCGCCCCATCCGGCGCCCGCCCCTCGGCCCCCTCGGCCAGCCAGTAGGCGGCCTCGGCCTCCGGGATCACCACCTCGGCCGTCGGGTAGAGGGCTGCGCCGTCCGGTCCCATCAATCCGCCGACATGGTCGGAATGCAGGTGGGTCACCAGCACGGCGCCGATCGAGCCCGGCTCCACGCCGCAGGCCCGGAGCGCCGTCATCAGATGCCCGACCGAGGCAGGCCCACCCGCGCCCATCCCGGCATCGATCAGAACCGGAGCCGGTCCGCCGAGGATCAGGAAGGCATTGACGGTGATCCGCGGTGCATCCGGCGAGCGGAGCCCCTCGACCTGGAGCCTTGCGGCCTCCTCGGAGGGGATGCCCTGCACCAGCCCGATCGAGGCGTCGATGTGACCGTCATTGAGGGCGACCACAACGCGATCGCCCAGCGTCCAGGGGAGGACGCCGGGCCGGACGAGGTCGGCTGTGGACGATGTCGACACGCAATCCTCTTCGCGGGCCGTCGGCCGGGAAGCCTCTGGCAAAGCCTCCCGGCTGGTGGACGATCAGACGCGGCGGCGCTTGCGCGGGCGGCAGCCGTTATGCGGGATCGGGGTCACGTCGCGGATCGACGTCACCGTGAAACCCGCCGCTTGGAGCGCGCGCAGGGCCGACTCACGACCCGAACCGGGGCCCGAGACCTCGACCTCGAGGGTCCGCATGCCATGCTCGGCGGCCTTGCGGCCGGCATCCTCGGCCGCGACCTGGGCGGCATAGGGGGTCGACTTGCGGGAGCCCTTGAAGCCCATGGCGCCGGCCGACGACCACGAGATCGTGTTGCCCTGGGCGTCCGTGATGGTGATCATCGTGTTGTTGAACGAGGCGTTCACGTGGGCGACGCCCGACACGATGTTCTTGCGTTCGCGACGACGGACGCGAGTTGCTTCCTTGGCCATACTGTCTTTCGATCCTTCAGGCGCGCCCGTGGTGCCAGGCGCTCGGGACGTCTCTCACGAGGAACGGTGACGGCGCTCGCGCGCCGCCGGTGTCGGGCGGAACCGAACGGACGGTCCCGCCGATCATCGTACCAATCGCGGCTTACTTCTTCTTGCCGGCGATCGGCTTCGCCTTGCCCTTGCGGGTGCGGGCGTTGGTGTGGGTGCGCTGGCCGCGGACCGGCAGGTTGCGGCGGTGGCGCAGGCCGCGGTAGCAGCCGAGATCCATCAGGCGCTTGATGTTCATCGCGACTTCGCGGCGCAGGTCGCCTTCGACGACGTAGTCGCGGTCGATCGTCTCGCGGATCTGGAGCACCTCGGCGTCGGTGAGCTGGTTCACGCGACGCTCGGCCGGGATGCCGACCTTCTCGGTGATCTCCTCGGCCTTCTTGGCACCGATGCCGTGGATGTACTGGAGCGCGATGACGACACGCTTGTTGGTCGGGATGTTAACGCCGGCAATACGGGCCATGGTGTTCCTGCTCTCCATCGCGTCCAGGGCAGCGGGCCCGGACGGCTGTTCTTCTGGTCACGCGCGCGTCCGGTGGAGTCCGGCCCCTGCGCGCCCGTCGTCCGGACGACAAATCGGCCCGGAGCGGCCTCCAGAGAGGCACGCCGGGCCGTCCGGGTCTGAACGAAGGAGCGCCCACTAGCGCGGGCGCGAACCGTTGTCAACTCGTGACGCGCGTCACGCGGATACGGCCTGGAACGGGGCGAGCAGCGTCTCGAGCTGCGTCGTCACCTCGTCGATCGGCGCCATGCCGTCGACCTGACGCAGAAGCCCGGTGCCGGCATAATGCGCCGAGAGCGGCGCGGTCTGGGTGCGGTAGGCTTCAAGCCGGGTCTTGAACACCTCCGGCGTGTCGTCCTTGCGCACCGGCTCGCCGCGGGCCGCGGTCTCGGCGGCGCGCTTGGCGATGCGCCCGACGAGGGCATCCTCGTCGACCTTGAACTCGATCACCGCGTCGAGGCGCAGCCCCTTCTCCGACAGCATCGTCTCCAAGGCGATGGCCTGGGCCACCGTGCGGGGGAAGCCGTCGAGGATGAAGCCGCTGCGGGCATCCTTCTCGTCGATCCGGTCGGCGACGATGCCGATCACGATCTCGTCGGAGACGAGCGCGCCACTCTCCATCAGGGCCTTGGCCTTGAGGCCGACCGGGGTACCGGCCGCCACAGCGGCCCGCAGCATGTCGCCGGTCGAGAGCTGCGGGATTCCGAACCGCTCGACGATCCGCGCCGATTGAGTCCCCTTCCCGGCGCCGGGCGGGCCGAGCAGAATGATCCGCATAACCTGTCACTCCCCTCCACCGCGTTCCGCACGGGATCCGTCCCCCCGGCGCGCGGCCTGTCTGCTTGTTCTAAACCGAGATCCGCTCCGGCCGTATCCGACCATGCGCTAAGACCCGACGACGCCAAAGCCCGACCATGCGCCAAGGGCATACCCCGGCGCAAGGGCGCCGGGGCGGTCGCATCGGGGTCCGGTCGCCGTCGCGCCCGCGCGTGTCATACGACGTCAGGCTGATCGCTTCAGGCGATCGTGTCGGATCGCATGTCGCAATGCGGAAACCGGCTTCGCTCACGTGCCGCGCGGGCTAGAGCAGCGCCCGATCACGTTGCAATCGGCCAGTGCTCTAAGCAGACTTGCGTTTGCAAGCCAACGCTTCGCCCGCTTAGGTTTTTGTTTTGCCGCAGATTTTTATCGCCGAACCGGTGATCACTTCGGCGACATCTGCTTAGCGATCCGGTCTCCGGACGTCATCTCCCGGACAACCGGGTCAGCGCCGGCGAGCGCCGCGCAGCTTCGCCTTCTTCACCAGACCCTCGTACTGGTGCGCCAGCAGATGGCCATGGACCTGCGCCACCGTGTCCATGGTCACCGAGACCACGATCAGCAGCGAGGTGCCGCCGAAATAGAACGGCAGCGACGCATACGAGACCAGGATCTCCGGGATCAGGCAGATCACCGTCAGGTAGGCGGCACCGATCACCGTGATGCGCGACAAGACCTTGTCGATGAACTCGGCGGTGCGCTCGCCCGGCCGGATGCCCGGGATGAAGCCACCATGCTTCTTCAGGTTGTCCGCCGTCTCCTGCGGATTGAACACCACCGCGGTGTAGAAGAAGGCGAAGAAGATGATCAAGGCCGCGTAGAGCAGCATGTAGAGCGGCCGGCCGTGGCCGAGATAGGTCGCCATGGTGGCGATGATGCCGGTGCCGTTCGGATCGGTCTGGAAGCTCGCCGCGGTGGCGGGCAGCAGCAGCAGCGACGAGGCGAAGATCGGCGGGATCACGCCCGAGGTGTTGAGCTTGAGCGGCAGGAACGAGGTCTGGCCCTCGTACATGCGGTTGCCGACCTGGCGCTTGGGATAGTTGATCAGGAGGCGGCGCTGGGCGCGCTCCATGAAGACGATGAAGTAGACGACCGCCGCCGCCATCACCACCACGCCGAGGATCACCACCGTCGAGAGGGCGCCCTGGCGCCCGAGTTCGAGAGTGCCGGCGATGGCCGAGGGCAGGTGGGCGACGATGCCCGCGAAGATGATGAGCGAGGAGCCGTTGCCGATGCCCCGCGAGGTGATCTGCTCGCCGATCCACATCAGGAACAGCGTGCCGCCGGTCAGCGTGATCACGGTCGAGATCAGGAAGAACGGCCCCGGATCCTGCACGATGCCGCCGGAACTCTGCAACCCGACGGCGATGCCCCAGGCCTGGAAGATCGCCAGCACCACGGTCAGGTAGCGGGTGTACTGGTTGAGAACCTTGCGGCCCGACTCGCCCTCCTTCTTCAGCGCCTCGAGCGACGGCACCACCGAGGTGAGCAGCTGCACGATGATCGACGCCGAGATGTACGGCATGATGTTGAGCGCGAAGATCGCCATGCGCTCGACGGCCCCGCCGGAGAACATGTTGAACAGGCCGAGCACGCCGCCTTGCGCGTTGGCGAAGCTCTGGCGGAGCGCGTCGGGATCGATTCCGGGCAGCGGGATGTAGGTCCCGAGCCGGTAGACGATCAGGGCGCCCAGGGTGAACCAGATCCGCTTCTTGAGCTCTTCGGCCTTGGCGATGGCGCCGAAGTTGAGGTTGGCGGCGAGCTGCTCGGCTGCAGAGGCCATGGGTGACGTGTCCTCGGGGTCGGGATCCGCGTCGGGCGCGGGTCAGGGACGCGCGAGCGTCCCCCAAAACACGAGCGGCGGCCTCGCGCTGGTCGCACGGGCCGCCGCCGATGATCGGTGACTTAAAGTGTGCCTTACGCGGATGCAACCGCGTCGTCGGCGGTGGCGAGGGACTGGGTCACCGAGCCGCCGGCCTTCTCGATCGCCTCGACCGCCGACTTCGACGCCCGGGAGACCTGGAAGGTCAGCTTGGCGGTCAGCTCGCCGACGCCGAGGATCTTCACCCCGTCGCGGGCCTTGGAGACCACGCCGGCGGCGATCAGCGCCTCGAGGGTCACGGGCGCCGAGGCGTCCAGCCTGCCGGCATCGACCGCCTGCTGGATGCGCCCGATATTGACCTCGTTGAGGTCCGTGGCGCCCGGATTGTTGAAGCCGCGCTTGGGCAGGCGACGGTGAAGCGGCATCTGGCCGCCCTCGAAGCCCTTGATGGCGACGCCGGAGCGCGCCTTCTGGCCCTTCACGCCGCGACCGGCGGTCTTGCCCTTGCCGGAGCCGATACCCCGGCCGACGCGCATCCGCTTCTTGGTGGCGCCTTCGTTGTCACGGATTTCGTTGAGCTTCATCGTGCCCTCCTCACGCCGCGTCGTCGAGAACGCGCACGAGGTGATGCACCTTCGCGATCATGCCGCGCACCGACGGATTGTCGGGCAGGACGGCGATACGGTGCATCTTGTTCAGCTTCAGGCCGACCAGCGTCTGACGCTGGCTGGCCTCGCGGCGGATCGGCGAGCCGATCTGCTGCACGCGGATGGTCTTCTCAGTCATACCGAGCCTCCCTTACGCCGCGTCGGCAGAATCGGCCGAGGCGGCCGAGTCAGCATCGCGACGGCGGGCCTGGAGGGCCGAGACCTTCAGACCGCGGCGCGCCGCGACCGAACGGGGCGAATCCTCGTTCTTGAGCGCGTCGAAGGTGGCGCGCACGAGGTTGTAGGGGTTCGAGGACCCGAGCGACTTCGCCACGACGTCCTGCATGCCCAGCGTCTCGAAGACGGCGCGCATCGGGCCGCCCGCGATGATGCCGGTACCGGCCGGGGCGGCGCGCAGGATGACCTTGCCGGCGCCGTGGCGGCCCTGCACGTCATGGTGCAGGGTGCGGCCCTCGCGGAGCGCCACGCGGACGAGACCGCGCTTGGCGGCCTCGGTGGCCTTGCGGATGGCCTCGGGCACCTCACGGGCCTTGCCGTGGCCGAAACCGACGCGACCCTTCTGGTCGCCGACGACGACGAGGGCCGCGAAGCCGAAGCGACGGCCGCCCTTCACCACCTTGGCGACGCGGTTGATGTGGACGAGCTTGTCCACGAACTCGCTGTCGCGCTCCTCGCGGTCGTCGCGGCGACGACCCTCACGCTCACGTGCCATGTGTGTTGTCCATCGACTGACGCGGGCGGCGGTCCCGCTCGCTATGTTTCGTTCCGCCGGAACGAGAGAGGGAGCCTCTCGGCCCCCTCGCCTCATGGGACACCGTAGCGATCCTGCCGGGGCGGCGCGTGAGACGCGCCCTGCCCTGCCGGGATCGGAGGTCCAGGATCAGAAGTCGAGGCCGCCCTCGCGGGCCGCATCGGCCAGGGCCTTGACCCGGCCGTGATAGAGGTAGCCCGAGCGGTCGAAGATGACCTGGGTGACCCCGGCGGCCTTGGCACGCTCCGCCACCAGCTTGCCGACCTCGGTCGCGGCGGCCTTGTCGGCCCCGGTCTTGAGGCGGGCGCGCAGGTCCTTGTCGAGGCTCGACGCCGCGGCCAGGGTGTGGCCGGTCGCGTCGTCGATGACCTGGACGTAGATCTGCTTGGAGGAGCGGAACACCGAGAGCCGCGGACGACCATTGGCCGCCTTGCGGATCGCCCGCCGGACGCGCGCGCGGCGCCGATCGAGCAGTTCGATTTTGCGAGACATCGGCGGCCCTTACTTCTTCTTGCCTTCCTTGCGGAAGATGAACTCGCCGGCGTACTTGACGCCCTTGCCCTTGTAGGGCTCGGGGCCGCGATACTCGCGGATCTCCGCCGCGACCTGGCCGACGCGCTGCTTGTCGATGCCGGTGACGACGATCTCGACCGGCTTCGGGGTGACGATCGTGATCCCCTCGGGGATCGCGTATTCGACGTCGTGGCTGTAGCCGAGCGACAGCTTGAGAACCTTGCCGGCGACCGCGGCGCGGTAACCGACGCCGTTGATCTCCAGCTTCTTCTCGTAGCCCTTGGTCACGCCCACGACCAGGTTCGACACCTGGGCACGGGAGAGGCCCCACATCGCGCGGGCCTCCTTGGTCTGGGACCTGGGCTGGACCGAGATCGCGCCGTTCTCGTGGCTCACCGACACCTGGTCGGGGACGCGGAACTGCAACTCGCCCTTCTGGCCCTTGATCTTGACGGTCTGGCCGTCGACGGTGGCGGTGACGCCGGCCGGAACGGTGACCGGCTTCTTGCCTACGCGGGACATGCTCGTCTCTCCTTTTCGGCTGTCAGGGTCCGAAGGTCAGAAGACCTTGCAGAGCACCTCGCCGCCGACGTTGCGCTCGCGCGCCTCGTGGTCGGCCATGACGCCCTGGGGGGTGGAGACGATGGTGATGCCCAGACCGTCGGCGACGCGCGGCAGGGTATCGACCGACGAATAGACCCGGCGGCCCGGCTTGGAGACGCGCTCGATCGAGCGGATCACCGGCTGGCCGTCGAAGTACTTGAGTTCGATCGCGAACTCGGTGCGCCCGTTGCCGTAATCGGTCGTGGCGTAGTCGCGGATGTAGCCTTCGGCCTTCAGCACGTCGAGGACGCGGGCCCGCAGCTTGGAGCCGGGGGTCTGCACGACGTTGCGACGACGCTGCTGGCCGTTGCGGATGCGGGTGAGCATATCGCCCACGGGATCGTTGATCATCTGTGGCGCCCTCCCCTTACCAGCTCGACTTGACCAGGCCCGGGATCAGACCCCGGGATCCCAGGTCGCGCAGGGCGACGCGGGAGATGCCGAGCTTGCGGTAGTAAGCCCGGGGACGGCCGGTCATCTCGCAGCGGTTGCGGATGCGGGTCGGGCTGGAGTTGCGGGGCAGCTCCGCCAGCTTGAGGCGCGCCTCGAAGCGCTCCTCCATCGACAGCGACTCGTCGTTGGCAGTTGCCAGCAGCGCCTCGCGCTTCGGCGCGTAGCGCTTCACGAGCTCCCGCCGCTGCTTGTTCTTCTCGATCTTGCTCGTCTTAGCCATGTCTAGCTCTCCAGTGTCCGCGTATGGGGGCTTGCCGCCCTCACTGCCGGAACGGGAAGTTGAAGTGCTTCAGGAGCGCCCGGGCCTCGGCATCGGTCTTGGCGGTGGTCGCCACGACGATGTCCATGCCCCAGGTGTTCTGCGCCTTGTCGTAGTTGATCTCGGGGAACACCAGGTGCTCCTTGATCCCGAGGGCGTAGTTGCCGCGGCCGTCGAAGGACTTCGGGTTCAGGCCGCGAAAGTCACGCACGCGCGGCAGCGCGATGGTGATCAGGCGGTCCATGAACTCGTACATGCGCTGCTTGCGCAGCGTGACCTTGCAGCCGATCGGCATGTTCTCGCGGACCTTGAAGGTCGCGATCGCCTTGCGCGCCCGGGTGATCACCGGCTTCTGGCCGACGATGAGGCCGAGATCCTCGGCCGCCACCGACGCCTTCTTGGAGTCCTGGGTCGACTCGCCGACGCCCATGTTGACGACGATCTTCTCGATCGCCGGCACCTGCATCGGGTTGGTATAGCCGAACTCCTCGATCAGCTTCGGACGCACCACTTCCTCGTAGTGCTTCTTCAGCCGCGGCGTGTAGCCGTCCTTCAGCGCCTCAGCCATCGATCAGATCTCCCGAGCGCTTCGCGAAGCGAACCTTGCGCCCGTCTTCCAGAATGCGAAAACCGACCCGGGTGGGCTTGCCGTCCTTGGGGTCGGCGACCGCGAGGTTCGACAGGTGGATCGCCGCCTCCTTGGAGATGATCCCGCCCTCGGAGGTCTGGGTCTGGCGCGTATGGCGCTTCACCAGGTTGATCCCCCGCACCAGGGCCCGATCCTCCTTCGGCATCACCTGGATGACCTCGCCGGTGCGACCCTTGTCGCGGCCGGTCAGGACGACGACCTTGTCGCCCTTCTTCACCTTCGCAGCCATTACAGCACCTCCGGCGCCAGCGAGATGATCTTCATGTGGTTGCGCGCACGCAGCTCGCGCGGCACGGGCCCGAAGATACGGGTGCCGATCGGCTCCTTCTGGTTGTTGATCAGCACCGCCGCGTTGCGGTCGAAGCGGATCACCGAACCGTCGGCCCGACGGACGTCCTTGGCGGTACGCACGACGACCGCCTTCATGACGTCGCCCTTCTTCACGCGGCCCCGCGGAATCGCCTCCTTCACCGACACCACGATGATGTCGCCGACGCCGGCATACTTGCGCTTGGAACCACCGAGTACCTTGATGCACATCACGCGACGTGCGCCGGAATTGTCGGCGACGTCCAGATTCGTCTGCATCTGGATCACGGCCTAACGCCCTTTCCTTGTTTCAGGCAGGTCTCCGGCGGGCACGATTGCCCGGCGGACGGCAGCCTGATGGGGATCTCGCGTCCCCGTCCATTAAAAGACCGCGCAGCAGGGCGATGGCTCGCCCTGGCGCGGTCAACGAACGCGATGAGGAGCGCGTCACACGCCCTTCATGTTTCGGTGGAGGCCGGCCGATTACACCGGATCGGCCTCGTTGACAAGGCGCCGGAGGCGCAAAAGGCACTCCGCCTTGCCAAGAAGGGGGATGCCGGCCGGCAATCCCCTCAGGCGTCGACGGTCGCGACGGCCTCGCCCTCGACCAGCTTCCAGGTCTTGAGCTTGGAATAGGGCCGCGACTCCTCGATGAACACCTGCTGGCCGACCTTGGCCACGTTGTTCTCGTCGTGAGCGTGGTAGTTCTTCGACCGGCGGATGGTCTTCTTCATCACCGGGTGGGTGAAGCGACGCTCCACCTTCACGACGATGGTCTTGTCCTGCTTGTCGCTGACGACGACGCCCTGCAGCACGCGCTTCGGCATGGTCTTTGAACTCCCTTAGCCCTGCGCCGCCTGCAGCGTCTTCTGGCGCTGCAAGGTGCGGACGCGGGCGATGTCGCGGCGCACTTCGCGCACCCGGGCGACGTTCTCGAGCTGACCCGTGGCCCGCTGGAAGCGCAGGTTGAACTGCTCCTTCTTCAGGTTCAGGAGCTCTTCGCCGAGCTGATCCGGCGACAGCGCGCGCAGGTCAGACAGCCTCTGGCTCGACTTCATCTCAACTATTCTCCTCAGTCGGCGATGCGCTGGATGAAGCGCGTGCGGACCGGCAGCTTGGCGGCACCCAGGCGCAACGCCTCGCGGGCGATGTCCTCGGCCACGCCGTCGATCTCGAACATGATGCGGCCCGGATGCACGCGGGCGGCCCAGTATTCGGGAGCGCCCTTGCCCGAGCCCATGCGGACCTCGGTCGGCTTCGCGGTCACGGGGACGTCGGGGAAGATCCGGATCCAGACCCGGCCCTGACGCTTCATCTCGCGGGTGATCGCGCGGCGGGCCGCCTCGATCTGACGCGCGGTGATCCGCTCCGGCTCCAGGGCCTTGAGGCCGAAGGAGCCGAAGTTCAGATCGGTCCCGCCCTTCGCGGCGCCGTGGATGCGGCCCTTGAACTGCTTGCGGAACTTCGTCTTCTTGGGTTGCAGCATGGCAGCCTCTCAAAACTGAAGGGCGGGGGAAGCGCGGCCCTCAGGCCGCGTCCCGTCCGCCGCGCTCGCCGCGCTCGCGGTCACGACGCCCGCCCGAACGGCCGCCCTCCTCGTGCGCGCGCTTGTCCTGGGCCATCGGGTCGTGCTCAAGGATCTCGCCCTTGAACACCCACACCTTGATGCCGCAGGTGCCATAGGTGGTGAAGGCCGTCGCCGTGCCGTAATCGACATCGGCGCGCAGGGTATGCAGGGGCACGCGGCCCTCGCGGTACCATTCGAGCCGGGCGATCTCGGCGCCGCCGAGACGGCCGGAGCAGTTGATGCGGATGCCCTCGGCGCCGAGACGCATCGCCGACTGCACGGCGCGCTTCATCGCGCGACGGAAGGCGACGCGGCGCTCGAGCTGCTGGGCGATCGAGTCGGCCACCAGGGTGGCGTCGATCTCGGGCTTGCGCACCTCGACGATGTTGATCGTCACGTCGGCCTTGGTCATCGAGTTGACCAGCTTACGCAGCTTCTCGATGTCCGCACCCTTCTTGCCGATCACCACGCCCGGACGGCCCGAGTGGATGGTGACGCGGCACTTCTTGTGCGGGCGCTCGATGACGATCTTGGAGACCGCGGCCTGCTTGAGCTGCTTGAGCAGCGCTTTGCGGATCGCGACGTCCTCATGCATCAGGCGAGCGTACTCGCCCTTGTTGGCGTACCAGCGCGAGTCCCAGGTCCGGTTGATGCCGAGACGGAGACCGATCGGATTGACTTTCTGACCCATCGATCCCTCCTCAGGCCGCCTCGGCCGGGACTTCGCGCACCACGATGGTGAGGTTCGCGAACGGCTTCAGGATGCGGGCGCCACGGCCGCGGGCGCGGGCGTGGAAGCGCTTGAGAACCAGCGCCTTGCCGACATAAGCCTCCTTCACGACGAGATCGTCCACGTCCAGGTCGTGGTTGTTCTCGGCGTTGGCGATCGCGCTCTCGAGGCACTTGCGCACGTCGACGGCGATCCGCTTGCGCGAGAACTGGAGGTCGGCGAGCGCGGTCGAGACCTTCTTGCCGCGGATGAGCTGAGCCACGAGGTTCAGCTTCTGCGGGCTGACGCGCAGCATGCGCGCCACGGCCTTGGCCTCGTTCTCGGGGAGCGCGCGGGGTGCTGCTGCCTTGCCCATCTTAGCGCCTCTTCGCCTTCTTGTCGGCCGCGTGACCGTGGAAGGTGCGGGTCGGCGAGAACTCGCCGAACTTGTGACCGACCATTTCCTCGGAGACGTAGACCGGAATGTGCTTCTGCCCGTTGTAGACCCCGAAGGTCAGACCAACGAAATGCGGAAGGATCGTGGAGCGACGGCTCCAGATCTTGATCACCTCGTTGCGGCTCGCGCCGCGCGCGGCGTCCGCCTTCTTGAGGAGGTAGCCGTCGATGAACGGCCCCTTCCAGATTGAACGTGCCATGGGACGACGCCCTTACTTCTTGCGGTTGTGGCGGCTCGACACGATGAACGTGTCGGTGCGCTTGTTCGAGCGGGTCTTCTTGCCCTTGGTGGGGATACCCCACGGGGTGACCGGATGACGACCGCCCGAGGTGCGACCCTCGCCGCCGCCGTGCGGGTGGTCGATCGGGTTCATGGCGACGCCGCGGTTATGCGGACGCTTGCCGAGCCAGCGGTTGCGACCGGCCTTGCCGAGCGAGATGTTCATGTGGTCGGGGTTCGAGACCGCGCCCACCGTGGCGTAGCACTGGCCGTGCACCAGGCGCTGCTCGCCCGAATTGAGGCGCAGCGTGACGTAGCCCTGGTCGCGGCCGACGATCTGGGCATAGTTGCCCGCCGACCGGGCGATCGCCCCGCCCTTGCCGATCTTCAGCTCGACATTGTGCACGATCGTGCCGACCGGCATGCTGCCGAGCGGCATGGCGTTGCCGGGCTTGATGTCGACCGACTCGCCCGACACCACCTTGTCGCCCGCCTTCACCCGCTGCGGCGCCAGGATGTAGCTCTGCGCTCCACCCTCGTAAGTCACCAGCGCGATGAACGCCGTGCGGTTCGGATCGTACTCGATCCGCTCGACGGTGCCGACCTTGCCGGCGTGCTCACGCCGCTTGAAGTCGATGGTGCGCAGCGTCCGCTTGTGGCCGCCGCCCCGGAACCGCACGGTGACGCGGCCGAGGTTGTTGCGGCCGCCGGTGGACGACTTGCCCACCGTCAGCGACTTGACCGGCTTGCCCTTGTAGAGCTCCGAACGGTCCACGATCACGAGCTGGCGAAGGCTCGGCGTGACCGGCTTGAATGTCTTCAAAGCCATTGGCTTGTTCCCTTACGCCGTTCCCCTCAGAGCCCGGTCGTGACGTCGATGGTCTGGCCCTCTTCGAGGGTGACGATCGCCTTCTTCACGTCCGAGCGCTGGCCGCGCTGACCGCGGAACATCTTGGTCTTGCCCTTGGTGATGAGCGTGTTGACGCTCTTCACCTTGACCTCGAACAGCTTCTCCACCGCTTCCTTGATCTGCGGCTTGGTCGCCTTCGGGGCCACCCGGAACACAACCTTGTTGAGTTCCGAGAGGTTGGTCGCCTTCTCGGTGATGACCGGGGAGACGATCACGTCGTAGTGGCGCGGATCAGCGCTCATTTGAATCGCGCCTCCAGCGCATCGACGGCGGCGCGGGTCAGTACGAGCTTCTCGCGGCGCAGGATGTCGTAGACGTTAATGCCCTGCACCGGCAGGACGTCGATCTGCGGCAGGTTGCGGGCCGCACGAGCGAAGTTCTGGTCGAGCTCGGCGCCGCCGATGATCAGGGCGTTCGAGAGCGACAGCTTGCCGAAACGCTCCTTGAGCGCCTTGGTCTTGCCCTCCTCGAGGCGGGCATCGTCCATGACGATCAGCTCGGCGCTCTTGACCTTGGCCGAGAGAGCGTGGCGGAGCGCCAGCGCCCGGACCTTCTTGGGCAGGTCGTGGGCGTGCGAGCGGGTGACCGGGCCGTGGGCGCGAGCGCCGCCGCGGAACTGCGGGGCGGATGCCGCGCCGTGCCGGGCATTACCGGTGCCCTTCTGCTTGTACAGCTTCTTGGTCGTGCGGGCGATCTCGCCGCGCTGCTTGGTCTGGTGCGTGCCAGCCTGGCGCTTGGCGAGCTGCCAGCGGACGCAGCGCTGGAGCAGGTCGGCGCGGGGCTCGAGGCCGAAGATGGCCTCGTCCAGCTCGACCGAGCCGGCCTCGGCGCCGTCGAGCGTGGTGATCTCGAACTTCATCACGCATTCTCCTCGGTGGCCGGAGCCGCAGGCGCCTCGACCTGGCCCTCCGCCGGAGCGGCAGCCTGCTCGCGGAACTTGCCCGGCATCGGCACATCGGCCGGAAGCTTGCGCTTCACGGCGTCGCGGACGTAGATCCAGCCGCCATCGACGCCCGGGACCGAGCCCTCGACCAGGATCAGGCCGCGCTCGACATCGGTGCGCACGACGCGCAGGTTCTGGGTCGTGACCCGCTCGACGCCGAGATGGCCCGGCATCTTCTTGTTCTTGAAGGTCTTGCCCGGATCCTGACGGCCGCCGGTCGAACCGATCGACCGGTGCGAGATCGACACGCCGTGGGTGGCGCGCAGGCCGCCGAAGTTCCAGCGCTTCATGCCGCCGGCGAAGCCCTTACCGGTGGTCGTGCCCGTCACATCGACGAACTGACCGGCCAGGAAGTGGTCCGCGGTGATCTCGGCCCCGACCGGGATCATCGCGTCCTCGCTGACGCGGAACTCGGCCAGCTTGCGCTTCGGCTCGACCTTCGCAACCGCGAAATGACCGCGCTGGGCCTTGGTGACGTTCTTGACCTTGGCCTTGCCGACACCCACCTGGAGCGCGACGTAACCGTTCTTCTCGATCGTGCGGTGGGCCACCACCTGGCACTGATCGACCTTGAGCACCGTGACCGGAACATGCTCGCCGGCGTCCGTGAAGACGCGGGTCATGCCGACCTTCTGTGCGATGACTCCTGAGCGCATGGTTCTCCCCCGCGCAGCCTAGTGAAGCTCCAAGCGATCCCTGAGGACCGCCTAGAGCTTGATCTCCACGTCGACGCCAGCGGCGAGGTCGAGCTTCATCAGCGCGTCCACGGTCTGGGGCGTCGGATCGACGATGTCGAGCACGCGCTTATGGGTGCGCATCTCGAACTGCTCGCGCGACTTCTTGTCGATGTGGGGCGAGCGGTTGACGGTGAAGCGCTCGATCCGGGTCGGCAGCGGGATCGGCCCGCGGACCGTGGCGCCGGTCCGCTTCGCCGTCGAGACGATCTCGCGGGTCGACGAATCCAGGATGCGATGATCGAACGCCTTCAGGCGAATACGGATGTTCTGGCCGTTCATGTGATGTCTACCTCGCGACGGGATAGGGCGGGCACGAGGCCCGCCCCGTCACCTGTCCGCTCGTGGAAGCGCCGGAACGCTTACTCGGTGATGGAGGCG
>NZ_LABX01000016.1 GCF_001043915.1 Methylobacterium aquaticum | reverse complement strand
CGGTTCGGCAGCAAAAATCTGCGATCAAACAAGACCCTAAGCGGACGAAGCGTTGGCCTGCCAACGCAAGTCTGCTGAGATGTTTGGGTGCGTTCTCGAATTTTCGCCAGGCCTCTGGCCTGGCATCGATAATTCGAGTTGCCGTCAACGGCCGGATGCGTTGGCATCCCTGGCCGTTGATGATCGAGGATCGGCTGAGGGCTCCAGGGATCACAGAGACGTCCGGAGCCGTCCTTCGAGGCTCCCCGCGACCGCACACGTCAGGATGATGTGAGAGAGTCGGCAATTACTGCTTTCTGTCAGATTTCGTCAGTAAAATTCGCCCAACAGGCTCTCAGGCGCTGACGCCTCGGGCCGACGAACCATCTTGATCTTCCGAATCCTAGCCAAAAGATCGACGAAAACTCGAGACCGAAACCAAAGGTCGTTTTCTTTCGACCGTTGATATTAAGCGGAACTGTCACCGGATAGCCCTCCCGCCGCCGAAGGGCGGGAGTGCAGAGACGGCGGATGCGCCCGTCGCCTATCCGGGCAGCGAAGTGCCGCCGTGTCGTCGGGGAAGGCGCGCCTCAGGACGAGGCGGCAAGCGCCGCGTTGATGCCGGCGAGCAGGGACCCGTCCTCGAAGGGCTTCTCCACCACCTGCCGGAAGCCGGCCCGGGCGGCGCGCAGGCGCAGCTCCTCGGTGATCCGGCCGGTCACCAGGATGGCCGGCAGGCCGACCCGGCGCTCGCGCAGGCGCCCGACCAGCTCGACCCCGTCCATGCCCGGCATGTGGTAATCGACGACGAGGCACCCCGCCCGCGGCAGCCCGGCTTCCCCGAGCAGGTGCGCGCCATCCTCGTAGAGGCGCACCTCGTAGCCTTCGAGCTCGAGGGCGAATTTGAGCGCCCGCCGCACGGCCTCGTCGTCGTCGACGACGAGGAGCGGTCCCGCAGGGGCTGGCATGACAGGCTGTGCTGCCATGGCCGACGGTGGTGGCATGGTCGACCTGGACTCCGACCCGCCGCAGATAACCGTCCGGCGCCACCGTGTCGTTGATTTGCCTCAACCGCTCCGGCCGGCTGCGGAGCCCGCTCACCCGAGGGCGGGAACCCGGATGGTGTCGCGCAGGGAGGAATCTCCGGCCGCCGGCAGGTCGCGCAGCGAGACCATCCCGATGACGTCGTCGCCACGCATCACCGGCAGATGCCGGAATCCTCCGGCGATCATGAGCCGATGCGCCTCCGCGAGGCTCGCCTCGGCGGCGATCGTCTGCGGATCCCGGGTCATCACCTCCCGCACGAGGGTCAGCATCGGGTCACGATGGCCCGCGATCACGCGGGTGGCGATGTCGCGCTCGGTGATGATGCCGACGAGGCGCTTGGCCTCCACCACCACGAGGGCACCGATGCGGTAATCCCGCAGGCGATGGCACACGCTCGCGATGGTGAAGCTGCCGCTCACGCCGCGCACGGGACGGCCGGCGAGGAGGTCGAGGAGGGTTCGGTGGGGCATGGAGCGGCCTCGTGCGGGTTCGGGGCAGTCGTCGCGCCCCGGGCTGAAAGACGGGCCGGGCGCCCTGACGAGAAGGGCCCGGCCCGCACGATACGGCGGGCCCTCCGTCCCGGCCTTCCCCGTGCCGGGACGGTGCCGCCGCGGCCCGCGTTCCGATCGGCCGGCCCGATGCAGCGGCCGGTTTGGTTTACCCGCGGCCGGTGGAGCGGCCTTGATCCACCGCAAAGCCTCGTCCCGCGGGCGCGGGTGCAGGGCGATTGCGCTGGATCAATGCAGAGCCGCCGAGGCTCCCCGACCCTCGGGAGGACGGGGGACCGGGGAGAGGACACGGCATGCTGGTCGATACGGGTTCGGGCGATCGAGCGATCGAGAGATCCGCGCAGGCCTGCCACCGCGGGCGGTCGGCCACGCCCTGCGCCGAGTGTGCGGCGCGGCCGGTCAGCGTCTGCTCGGCCCTGGCCGTGCCGGAGCTGAGGGAGCTGGAGGCGCTGAGCCAGCATCTGACCCTCGACAAGGGCCAGGCCCTGTTCCGACAGGACGAGCCGGGCGACGCAGTCTACAACGTGATCGAGGGGAGCTTGCGCCTCACCCGCCTGCTGCCCGACGGCCGGCGCCACATCATGGGCTTCGCGCTGCCGGGCGACTTCCTCGGCCTCGCCCTCGCGGAGCGCCACGCCGTCTCCGCCGAGGCGCTCGGCCCGGTCCTGACGTGCCGCTTCGGACGGGAGGATTTCGCCGCCCTGCTCGAGGCCAAGCCGCATCTCCTCCGGAGCCTGCACGCGCGGACCGGCGCCGAGCTGATGCTGGCCCAGGACCAGATGCTGCTGCTCGGGCGCCGCACCGCCGAGGAGAAGGTCGTCGCCTTCCTGCTCGGCCTGCGGAACCGCTACGCACGGACGGGCCGCAGCTCGGTCACGGTCGAGCTGCCGATGGGCCGCCAGGACATGGCCGACCATCTCGGGCTAACCATCGAGACGGTGAGCCGCATGTTGACCCGCCTCGATCGGGCCCATCTCATCCTGATCGTTCCCGGCGGCGTTCGCCTCCTCGACGTCGAGCGGCTGGAACGCCTCGCGGCGAGTTGAGCGTGATCCGGACGACCTCCTCGCGGCCGCTGATCCTGCCCGCGACGCGCAAGGCACTCGGTCTGACCCTGTCAGCCCCGGCGGACCGCGCGGCGGCATCATCGATGCGCCGACACAAAAATCCCCTGGTCACATCGCCATCGCCCGCATGAGACGAGCCATGACCCGCGCCGCGCATTCCGCACGCATCACGGTCCCCATGATCGCGCAGGCGGCTGCGCCTTCATCACGACAGCGTCGTGCCGTGACATCGTCGATGCCCCCCAACCCGACCACGGGCATCACCGCCGCCGCCGCCCGCAACACCCCCAACCCCAAGGCCGGCCCGTAGCCCGGCTTGCTGGCGGTCAGGAAGATCGGGCTCAAGGTCACGTAATCCGCCCCCGCCTCCCGCGCCGCCCGCACCTCCGCCAGAGAATGCGCCGAGACGCCGAGCAGGGCGCCACGCCCCAGGCGCGCCCGGGCCGGCGCCACGGCAGCAGGCTCGCCGAGCTGAACCCCGGCCGCCCCCACCCGCGCCGCCAGCTCCACGTCGCGCCCGATGGTGAGCGCCCCGCCCACCCGCGTCACCGACGCGGCCAGGGTCTCGGCGAGGGCGGCGCGCTCCGGGGCGGGCAGGTCGCGGTCGCGCAGCCAGATCCAGCGCGCGCCGGCGGCGAGGCAGGCGGCGACGCGGTCGGTCAGGGGCTCTGGGCAGCCATGCCGGTCGGTGACGATCAGCAGGCGGGCGGGCAGGCTCACGAGCCGACGAGGCCGAGTTGCGGGCTCGACGGCTCGGCGCGGGCGCGACGCGGGATGCGGCCGGCCCGGTGCGCGAGGCGGCCGGCCTCGACGGCGTGGCGCATGGCGCGGGCCATCCCGACGGGATCGTCGGCCTTGGCGACGGCGGTGTTGAGCAGCACCGCGGCAGCCCCCAGCTCCAGGGCGATCACCGCATCGGAGGCGGTGCCGATGCCGGCATCGACGATCACCGGCACCGGCGAGCGCCGGCAGATCAGCTCCAGGTTGGCCGGGTTGGCCACCCCCATGCCGGAGCCGATCAGCGAGCCCATCGGCATCACGGCGGCGGCGCCGAGATCGGCGAGCCGGCGGCACACGACCGGGTCGTCGTTGCAATAGGGCAGCACCACGAAGCCGGAATCGACCAGCTGGCGGGTCGCCTCGATCGTCTCCGCGACATCGGGATAGAGCGTCTCGCGGTCGCCGATCACCTCGACCTTGATCCAGTTGGTGCCAAGCGCCTCGCGGGCCAGCTCCGCCGTCATCACGGCGTCGCGGGCGGTCTCGCAGCCGGCAGTGTTGGGCAGGAAGCGCGCCCCCTTCAGCCGCGCCACGGTGTCCGAGCCGTGTCCGTGGAGCGAGATGCGGCGGATCGAGACCGTCACCACCTCGGCGCCGCTCGCCCGCACCGCGTCGCTCATGATCGCCTGCGTCGGGTAGCCGGCGGTGCCGATGAGGAGGCGCGAGGACAGGGTGGTGCCGGCGATGACGAACGGGTCGTCGTGGGTGTCGGTCATAGGGTTTCCTCCAAAGCGATCCAATTTTCAGCCGCCCTGCATGGCGCGCACGATCTCGACGCGGTCGCCGTCCGAGAGCGCCGTGCCTGCCCAGTCGCGCTGGCGCACCACCGCGCCGTTGAGGGCGATGGCGAAGCCCTGCGGCCCGGGCAGGTCGAGGTCGGCGGTTTCCTGGCGCCACAGGGCGTCGAGGGTGGCGGCCTCGCAGTCCCGGGGCTCGCCGTTGACGAGGAGCTTCATGCGGATTCTCCGGAGGTCCGCGCCGCGAACCGGGCGAGGCCGAAGGGAGCGGCCACCGGCAGCGTCTCGCCACGCAGGATCAGGGTGGATACGGCCTCGGCGGTGACCGGGGCGAGGAGGTAGCCGTTGCGGTGGTGGCCAACGGCAAGCACCAGGCCGGGCAGGGCCTCGCCGAGGATCGGAGCGTCGTCGTCGGAGGTCGGGCGAAAGCCGCTCCAGACGCCGGAGACCTGCATCTCCTCCACCCCGGGCAGGGCCCGGCGGGCGCCTTCCAGCAGCGCGTAGAGGCCGCCGGCAGTGAGGTGCGGATCGAAGCCGGTCTCCTCCACGGTGGCGCCGACGATGAGCGCGCCGTCCCCCTTCGGCGCCATGTGGACCTGCTCGGTCCAGACCACGTGCGAGAGGGAGCCGCTGCGCGGCGTCATCTGGAGCGCCATCGACTGGCCCTTGAGCGGGCGCACCGGCAGGGCGAGATCCGGGACCAGGCTCCCCTCCCCGGCCCAGGCGCCGGAGGCGAGCACCACCGTGCCGGCGCGCAACGCGCCCGACGTGGTCTCGAGGCCGGTGACCCGGCCGCCCTCGCGGCTGAGCGCGGTGACGGTGGTCTCCTCGATCAGCCGGCCGCCGGCCGCGCGAAAAGCCTGGCGCAGGGCAGCCATCACCCGGGCGGGATCGACCTGATGGTCGTCGGGGCAGAACAGGCCGGCGGTGACGGTGGGGCGCAGGCCCGGCTCGCGGGCGCGCACCGCCGGTCCGGACAGCCACTCGGCGTTCAGGTGCTCGCGGCGTTGCAGGTCGTGGCGGAAGCGCAGGCGCTCGACCTCGTCGCGGCCAAGCGCGATCACGAGGGTGCCCTCGCGGCGGTAATCGATGGTCAGGCCGGATTCGGCCTCGAGCTCATCGCGAAAGGGGTGCCACAGGCGCTGGCTTGCGAGGCCGAGCGGCGACAGACCCTCGCCGCCGGGCTCGTGCTCGGCGGCAGCCGCCAGCATCCCGGTGGCGGCAAGGCTCGCGCCGTCGCCGGCCTTGGCCCGCTCGATCACCGCGACGGCGAGACCGGCCTTTGCCAGACGCCACGCGATCGACAACCCGATCAGCCCGGCGCCGATCACCGCCACGTCGGCGCGCTCCGGCAGCCGATCGCCCCCGGGGCTCGCGCCCGGTCCGCCTCGCCGTCCGATCGTCTGCGCGTGCACCCTCGTTCTCCACGGTGGCCCGAAGAGAATGGACTGCGCCCGAATGCCGGATGATGCGCGGGGCCCTCATGGGCCTGTCCAATCCCTACGCCGGTATGAGCCGGATCAGGTTCGAAGGATTTCCGCGCCGACCGGGGCCGAAGGGCCTCCAGTCCAGCGGTGTCTCAGCCCCTTGCCGGGGATCTCCCTGGAACGGCCGGAATGTGGCGAGCCGGCTCGTTTTCGTCAACCACCCTCGCTCACCCACCCTTCCCCGGGCGATAGATCGCCATCTCCTCGGCGATCCCATCGAGGGGGTGGGTGCCGAGCAGCTCGGGATCGCCCCACAGGAAGTCGACGAAAGGCTTCGACATCAGCAGCGGCTCGGACAGGACCTTGTTGAGCTTGGCGAGCCGGCTCGCCAGGTTCACGTCGCGGCCGATCACCGTGAAGTCGAGCCGCGCGCCGGAGCCGACATTGCCATAGGCGGCCTCGCCATGATGGAGCGCGATACCGATCTCGATGCGTGTGGGAAAGCGCCCGGCGCGGTTGGCCTCCTCGACCCGGCGGAGTGCGGCCTGCGCCGCCGAGAGCGCGCCTTGCGCCGCACCGCCGAGATCGTCGCCGCTTTCGCGAAAAATCGCCAGCAGGCCGTCGCCCATGTATTTCAGCACCTCGCCGCCTTCGCTCTCGATCGGCGGCACCAGGCAGTCGAAATAGGTGTTCAACAACTCCACCGAGGCTTCCGGGGTGAGCGCGTCGGTGAGGTGGGTGTAGCCGCGCATGTCGGCGAAGAGGATCGCCGAGCGGATCCGCTCGACCTGGCCGCGGCGGATGAAGCCGGCCAGGATCGCCTGGTGCGGCCCGTCGCCGACATAGACCCGCAGCACGTGATCGAGCCGGGCGTTGAGGCCGCGCATCTCCATCACCGCCGACAGGGTCGGGACGATGAAGCGCAGGATGGCCAGGTCGTCGTGGCCGAAGCCGCGGGGATCGCGGGTCGCGAAGGTGACGCCGTTCCGGGTGCCGTTGGTGAAGAACAGCGGCACGGTGATGTAATGGGTGTAGCCTGCGGTCTTCAGCTCCGGGATGATGCTGAAGCGGTCGTCCGGCGTGTCGCGCAGGTCGAGGATCAGCCACTCGCCGGTGGCATAGACATGGGCGAAGGGGCTGCGGGCGAGCGCCTGCTCGGTCGCCTCGCCATGCGGGAAGAGGCGGAAGCTGACGCCGTCCTCCCGGGTCCAGAACCGGCCGACGCCGGAATAGTCGGAATGCAGCGCATCGATGGCGGTGGTCGCCCGGTCGACCGGGACGCCCAGCGCGTTCAGCCGCTCGGCCATGCCGGCCAGGAGATCGCCCGATTCCGGCAGCCGCGCGCCTTCACTCAGCAGCCAGTCGCGGAGCGCCACGCAGTCGCGGAACAGGCCGATCGGGATGTCGCTCGCCTCCGACCCATCCGCCGCGGCCGTGGGCATCGGAGCGGGGGCGTGGCGAGGCTGATCGGACATGGGCGTGACATGGGCGCTGCCCGGCGCGACGGCAAGGCTTGGCCGCAAGCGGCAGGCCCACCGGCGACGGGCTTGGCAAGGACGGTGGCCTTGGCATCTAACCTTGCGTCTGATAGCGCTACGGTCGTCGCGGAGCATCGGTCCCAACCGGCCGTAAGCGTCTCACGTCAAGCAACGCGCTCCCTGGGTGGCCTCCACCGGACGGGTGCGGTTTGCGTCGTCCGGGCTGGCTGCCCGTATCGAAAGACGTGTCATGCTCTCTCGCTCATCCTCACGACGTCTCCCGGCCTCTTACGCGCCGCTCGTCACGGCGTTCCTGCTCTCCGTGATCATGACCTGCGTCGTCTCCGGTATCGCGACCCTGCTCAGCCTCGGCGCCACGCCGGACGCGCTGTGGCGCTGGCCGCAGGCCTAGGGCTTCTCCTGGCTCGTCGCCTTTCCGACCCTGCTGCTCGTGCTGCCGCTGGTGCGGCGCGCCGTGGCGCGGATCGTGGCGCCGCCGCGGGCGTGACCCCGATCGGCCGGCCTTGTCGGGCCGTTAATGAGGAACGCGGTCGTCCCACCCGTGGACCTTACCCGTTGAGCTGTTCTGGGGCGACCGCGCACGTCGGGACACTCGCCGCGTTGGCCAGCTTGGAACGCGCGCCGCTTCTTTTACGGAAGGCTCCATGCATCGAACGCGCTTAACCGTTCTGGTTGTGGCGGTCTCGCGTCGCAGCGGATGACAAGTTTCAGAAATAACCCAAATATGGATGCATCGAGTGTCAATAAATACCCACAAATCATGTATTTATGGAGTTTTTCTTTTTATTTTAAATACTTATAAATTTTATCTAAAGCTTCAATAAACTCTTCATGCACATCATTTGGCCTCATAGCACCAACTAATACATGATAATTCGTTTTATTTATTCTGTTGCTTATGTTTAATTTTTCGTAATAGCTGGCAAATAAGGGGCTGAGAACTTCATCAGACATTTTAATATTATCGTCCCACGGGTTCTTCCTAAGGGTTTTTAGTGCACCTTCTATATCGCTAATAGCTTGACGCATCGCTTCTTGCTGTGCAAGTGATTGAGCACGTTCTACTAAATCGCTTAGATTCCCCTGGGCCGCAAACCTCATCAAAATTTCTTTTGTTGCTATATAATTTTCAATTTCTCTCCTCCTCCAGACGTGTGATGGAACGGCGAAGCCATCTGGAAGACTACGATCAAGTTTGTCAAAAAGCGCGAAAGCCTTCAGCCCAGGAATCGCAGACCGCAACCCGAAAAAATGCTCACTTACTTTTGTGGCGACATTTCCAACATAATACACGAATGGATCCTTAAGAAGCTCAGAGACTGGGTGATTGACAAGATCCGCAATTTGCATTATTATTGACAAGTCTGTCGAGCCTTCTAAATACAAAACAAAGCCACGACGGTCAGCTTGATAATAATCATCTGCTCGAATATGTTTTAGAGATTTTGCAACTTGTGAACCGCGATCATCGACACGACGAGGCTGGCCGACAAAGCTGATTAAAAGGTCCCGATCGGCAGCGTCCTGCATGACAATTTCTGAATGACTTGCGATGAGCAATTGATTTCCATAGTCTCGAGCAACCCCAGTTATTACAGAATAAACTTCCCGCTGCCTAATAACCTCAAGGTGCGCATCCGGTTCATCAAGCAAAATAATCGAGCCTGGATTGCTAATCATGTGAGACAGTAAAAGAAGAACTTGCTGGAACCCGCGGCCGGCGCTTGTAATATCAAGCTCAACGCCTCTTTCTTTATAAAATAAATCGATTACACCGCGCACCGAATCACGCACGGGATCGCCAATTTCAATATGGAACATTTGCTTTAAATATTGTCGTATTTTATTCCAATTTCCCGTATCTGCCTCCCAAACCCTTAAACAAAGGTTTCGCAAAACCTCACCCGAGCGACCTTCGCCCAGTAAAACCGATATACGACCTGGTTGGAGTTCCGGCTCTTCAGAAGACAAGCCTGATAAGGGCGGAAGGAGCGCTATATTGATCGAGCGGGCAACATCTGGGACTAATATCCCATTGCCGCCACCTTCACTATCACCTATTTTAATAGGACGGCAATAGAATGATTCTGAATTCGCGTGATAAAACTCTAATCCACACTCCCATTTCTTACCATCATTCTCACCTTCGACGATAATTTTCAAATATATTCTATCTGTTTTCGATTTTCCGTTATCTTTATAAGCATTAACGACATGAAGATCGCGCCAGAGATGCTTCGCATCTCTAAGAGGAATCTGCGTCAGTCCTAACCGCGACATAGTAACGCCTGGCCTTTTATCAGGCGCGCCCGACTTCCTTTGGCCAGCCCACTCTTTCGCACCGGCTGACCACAACAGCAGCGACTGCAAAGCAGATGTTTTACCGCTGTTATTTGGTCCGATTAAAACAACAACATCACCCAATTCGATATCAACCGCACTGAGCTTCTTGAAATTTTCAATTCGAAGTCGCGTCAGCACGGTTGGTATCCGTCAACAAAATTCGACCACTAGAGCGTTTTCCGACGAAGTGGATACTGGTTCGTCGTAGAAAATGCGGCAAAATCAAAGCCCTAAAGCACCGCCCGATTGCAACGTGATCGGGCAGTGCTCTAGTTGTCGAGGAAGCTCCGCAGCTTCCGCGACCGGCTCGGATGCTTGAGCTTGCGCAGGGCCTTGGCCTCGATCTGGCGGATGCGCTCGCGGGTCACCGAGAATTGCTGGCCGACCTCCTCGAGGGTGTGGTCGGTGTTCATGCCGATGCCGAAGCGCATGCGCAGGACGCGTTCCTCGCGGGGCGTGAGCGAGGCGAGCACCCGGGTGGTGGTCTCGCGCAGGTTCGACTGGATCGCCGCGTCGATCGGCAGGACGACGTTCTTGTCCTCGATGAAGTCGCCGAGGTGGGAATCCTCCTCGTCGCCGATCGGGGTTTCGAGCGAGATCGGCTCCTTGGCGATCTTGAGGACCTTGCGCACCTTCTCCAGCGGCATCGCCAGCTTCTCGGCCAGCTCCTCCGGGGTCGGCTCGCGGCCGATCTCGTGCAGCATCTGGCGCGAGGTCCGGACGATCTTGTTGATCGTCTCGATCATGTGCACCGGGATGCGGATCGTGCGGGCCTGGTCGGCGATCGAGCGGGTGATCGCCTGCCGGATCCACCAGGTGGCGTAGGTCGAGAACTTGTAGCCGCGGCGGTACTCGAACTTATCCACCGCCTTCATCAGGCCGATATTGCCCTCCTGGATCAGGTCCAGGAATTGCAGGCCGCGGTTGGTGTACTTCTTGGCGATCGAGATCACCAGCCGCAGGTTCGCCTCGATCATCTCCTTCTTGGCCTGGCGGGCTTCGCGCTCGCCCTTCTGGACCATGTGGACGATCTTCCGGTATTCCTGGATCTCCAGGCCGGTCTCGGAGGCAAGCGAGATGATCTGCTCGCGCAAGGTCAGGATGTTGACGGCGCCGCGCTCGGTGAAGTTCTTCCAGCCCTTGCCGCCGAGCTTGGCCACCCGCTCGACCCAGTGCGGATCCAGCTCGTAGCCCTGGTAGTGGCGCAGGAATTCGTCGCGGGCGACGCCGTGGTTCTCGGCGAGCCGCATCAGCCGGCCCTCATGCGAGATCAGGCGCTTGTTGATGTCGTAGAGCTGCTCGACCAGCGCCTCGATGCGGTTGGCGTTCAGCGACAGCGACTTCACGTCGGCGACGACGGTGTTCTTCAGCTCGGCGTAACGCTGCCCCTGCGACTCCGACGCCGCCGCGCCCTTGAGCCGGGTCTCGGCCTGCTCGGCCTGGACCTTGCGCAGCTTGCGGTAATTCTCGGCGATCGCGTCGAAGGTCTCGAGCACACGCGGCTTCAGCTCGGCTTCCATCGCCGAGAGCGACACGTTGTTCTCGAGGTCGTCCTCGTCGCCCTCGCCTTCCGGCGGGACCTCGCCCTCGGCTTCCTCGTCGCCGTCCGCCTCGACCTCGCCCTCGGCGGGGCCGGCGCGGCCGTCCGGGCCGGCATAGGTGGCTTCCAGGTCGATGATGTCGCGCAGGAGCACCCGGCCGTCGACGAGTTCGTCGCGCCAGATGATGATGGCCTGGAAGGTCAGCGGGCTCTCGCACAGGCCGGCGATCATCGCCTCGCGCCCGGCCTCGATCCGCTTGGCGATCGCGATCTCGCCCTCGCGGGAGAGAAGCTCGACCGAGCCCATCTCACGCAGGTACATCCGGACCGGATCGTCGGTGCGGTCCGTCGGCTCCTTGGCGGTCTCGGCCCGGAGCGCGACCGGGCGCGCGGCGGCGACCTCGGCCACCTCGCCGCCCTCGCTCGCCTCTTCCTCCTCGGCGCCTTCCTGGGGGGCGTTCTCGCCCTGCTGGTCGTCGGCCTCCTCGGCCTCGACCACGTTGACGCCCAGTTCCGACAGCTGGCCCAGCACGTCCTCGATCTGCTCGGAGGTGAACTCCTCCTGCGGCAGCACCTCGTTCAGCTCGTCATAGGTGACGTAGCCGCGCTTCTTGGCGAGCTTGATCATCCGCTTGACGGAGGCATCCGTCAGGTCGAGGAGCGGGCCGTCGGTCTGCTGCTCGGGGGCCGCCTCGGTCTCGTCTCGTTCCGTTGCCTTCGTCGCCATGCTCAGCCTATGCTTCCCGGTGTCGGCAGTGCCCGGGCGGGGGACCCTCCCGCCGTGCCGGCACCGTGATGTCTCGTCGGACGGCGCACGAGCCGCCCCAGGATCTCACGCAGATATGCAAGCCATTCGATCGACTTGCCGTTAACCAGTCCGGACGAAAGCCGCAAGCCGCGCCTGCGTCAGGGCGATTCCGTGTCCTCGGCCATGTCCGCCTCGCCTTCGGCGCCCGCCACGACGGAGAGCCGGGCCTTCACGTCGCGCAGCCACGCGAAATTGGCTTCCGTCTCCTCTTCCGCCAGGGCGCGTTCGGCGGCCCGGAGTTCGCTATGTAGCGTTCCGGCCTTGCGGTGCAAGATCACGGCCTGCCGGAGCGCGTCCTCCAGCCGCACCGGATCGGCATGGGGATCAAGGATCCAGCGGTCGCCCGGCCGCACCAAGCCGGCGATGCGGCCTGCCGCCGCCGCGAGACCGGCCCGCTCCAGCCGCGCGTCGAGGAGGGTTGTGTCGTCGGCCCCGCCCTCCGCCGCGAAATCGAGGAGCACGCCACGCAAGGAGCGGGCATCGGCCCCCTCGAACGCGACCTCGGCCAGTTCCTCGGCCTCGCGGGCCAGCAATGCGGGATGAACCAGGAGCGCCGCGACGATCAACGCCTCGCGCGAGGACGAGCCGCCGGCGAACAGCGACGAGCGAGTCAGGCGTTCACTCGCCCGCGAGGTGAACCGCGGTGAGACCGGCGCCGGCGCAGCGCCGCGGCCCCGTGGCACGAAGGGCGTGCGCTCCCGGTACTGGCGCTCGCCCCCAGCCTGCTGCCGGGCACCACCATTGGGGCTCAGGGAGCGCAGGCGGGCCTCGACGTCGTCGCGGTAGTAGCGCTTCAGGGTCTCGTCGCGGATGCCGTTCACCATCTCGCGCAGGCGCTGGGCGAGGCCGGCCCGGCGCTCCGGCGTATCGACCGGGCTCATCTCGGTCTCGCGCGACCACAGCACGTCGACGAGGGGCCGGGCCCCGTCGAGCACCCGGTCGATGGCCGCGGGACCGCCGGCGCGCAAAAGGTCGTCCGGGTCCTGACCCTCGGGCATCAGGGCGAAGCGCAGGGATTTCCCGGGTTGCAGCGCCGGCAAGGCCACGTCGAGGGCCCGGTAGGCGGCACGCCGCCCGGCGCCGTCGCCGTCGAAGCACAGGATCGGCTCGTCGGCCATGCGCCAGAGCAGGGCGAGCTGATCCTCGGTCAGCGCCGTGCCCAGCGAGGCCACCACCTCCCGATGGCCGGCGAGCGTCATCGCGATGGCGTCGACATAGCCCTCGACGGCGATCACCCGCCCGGTGTCGTGCGCGGCCTTCCGGGCGGCATGGTGGTTGTAGAGCATCCGCCCCTTGTGGAAGAGCGGCGTCTCGGAGGAGTTGAGGTATTTGGGCTTGGCGTCCGGGCTCAGGCCGCGGCCACCGAAGGCCACCACCTTCCCCCGCACGTCGCGGATCGGGAAGATCACCCGGTCGCGGAACCGGTCGAACGGGACCTTGATGTCGTCGCCGGTGGTGAGGAGGTTCAGTTCCACCATCAGCGCGGCCGGCACGTCCCGGGCGGCGAGGTGGTCGCGCAGCGCGTAGCGCTCCGCCGGCGCATAGCCGAGGCGGAACGTGCGACGGACCTCGCCGGCAAGGCCGCGGCCGGCGAGGTAGTCGCGGGCGCGGGCCCCGGCGCGGCCGGCCAGCTGCTCCTCGAAGAAGGTGCAGGCGAGTTCCATCACCTCCAGGGCGCCGCGCCGCCGCGTCTCGCTCTCCCGCGACGCCTCGCTCGGCGCCGGCAGCGCCACCCCGGCCTCGGAGGCCAGGCGCTCCACGGCCTCGGGGAACGAGACGCCTTCGGTCTCCATCAGGAACGTGAAGATATCGCCGTGCTTGCCGGACGAGAAGCAATGGTAGAACTGCTTCTGGTCGTTCACGTAGAACGACGGCGACTTCTCGGCGTTGAACGGCGACAGGCCGCGCCATTCCCGCCCCGCCTTCTTGAGGCGCACGCGCCGGCCGACGACCTCGGAGGCCGGCAGGCGGGAGCGGATCTCTTCGAGCAGGTGGGGCGGATAGCGCAAGGGTGGGATCCGGGCGAGGGATCTGCCTTGTAGCGCATCTTGGTCAGCGGAGTCCTAACGAGGCGGGAGCGGGGATGACGGCGGGACCGAAGCCTCTGGCGCGCGGCAATTCCCCCTCGGGGCGGTACAGGGCTGTCCGGGAGAAGGATTGGCGCGTCTCCCCTCTCCAGGGGATCCCGCGCTCAATGTTAAAAGGGATTTTCGCCAGAGCGCCCTGGGGGCGGTGCAATCCGGGAGGCCGGATGCTCGCCGGCCTCGCCGTGGCGGCCCTGCTCCTCGGCGCGGCTGCGGCCGACGAGATACCGCCCGCGGAGCGCCGCTCCGGCTTCGACCAGATGGCGCCCGAGACCCGGGCGATGCAGGCCGACGACACCGCCAATCCCGGTATGCTCTGGGTGCAGGATGGGGCGGATTCGTTCGCCCGCGCGCCCTCCCCCGGCGCGCCGGCCTGCGCCACTTGCCACAGCGAGGCGTCGCTGCGCGGCGTCAGCGCCCGCTACCCGGCCTGGGATGCGGCGTCGGCGCAGCCGGTCGATCTCGAGGGCCGGATCACCCTCTGCCGCACCCGCCACCAGGCCGCGACGCCGCTGCCGCGGGAGGGCCGCGACCTCCTGGCGCTCACCGCCTATCTCGGCCACCTCTCCCGCGGCAGCGCCATCGCCCCCCCGGACGATTCCCGCCTCGCCCCGGCCCGGGCCGAGGGGCGGCGGCTGTTCACGACGCCGATGGGCCAGCTCGGCTTCTCCTGTGCCGCCTGCCACGACGCGCAGTGGGGCCGGCGCCTCGGCGCCAGCACGATCCCGCAGGGTCATCCGACCGGCTACCCGCTCTACCGGCTCGAATGGCAGGATCTCGGCTCGCTGGAGCGGCGCTTCCGCAACTGCCTCACCGGGATGCGGGCCGAGCCGCTCAGTCCGGGCTCGGCGGAGGCGGTGGCGCTCACCCTCTACCTGATGCAGCGCGCCGCCCCCCTGCCCGTGGAGAGCCCGGCCGTGCGTCCGTGACGGTGGCGGCGTGAGGGCCTCGCGCGTATCCTTGCGGCTTACGGGAGGGCAGAGATGGCGCAAGACCACGATCACCACCACGATCACCACCACACGCATGACCACCACACGCATGCCCACGATCATCCGCACGGCAGCGAGCTGTCGCCGATGGACCTGCGGGTGCGCGCCCTCGAATCGATCCTGGTGGAGAAGGGGTACGTCGATCCGGCGGCCCTCGACGCGCTGATCGAGACCTACGAGACCAAGGTCGGGCCGCACAATGGCGCCCGGGTGGTGGCGCGGGCCTGGACCGATCCCGCCTTCAAGGCCCGCCTCCTGGCGGATGGCAGCGCGGCGATGCGCGAACTGGATGTCGGCGGGCGCGGCGGCGAGCACATGGTGGTGGTCGAGAACACGCCCGACGAGCACAATATCGTCGTCTGCACGCTCTGCTCCTGCTATCCCTGGCCCGTGCTCGGCCTGCCGCCAGTCTGGTACAAGTCGCCGCCCTACCGCTCCCGCGCCGTCATCGATCCGCGGGGAGTGCTCGCCGAGTTCGGCACGGTGCTGCCGGCCGAAACGCGGATCCGGGTCTGGGACTCGACCGCGGAGCTGCGCTACATGGTGCTACCGATGCGCCCGCCCGGCACCGACGATCTCGACGAGGCGGCGCTGGCCGACCTCGTCACCCGTGACTCGATGATCGGCACCGGGCTCCCGTTGAGCCCCGACCAGGTGGTGCAGGCATGAACGGCGGACAGGATCTCGGCGGCATGCAGGGCTTCGGCCCGCTCGGCCTGGAGGCGGACGAGCCGTGGTTCCACGCGCCGTGGGAGAAGCGGGTCTTCGCCCTGGCGATGGCGATGGGGCTCACCGGCACCTGGAACCTCGATGCCAGCCGCGCCGCCCGCGAATCGCTGCCGCCCGGCGAGTACCTGACCTCCAGCTATTACCGGATCTGGTTCCGGGCCCTGGAACGCCAAGTGCAGCAGCACGGCCTCGTCACGGCGGGCGAGCTGGCGGCCGGCGCCGCGATGACGCCGCCGGCCCCGGTCGCCCGGGTGCTCAAGGCCGAGGAGGTGGCGCCGCTGTTTGCCCGCGGCTTCCCGAGCGACCGCCCGGTGACGCATCCCGCCCGCTTCGCCCCCGGCGACGAGGTGCGGGCCAAGGTCGTCAACCCGACCGGCCATACCCGCCTGCCGCGCTACGTCCGCGGGCGCACCGGCACGGTCGAGCGGGTCCATGGCGGCTTCGTCTTCCCGGATTCCAACGCCGCCTTCGCGGGCGAGGCGCCGCAATGGCTCTACACGGTGCGCTTCTCGGCCATCGAATTGTGGGGCGAGGACGCGGATCCCGGGCTCTCCGTCTCGGTCAACGCCTTCGAGAGCTACCTCGACCCCGCCCGGGCGAGCGCCGCGTGAGCCACCCGCCGATGAGCCGTCCGCCCGAGCCCCCGGTCTTCGCCGCCCCCTGGGAGGCGCAGACCTTCGCTCTGGTGGTGTCGCTGCACGATGCCGGCCTGTTCACCTGGTCGGACTGGGCGCGGGCCCTCGGCCGGGCCGGCGACCGTCCGGCCGATTACGCGCTGTGGCTCGACACCATCGAAACCCTGCTCGCCGAACGCGGCCTGACCGATGCGACAGCCCTGGCCGCGCGCCGCGCGGCCTTCGCCCGGGCGGCCGCGGCGACCCCGCACGGGCAGCCGATCCGGCTGGAGAACGATCCGGGCGTTTGACCCGACGCGCCCCTCGCCACGGCTCGCGCAAGCCCGTCCCGAAAAAAGCGCCTCGATACCGGGGCATCGCTATGGCGGCGCGGGTCCGACAGCCCCGCGCCGAAGGCCAGAACGGAAAAGCCGGACATCCTCCCTGGCCGATCCGGCGCCGCTCCCGTATCAAGCGGTAGGAGCTTTTCTCTCATTCATCATACCAGGAGCCCGATGCCCAAGCTGGCGAGCCTCGCCGTCGCCGCGCTGTTGGCCGGTGCCGTCCCGCACCTCACCGTCACGCCGGTGGCGGGCGCCGAACCGGCCGGTCCCCCGCTCACCTTCTCCTGGCCGACCAATGTCGGCCCGCTGAACCCGCATCTCTACGCGCCCAACCAGATGTTCGCCCAGGCGAGCGTCTACGAGCCGCTGGTGACGATCCGGGCCGACGGCACGGTGGGCCCCTGGCTCGCCACCGCCTGGACGATCTCTCAGGACGGGCGGACCTACGACTTCACCTTGCGCCCCGGCGTGACCTTCAGCGACGGGACGCCGTTCGACGCGGCGGCGGTGAAGGCGAACTTCGATGCGATCCTGGCCAACCGCTCGCGCCACGACTGGCTCGACCTGACCCGGCAGATCGACCGCGTCGAGGTCACCGGGCCCCTCGCCGTCCGCCTGGTGCTCAAGGCCGCCCACGATCCGACGCTGAGGGAACTCGCGCTGCCGCGCCCCTTCCGCTTCGTCTCGCCCGCCGCCATGGGTCCGGGCGGCACCACGGCCAACGGGATCAAGGCACCGATCGGCACCGGGCCCTGGCGCCTGATCGGGACGCGGCTCGGCATCTCCGACACCTTCGCCGCCAATCCGACCTACTGGGGCGGCAAGCCCGCCTTCGCGCGCCTCGTCGTCAAGGTGATTCCCGATCCCAACACCCGTGCCATCGCGCTCCAGACCGGCGAGGTCGATCTCGTCTACGGCGCCGCCGGGCAGATCCCGTCCGAGGCGTTCCTGCGCCTGCGCAACCAAGCCCCGGCCTTCTCCGCCGCGGTCTCGGCGCCGCTCGCCACCCGGGTTCTCGCGCTGAACTCCGCGCGCGTTCCCACCGACGATCCCGCGGTGCGGCGTGCGATCAACCACGCCGTCGACAAGGACACCCTGGTCCGCACCGTCCTCGACGGCCTGGAGCCGCGCGCCGACACCCTGTTCGCGCCGACCGTCCCGTATGCCGATGTCGGGCTGACGCCCTACCGCTTCGACCGGGCAGCGGCCGAACGCCTCCTCGACGAGGCCGGCTGGGCCCGGGGCCGCGACGGAATGCGGGCGAAGGCCGGGCACCCGCTCAGCCTCGAACTCGACTTCGTCGGCACCAACGCCCAGCAGAAGGCGATCGCCGAGGTGGTGCAGGCCGATCTCGCCCGCATCGGCATCGCCGTGCGCCTCGTCGGCGAGGAGGAGAGCGCGATCCTCGCCCGCCAGAAGGACGGGCGCTTCGGCCTGATCTTCGGCGAGACCTGGGGCCCGCCCTACGATCCCGCCTCCTTCATCAGCGCCATGCGGGCGCCCTCGCACGCCGATTACCAGGCCCAGAAGGGCCTGCCCGACAAGCCCGCCATCGACGCCACCATCACGGCGGCGCTCGCCGCCACCGACCCGGCGGAGCGCCGGCGGCTCTACGCGACGCTCCTGACCACGCTCCACGAGGCGGCGGTGTACCTGCCGATCTCCCATGCGGTGGCGATGGCGGTGCATCGCCCCACGGTGGCGGGCGTCCGGTTCGGCGCGACGCTCAACGAGATCCCCTTCGCGGCGATGCGTCCGGCCGGGGCGGGCCGCTGATGCTGCGCTTCGCCGCCGCCCGCCTGGCGCTGATCCCCCCGATGCTGCTCGGCGTCTCGTTCCTCGTCTTCACCATGCTGCGGCTGGGGCCGGGCGATCCGGCCCTCGACTACCTGCGCCTGTCGCAGGTTCCGCCGACCGATGCGGCCATCGCCGATGCCCGGGCGATGCTCGGCCTCGACCGCCCCTTCGTCGTCCAGTACCTCGACTGGCTCCGGCAGGCGCTCCAGGGAGATTTCGGCCGCTCCTACGCCACGGGCCGGCCGGTTCTGCCGGACCTCCTCGGCTACCTGCCCGCCACCCTCCAGCTCGCCGGGACGGCGCTCGTCGTGAGCGTGGGGCTGAGCCTGCCGCTCGGCGCATGGGCGGCCGGGCATCGCGGCGGCTGGCAGGACCGGCTGGTGCGCGGGATCGCGGTGCTCGGCGTCTCGCTGCCGAATTTCTGGGTCGCCTTCCTGCTCGTCGCCGCCTTCTCGGTGTCCCTCGGCTGGCTGCCGCCGATGGGGAGCGGCACGGCTTTCCACCTCGTCATGCCGGCGCTCGCGATCGGCCTGATGTCGCTCTCGGTCAATGCCCGGCTCCTGCGGGCGAGCATGCTGGAGACGGCGGGCGCGCGCCACGTGCTCTACGCCCGGCTGCGCGGCCTCCCGGAGCGGGCGGTGACCCGCCGCCACGTGTTCCGCAATGCCCTCGTGCCCGTCGTCACCGCCACGGGCATGCATGTCGGCGAGCTTCTGGGCGGGGCGCTCGTGGTCGAGACGATCTTCGCCTGGCCGGGCGTCGGCCGCTACGCCGTCTCGGCGATCTACGACCGGGACTACCCGGTCATCCAGTGCTTCACCCTGGTGATGACGGTGGTGTTCGTGCTGTGCAACCTCGCGGTCGACCTCGCCTATGCCTGGCTCGATCCGCGCATCCGCCTCGGACAGGAGGGTGCAAAATGGGCATCGTGAGCGCCGCCGGCCTTCGTCTCTCCCGCCCCGGGCCGGTTGCCGTCGCGGGCGGGCTCGCCGCGGGCTTCGTGCTCCTGGCCGTCGTCGGGCCGCTCGCGGCGCCTCACGATCCGCTCGCGGTCGATCTCGCCCACCGCTTCGAGGCGCCCGGCCTGACGCATCTCCTCGGCACCGACCATCTCGGCCGCGACATCCTCTCGCGCCTGATC
>NZ_LABX01000159.1 GCF_001043915.1 Methylobacterium aquaticum | reverse complement strand
ACAGGAGAGACATCATGAAGAAGCTGAACCTCGCCACCCTCGGCACCGTCGCTGGCGGCTGCTGCGCCCCGGTCTGCTGCCCCCCGCCCTGCGCTCCGGCCTGCCCGCCGGCCCCGACCTGCGGCAGCTCCAAGTCCAAGAAGTGCTGATCCGCTAGCGGCGGATCCGTGCGGGGCCGTTCGCCCAAAAGGACAGAGTTCCAAGGACAGAGTTCTGATGAGCAACGCCCCGCACATTCCCTGGACCTATGCCCGCCTCGCGAGCCTGCCGCTCGCCTGGCGCCGGCGCGCCCTGCGCGCCCTGGTCACCGGCCGCCGTCTCCTCGGCCAGATCGATGGGGATGGCTTCACGGCCACCTTCGAAAGCGTCCTGCGCCTGCCGCGCCGCGAGGCGTCGCGCCTCTCGCGCGAAGCGACGCACCACGACATGGCCTCCGAGATCGAGTGGTGCGCCCTGCACAAGCGCCCGGTCGCCGCCATCCTGCGCGACATCGCCCGGGTGACGGTCACCGATCCGGCGGTGATGGAGCGTGTCGCGGCGACCGGCCGGCCGGTGATCCTGGCGCCCCTCCACATGGGCGCCTACGTGCTCGGCCTCGCCGCCCTGATGCTGCGCTACTTTCCCGGCCGGCCGATGCTGGTCCTGCGCCAGCGCGACGACATGGCCCTGGAGACCGAGGTCATCGAGCGCCTGCGCGAGGTCGATGTCGACGTGCGCTTCCTGAACGTCGGCAACAAGGCCGACTTCCTGTCCGCGGTGCGCTTCGGCCAGAAGGGCGCGGTGATCGTGGTGTTCTGCGACCTCGACCCGTCCTACGGCGCCCCGGCCGAGATGCCGATGTTCGGGCTGCCCTTCCGCTTCGCCTTCGGCGCCGACACGCTGGCCCGCCTCACCGGTGCGACGGTGGTGCCGGTCGCCACCACCATGGACGACCACGGCGACACCATCCGCCTCGGCCAGCCCTTCGAGGTGCGCGGGCAGGCGCCCGAGGAGCGGGCGCAGGTGGCCAGCATCATGCGCCGGCACATCCAGGCCGCCATCTCGGGCCGGCCGGAGCAGTGGCACCTGTGGCCGATGCTCGCCGATTATTTACCCTCGCCTGCCACGGTGCAGGACAACTCTCCGGCAGGCGGGGAGGCGCCGCACGACCTCGCGGCGTGAGGACTCGCGAGCGGATGGTCGATGAGCGAACCCGCGGCGCCTCCCCTCGCGGAGGCCAGTTTCCAGCGTCGGCGGCTCACCGGCACCGTCCACCTCCAGCACGACCGCGGCAGCGTCTGGATGGCGTGGTTCTTCGGTGCGATCATCGTGGTGATCGTCGCCAGCCTGTTCCTCGGCCGCCTCGCCCGCTCCGAATCGGTCCGCGGCTACGTCTCGGCGGCGTCGGGCCTCACCCGCCTCGACGCCCAGGCCGCCGGCATCGTCCGGGACATCACCGTCAAGCAGGGTGACACAGTCAAGCGCGGCCAGCGCCTGATGCAGGTGCAGCTGCGCGAGCAGACGACGGGAGGCGTGTCGACCGTCGGGGCGACGCTCCGCAGCCTGCAGGAGCGGCGCACCAGCCTCGCCGCCGAGCAGGCGCGCCTCTCGGCCTATCTCGACTCGACCCGCGGCGACCGCAACGAGACCGAGCGCAACGTCACGGCGGTGCTGCGTGCCCTCGACGAGCAGGAGCGCACCCTCAAGGAGGGTCTGGCGCAGCAGGAGGACATGGTCGCCCGCGTCGAGGCCTATCTCAAGCAGGGCTATGCCACCCGCGAGACCCTCAACGGCCAGCGCCGCGCCGCCCTCGATTATGCCCGCCAGATCGCCGAATTGCGCGCCCGCCGGGCCGAGCTGCGGCAGAGCACTTCCGAGCGCCTGCGCGCCCAGCGCGCCGGCGACACCGAGAAGGCGGCCCAGCTCGCCACCACCCGCAACGAATTGAGCGCCATCGAGGCGCAGATCACCGCGCTCGGCGCCCAGTCGCGCATCGACGTCGTGGCCCCCACCGACGGCCAGGTCGCCGGGCTCTACGTCCAGCCCGGCGATTCGGTGACCGCCGACCAGGTGGTGGCGATCATCGGCGACACCACGGCCGATCCGCTGATCGTGCTCGAAGTGCCGGCGCGGGCGATCGGGCTGGCCAAGGTCGGCCAGGAGGTGGTGCTGAAATACGACGCCTTCCCGTTCAAGACCTTCGGCATCGCCAAGGGGACGATCACGGTGATCTCCGGCACGCCTTTGCGCAACCCGATGCTGGCCGCCGCCGACGATGGCGGCAGCGCCGGCGACCCGGCCGCCGCCGCGGCGTCGCGGCAATCCGTCTACCGGGTCGAGGTGCGGCCCGAGGCCCGCACCATGCGCGCCTACGGGGTCGACGAGCCGATCCGCATCGGCTCGACCCTCTCGGCCGACATCGTGGTCGAGCGGCGGCGGCTGATCGACTGGATGCTCGATCCGATCCGGGCGATGCGCGGCCGAGGGTGAGCGACCAAGCGGATGAGCGGCAGGGAATGATCCGATGACCGACTGGCTCAAGCGTGCGCTCGCGCGCAAGCGGCGGGTGCGCTCGATCCTCCAGAACGAGGCCAACGAGTGCGGGCTCGCGGCGCTCGCGATGGTGGCGAACTACCACCGCCACGACATCGACCTCGCCTATCTGCGGGCGTTGTTCCCGCTGTCGCGCAACGGCATGACGCTCGCCAGCATCGTGTCGCTGGCCGACAGCCTCGACCTCGACGCCAGCGGCTACGCCCTCGACGGCGTGACCGAGCTGGAGCAGGTGGCCCTGCCGGCGATCCTGCACTGGCGCGGCAACCACTTCGTGGTGCTGGAGAAGATTGCGCGCGGCCGATACCACATCCAGGATCCCGAATTCGGCCTGCGCATCTACGAGCGGGCCGACATGGAGCGTCTGTTCGGCGGCATCGTGCTCGAATTCGCCCCCCGGATGGATTTTCGCGTCATCAAGGTCGGCGACCGGCTCAAGCTGTTCGACATCCTGCGCAGCGCCCGGGGCTTGAGCGGCACGGTATGGCAGATCACCCTGGTGTCGGTGGCGATCTCGCTCCTCGGCCTCACCACCCCGGTGCTGCTCCAGATCGCCCTCGACGTGGTGATCCCGCAGGTCGACCTCGACCTGATGCAGATGCTGGCCGCCGGCCTGATCCTGATGATGCTGTTCGAGGCGTTCGGGCAGTGGCTGCGCGGCTTCATCGCGCTGCGCGCCTCGACGCTGCTCCAGCTCCAGTTCACCCGCAACGTCGTGGGCCACGCGCTGCGCCTGCCGCTGAGCTATTTCGAGCTGCGCCATCCGGGCGACTTCGTCACCCGGATCCAGTCGATCGACACGATCCGCAACTTCATGGTCGGCGGGATGGTCACGTCGTTCGCCGATATCGGCACGTCGTTCCTGCTGGTCGGGCTGATGTACTATTATTCACCCGCGATGGCGTCGATCACGCTGGCGACGCTGGCCGCCGTGCTGGCGATGCGCTTCGTCACCTTCCCGACCCTCGACCGGGCCACCGCCGGCTCGCTCGAGGCGCGGTCGCAGGAGCAGGCGGGCCTGATCGACGGGTTGCAGCGCATCGGCAGCCTGAAGGCGCATAACAGCACCGAACTCTTCGCCATGAACTGGTTCGAGAGCTTCGCGCGCTTCGCCAACCTCGATTTCCGGGCGAAGAAGGCCACCCTCGACGCCGAGTTCCTGATGCACGTGGTCATCGCGATCAGCACCGTGGCGACGCTCTATCTCGGCATCACCGGCGTCATCAAGAACACCCTGACGATCGGCACGCTCTACGCCTTCATCGCGTTGCGCACCGACTTCTTCGACCGCGTCAACCACCTGACCACCAGCCTGCTCCAGCTCGCCACCCTCAAGGTCCACGTCGCGCGCCTCGACGACGTGATCGGACACGCGCCGGAGGAGGGCCTGCACGAGGCGACCTTCCACCGGGCGATCCGCAAGGAGATCCGGGTCGAGGACGTCACCATCCGGTTCGGCCGCGGCGACGAGCCGATCCTGACCGGCGCCTCCCTCACCATCGATGTCGGCCGCTGCGAGACGATCGCGATCGTCGGCGCCTCGGGCTCGGGCAAGTCGTCGCTGATGCGGATCCTGGCGAGCCTCACCGAGCCCGCCGCCGGCTCCGTCACCGTCGACGGCGTGCCGATCAGCCAGTTCGGCAAGCGCGAGTACCGGGCCAATCTCGGCGTCGTCTTCGCCGATGACGGGCTGTTCGCCGGCACGGTCGCCGACAACCTGTCGCTGTTCGATCCCGCCGTGTCGCATGCCGAGATGGAGGCGGCCCTGACCCGGGTCGGCCTGCGCGAGGAGATCGAGCGGCTGCCGCAGGGCTACGCGACCCATGTCTCGGAGGAGGGCAGCGTCCTCTCCACCGGCCAGCGCCGCCGCCTGCTCCTCGCCCGCGCCATCTGCCGCCGGCCGCGGCTGATGCTCCTCGACGAGGTCACGGCGAATCTCGACCCGGCGACGGAAGTCGCCCTGGTGGAGAGCCTGAAGGGCGTGAAGGCCGCCAAGGTCTTCATCACCCACAGCGAGCGCCTGCTCGATCAGGTCGACCGGGTGTTCCGGATCGAGAACGGCCGCCTCAGCGAGGATCCGCGTCCGCCGGCCAAGCCCGGCGGGCCCGTGTCGGAGGCGGCGTGAGGGCGATCGCGACGACAAGAGCGGCGCGGTCGTCTCCTCGCCGCGCCCCATCCCGGGCAAGCCCGGCACTGCTCCCGACAGCGTCCGGGCAACCCCGGAATCGGCACCATGGCACCGGGACGATCGGCCTGGGTCAGCGGATGCCGCCGCTGGCGGTGATCACCTCGCCGGTGAGCCAGCGGGCGTCGTCGGAGGCGAGGAACGCCACCACCCCGGCGATATCGTCCGGCTGACCGGCACGGCCGAGCGGCGTTTGCGCGACGAGGCCGGTCTCCATGTCGGACCCGACGATCCCGGCCGTATGGGTCCCCTCGGTCACCACGAAGCCCGGGCTGACCACATTCACCCGGATCTTGCGGGGGGCCAGCTCATTGGCGAGGACGCCCGAGATGGCGTTCACCGCGCCCTTGGTCCCGGCATAGACAGCGGCGGCGGGCGTATGCACATGCGTGATGGCCGACGAGATGTTCACGATGCTGCCGCCTTCGCCGAGATGTTTCGCGGCCGCCTGCGTCGTCAGCAGGACCCCGAGCACGTTGACGTCGAACTGGCGGCGGTAATGATCCTCGGTCAGTTCCTCGAGCGGCGCGAAGCCATAGATGCCGGAGTTGTTGACCAGGATGTCGAGCCGGCCGAACTGCCTCACCGCCGCCTCGATCAAGCCTTGTGCCTCGGGCGCCTTGGTCACGTCGGCCGCGACGGCGACGGCCCGGCCGCCGGCCGCAACGATGGCCGCGACGACAGCCTCGGCTCCCGCGCGGCTGGACGCATAGTTCACCACCACGGCCGCGCCCTCCTTCGCCAGCGCCTTGGCGATGCCGGCACCGATGCCCTTCGAGGCGCCGGTGACGACGGCGACCTTGCCCGCGAGCTTCGACATGTGTGTGACTCCGCGTTATGGGCCAGCCCCGGGGTGGAGGCCACGTTCCCATAGTTCGGAACTTCGGAACTATCGGAGCCGATTTCAAGACCCTCTATGGATGGATGATGAGACCCCTGTTTCACCCCGCGATCGAGGACGTGAGGCCGGAGGCGATCCTGCACGCGCTCGCCGACCCCCACCGTGCGGCCATCTTCGCCACGATCATGCGGGCGGGCTGCGTCGAGGCGTGTTCGGCCCTCTCGGTCGTCGGCGATCGCGTGATCCCGAAGTCGTCGTTGTCCAACCACTTCAAGGTGCTGCGGGAAGCCGGCTTGATCCGCAGCGAGCGCCATGGGGTCGAGGTGCGCAATGCGTCCCGCTGGACCGAGGTGGAAGGCCGCTTTCCCGGTCTGCTGACGGGCATCATCAATGCCTACGCGGCGGCTGCCGGCGCGCGCGAGCGCGAGCGCGGGCCGGCCGATCCGCGGTGAGTCTTACCGCGGTTCCGCTTCTGCGCGCGAGACGCGCAGCGCCGGCGCGGGCGGAGCCTCGCTTCTGCGCAGGGCAGGCGCCGCCTCGACGGGGGCCGCGGCCAGCGAGCGGCGCAGGGCCGGCGGCGGCGGCGGAGCGACCGACTCGAACCGCCGGGCGGGGGAACCGCCCGGGGAGGCGTCGAGCAGGGCCGCCGCCGCCGCCAGTTGCAGCGACTGCGCGTCACGCTCGTTCAGGACCGTTTCCGCCGCCACCTCGGCATTGGCGAGTTCGCCCCGGATGTTCAATTCGTCGAGGACGGTCCGAAAGCCCGCCGCCCGCTCGATCCCGAAGCCCCGCATCGTCTCGCGCAACTCGCGGATGCGGGCCAGGAGCTGGGTATATTGCTCGGCGGTGGCCTGGCGGCGCGCGAAGGCGATGCGGGCCGAGGTGAGGGTGGCGAGTTCCTTGTCCTGCGCCTCGTAGCCGCGCTGGAGCGCCAGGGCCGAAGCCTCGCCGATCCGCGGCAGGCTGCCGGGCTCGTAGATTGGCACCGTGGCGACGATCCGGGTCGTGGTGTCGGTGATCCGGTCGAGCACCGGGCTGTAGCCGAGCTGCGCGACCTTCGAGAATTGCAGGTTGACCTTGGGCAGCAGGTCGGCGACCGCGGCCTTCGCCTGATAGCCCGCGGCCTCCGCCTCGAGCTGGGAGGCGGCAATGTCGGGATTGGCCTTGCGCACCAGCTCGGCAAAGGCGTCGGCGCTGCGCGGCAGCCCATCGGGGAGGCGCGGGGGCAGCATCCGCTCCGGCGCCATCCGGGTCAGTCGGGTGAATTCGAGCCGGGAGGCCGTGAGGTCGGCCTGGGCGCGGATCCGCAGGGCCTCGGCCTCCTGCACCCGCGAGCGGGCCAACGCCACGTCGGTGCGGGTGGCGTCGTTGAGTTCGAACTGCTTGTCGGTGAAGGCGGCGATGCGCCGGATCGCGGTGAGCTGCGCGTCGCGGGCGGCGAGGATCCGGGTGTCGCGCAACACCGCGATATAGGCGACGGCGGTGTCGAGCAGCACCTGCTGGCGGCGGCCGATCAGGAGCAGCCGGCCCGACTCGGCCAGCGTCCGGGCGGTCTGGTAGCTGTTCCAGCGCCGGAACCCGTCGAAGAGCGGCAGGCTGGCGCTGATGCCGACCACCGTCGGGGCCCGCCGCGGCGTCGCGTCGAGCCCGACCACCGGCGGCGCGGCATCCGGCGAATAGGTGATCTGGCTCTTGATCGGCCGGTCCGCCGTGAAGGCGACGGTGGGCATGAAGGCGTCGATGGCGCCGCGCAGGCGCTCCTCGGCCCCGTCCTGGCGGGCCCGCTCGGCCCGCAGCACGAAGCTCGATTCGAGCGCCGCCGCGGAGGCCTCGTCGAGGCTCTGCGCCCGGGCCGTTGCGGCGGAGCCCGCCAGGATCGCCAGGACGCAGCCCAGCCTCTCCAACCTCGCGCGCCGCACCGGCATCTGATCTCCGAAGGACTTGGGAGCGCCGACCGCCTCCCCAGGGTTCAGCCCGGAGAGAACGCTGCGAACGGCCACTCTCTTCTTCGCGCAACAGCGTGAACGAAGCCTTACCCGCCGACGCGAACCCGCGCCGCCACCGGCCGCCCAGGATGACGACACCGCATTCACCAGGATGACGTCCGCAAATCCCGCCGCGCCGCGATCATGTCCTGGCTCTGATACCAACAGTCGTTGAAGGCGATCTTTGATTCGGCTCTCGATTTTTTGCCAGGTCTTTGGCTTGAGTTCGGGAATTCAAGACGGATCAATGGCCCGATGGGTCAGCATCCTGGGCTTTTGGTCTGATCTCGACAGGCACGCCATCGGCCCTGGCTCAACCCAGGTGAAGGCGGCCGGGCCGTCCGTCTGCCATGCCGACGGCATGGACCTGCGCAACGCCGCCGCCCGAGGCGATCGCCTCACCGTCTCGGATCCGCGCCTCTGGATCGTGCTGGCCCTGGCACTGATCTTCGTCGGCCTCGGCATCCTGTTTCTGGCGGCGCCGTCGCTGGGGGCGCTGATCTACGGCGTGCCGGAGCCCGACGGGATCGGCCGCACCCTCCTGCGGGCGATCGGCGCGCGGGACGCCGCCCTCGCGCTCCACCTTGCCGGCCTGAGCCTCGTCTCGACCCGGCGCGCCGTGGCGATCGTGCTGGCGGGAAGCCTCGTCATCCCGGCCTGCGACCTCGCCCTCATCCTGTCCGCCGGGACGGCCGCGTGGTGGCAGGTGGCCTTGCACGGGATGAGCGCCGGGGTGCTGGCGCTCGTCGCCCTCTGGCTCACCGACCGCGGCCCTCCCCTCGGCCCGAGATGCTGGCGCATCGGCCGGTGAGTCATCTCGAATTTTCGACTCCACGCCAGGGGCTTGGCGACAATTCGAGCACGGAACCAAAGGTCGTTGTCAACGACCGCTGGTCTCAATCGGCGTAGTCCGGCTCCTCCCGGTCGAGCCGCCGGCGGACCGCCGCGAGGTGGAGGCGGGCCGATTCGGGATCGCCCTCGCGCATCTGGCGGGAGGCGGCCTCGGCGATGGCGGGAGCGACCGGCAGGACCGGACGGCCGGTCGAGAGGGCGAGCACCTGAACCTCGGCCGCACGCTCCAGGTAATAGAGGTCGTCCCAGGCTTCCGCGATGGTGGGCCCGAGCACCATCACGCCGTGGTTCTTCATGAACACGATGTCGGCCTCGCCGACGCTGTCGGCGATGCGGTCGCCCTCGGCGCTGTCGAGGGCCAGCCCGTTGTAGTTCCGGTCGAAGGCGGTGCGGCCGTAGAACTTGAGCGCCGTCTGCCCGGCGAAGATCAGGGGATCGCCCTCGGTCATCGAGAGGGCGGTGGCGTAGGGCATGTGGGTGTGGAACGCCACGCGGGCCCGCGGGATGCGCGCGTGCAGCCGGGCATGGATGTAGAAGGCGGTGGCCTCGGGCTGGCCCCCGCCCGCCACGACATTGCCGTGGAAGTCGCAGACCAGGAGCTTCGAGGCGGTGAGTTCCGCGAAGGCGTAGCCATAGGGGTTGACGATGAAGAGGTCGTCGTAGCCCGGCACCATCGCCGAGAAATGGTTGCAGATGCCCTCTTCCAGGCCGTACCGCGCCGCCATGCGGAAGCAGGCGGCCAGGTCCTCCTTGGCCCGGCGCACCTCGGGCCCGGCCAGGTCGGGCTGGTTGAGGCCGTCGGGGAGCCGCTCGCCGGCCGGCGCGCCCAGTGCGTGAGCCATGGTGTCCGTGTCTCCTTCGCCGTCGCGGCGGTTCACGATGGCGAATCCTGGCGGAAGCCGGACCCGCTTGTCCATCGCCTCGCAGTCTCAGCGGTCGGCGCGCAGGTGCGCCAGCAGGGCCGGGGTGGCGTAGCCGTCCGCCGGCAGCCCGGCGGCGATCTGGTAGCGCCGCACCGCCTCGCGCAGTTTCGGCCCGGCCCGGCCGTCGAACGGGCCGTCATAGAGCGCCTTCGCGGCGAGCCCGCGCTGGAGCGCCGTGAGCCCGGCCTGGTCGAGGCGCGGCCCGGTCGGCCAGGGCGCGGCGAGGGCAGGGCCCCCGGCGATCCGGTCGGAGAAATGGCCCACCGCCAGCGCGTAGGAATCCGAGGTGTTGTAGGCGCGGATCGCCTCGAAATTGGCGGTGATCAGGAAGGCCGGCCCGCCAGCGCCGCCGGGCAGGAAAAGGCTCGCCTCGCCGGATTCCGGCAGGGCGTCGCCATCGAGGCTCCGGACCCCGCGCCGGGCGAAATCGGAGAACGGGCCGCGGTAGCGCGAGAGGTCGACATCCGCCGGCAGGGTGACGGCAACGCCCCAGGGCAGCTCGCGGCGCCACCCGGCCTGGCTGAGGAAATTCGCGATCGAGGCGAGTGCGTCCGGCGCCGAATCCCAGATGTCGCGCCGGCCATCGCCGTCGAAATCGACCGCCGCCCGCAGATAGGCCGAGGGCAGGAACTGTGTCTGGCCCATGGCGCCGGCCCAGGAGCCGCGCATCCGCTCCGGCGTCACGTCGTGATGATCGAGGATCTCCAGCGCCGCCAGGAGTTCGTCGCGGAACAGCTCGCCGCGATGGCGCGCCTCGGCCAGGGTGGCGAGAGACCGGATCACCGGCATCGTGCCGGCGCTGGCGCCGAAATCCGATTCGATGCCCCAGAAGGCGAGCAGCACCGGGCCGGGCACGCCGTACCGCGCCTCGATCGCCGCCAGGGTCTCGGCGCGCCGCGCCGCTTCCGCCCGCCCGCGGGCGATGCGGCCGGCGGAGACCGCTCCGGTCAGGTACTCCCAGACCGGGCGGCCGAACTCGCCCTGGCGGCGCAGGCGCGCCAGCACCGCCGGATCCGGGGTGACGCCCCGGAAGGCGGCGTCGAAGGTCGCCCGTGAGACGTTTCGCGATGCGGCCGCCGGCCACAGCTCCTCGACGAAGGCCCGGAAATCGCCCGCGCGGACGGGCGCGGCGAGGACCAGGGCGGCGCCGAGGGCAAGCGCGCCGCGCAGGGCGAACCGGGTGCGGAGCATGGATCAGACCCGGTTGCGACGGGCCAGAGCCTCTTCCCAGGCGAGCGCCTGGGTCACGATCGCCCGCAGGTCGTCGTGCTGCGGCACCCAGCCCAGCTCGGCCCGGATCCGGTCGGCCCCGGCGACGATCCGCGACGGGTCGCCGGCGCGGCGCGGCGACAGCGTGACCGGGAAATCGACGCCGGAGACCGACTTCACCACGTCGATCACCTCGAGCACCGAATAGCCGCGGCCGTAGCCGCAATTGAGCGTCAGGCTCTCACCGCCCCGACGCAGATGGTTGAGCGCCACGAGATGGGCGGCGGCGAGGTCGGAGACCTGGATGTAGTCGCGCAGGCACGACCCGTCCGGGGTCGGATAATCGGTGCCGAACACCTCAAGATGGCTGCGCTTGCCGAGGGCGGCTTGCGTCGCGACCTTGATGAGATGGGTGGCGTTCGGGGTCGACTGGCCCGAGCGGCCGCGCGGATCGGCCCCCGCCACGTTGAAGTAGCGCAGGGCGACGTAGCTGATGCCGTGGGCGCGGGCGGCGTCCTCCAGCATCCACTCGGTCATCAGCTTCGAGCGGCCATAGGGGTTGATCGGGTTCGGCGTCAGATCCTCGGGCACCGGGACGACCGCCGGCTCGCCGTAGACGGCCGCGGTCGAGGAGAAGATCACGTGGCGCACGCCGGCCCCGATCGCCGCCTCGATCAGCGCCCGCGACTTGACCGTGTTGGCAAGGTAGTAGCCGAGGGGATCCGACACCGAATCCGGCACCACGATCTTGGCGGCGAAGTGGGCGAGCGCGTCGATTCCGTGTCGGCGGATGGTCTCGGCCACCAAGGTCTGGTCGGCGACGTCGCCGCGCACCAGCGTGACCTCCGGCGGCAGGGCCCAGTCGAAGCCGGTCGAGAGATCGTCGAGGACCACGACTTCCTCGTGTCCGGCGTCGATCAGGGCGAGCACCATGTGGCTGCCGATATAGCCGGCCCCACCCGTGACAAGTACCGCCATTCCGTCCGCTCCCCGGCGTGAGACGGGTTGATCCATAACCCGCAATGCTTCAGCGTCAATTAAGCTGTCCGATGGCAAGGGTGCAAAGGGGGAGGAGGTCCGCCGGGCGTGAGACGCCCGGGGATGCCCGCCCCGCCGGGCGGTCCGGCAGCTCCTCGGTGTTCACGGGATCACGCATGATGAAGCGCATTCGCAAGGCCGTCCTCCCGGTTGCCGGTCTCGGCACCCGCTTCCTGCCGGCGACCAAGGCGGTGCCCAAGGAGATGCTGACCGTCGTCGACCGCCCGGTGGTGCAGCACGTGGTCGACGAGGCGCGCGAGGCCGGCATCGAGCACTTCATCTTCGTCACCGGCCGCGGCAAGGCCGTCATCGAGGACCATTTCGACATCGCCTACGAGCTCGACCGGACCCTTCAGGAGCGCGGCAAGCACGACGCCTACGAGGCGCTGAAGAAGGACCTGCCGGCAGCCGGCCAGACCAGCTTCACCCGCCAGCAGGAGCCGCTGGGCCTCGGCCACGCGGTGTGGTGCGCCCGCGAGATCGTCGGCGACGAGCCGTTCGCGGTGATCCTGCCCGACATGCTCAGCCGCGGCAGCATGGTGCAGATGCTCGCCGCCTACGAGACCCATGGCGGCAACATCATCGCCGTCGAGGAGGTCGCCCCCGACCAGACCCACCAATACGGCATCGTCAGCGTCGGCCAGGAATACGGCGACACCTTCGAGATCACCGGCATGGTGGAGAAGCCGCCGAAGGGGACCGCGCCGTCGAACTACATCATCTCGGGCCGCTACATCCTCCAGCCGGAGATCTTCTCCATCCTGGAGCGGGGCGAGCGCGGGGCGGGCGGCGAGATCCAGCTCACCGACGGCATGAAGCGCCTGTCGGAGACACAGAAATTCTACGGCATGCACTACCGCGGCAAGACCTACGACACCGGCTCGAAGCTCGGCTTCCTGGTCGCCAACCTCGCCTACGGCCTGGAGCGGCCGGAACTGCGCGACGCGCTGAGGCAGGAGATCGAAGCGCTGCTGAAGAAGGGCTGAGCCTTGTCCCGCGCCCGCGGCTCCCGGCCGGGGAGCCCGGGCGCGAGGCCAGCCAGAGAAGCTTCGCGATTGCAACGCAATCGTGAAGCGCTTTACACCAACGGTCGAAAGAAAACGACCTTTGGATCCGTTCTCCAATTTTCGCCAAGCCTTTGGCTTAGTATCGAAAATTTGAGATGGTTCATCGGCCTGATGCGTCTGCATCTTGGGCCGATGGTGTTAGTCGTCGTCGAACCAATTGCGGCCGGGCTCGATGCAGCGATAGCCGATCGGGCAGTCCGGCGTGTCGCGGGTCGGCACGAAGGCGTTCCTGGTGATCTGCGTCGGCTCGCAGAAGCTGCGATCGCGCACGAACCGGTCGTAGGTATGGCCGCCGGTGCCGAGCACCGCGGCGCCCTGGGCGGAGAGGAAGCCCCGCGCCTGGCCACAGGTCATGGCGAGGGTCGAGGGGCGGCCTTGGGCGAGGGCCGCCATCGGCATGCTCACGAGGGTGCAGGCAGCCAGCAGGATCAGGCATTGTCGAGGATCGGCGGGCACGGGCGGCGCTCCCGGGGTGAGGAGCGCAGCCAACGCGCCTGGCACCGGCCCGGATCCCACCGCCCCTACTGCGTCAATTGCCCCACGCTCAGGATCGCCCCCATCACCGAGATGATGAGCCCGCCGATCAGCCCGCCGATCGCCACCGTCACCAGGGGGGTGAGCAGGGCGAGCAGACGGTCGATGCGCTGGCGGGTCTCGGTCTCGTGCATCTCGGCGGCATGGATGAGGACGCTGCCGAGGCGGTTCACCTGCTCGCCGCTGGCGATGAGGTTGAGGGTCGAGGCGGCGTAGGGCTTGAGCGAGGACAACCCCGAGGCGAGGCTGCCGCCCTCGGCCAGCCGCCGCCCGGCCTCGTCGAGGGCCTGGCGAAACACCCGGTTGCCGGCGAGCGGGCGGGTCGCCGCGACCGCGTCGGGAATCGGCACCTCGGCGGTGAGGAGCGTGCCGAGCACCCGACAGAACCGGCCGCATTCGATGCCGACCACGATCTCGCGCACCAGCGGCAGGCGGAGCGCCCATCGCGCGCGGGCCGCCGCGAAGCCGGGCATCGGCCACGCCCGGGCGAGCCCGACGACCACGAGCGCGACGCCGCCGAGGAGGACGGGCCAGGTGGAGGAGAGCGTGTCGCCGAGCCAGGCGGCGGCGCGGATCGCGAAGGGCGGCGCCTGGCCGCTGCCCTCGAAGAGGGGGGCGAGCGCCGGCACCAGCACGCCGACGATCATCGCCACGGTGCCGACCGCCATGGCGACGAGCAGAGCCGGATAGATCATCGCCGAGACCAGGTGCCGCTTCACCGCGTCGCGGCGCTCGATCGAGGCGGTGAGCGAGCCGACCACATCGACGAGGGTGCCGGTGGCCTCGCCGGCGCGCACGATGTCGACCATGTCGCGCGGGAACGCCTGCGGATGGGCCGCCATCGCCTTCGACAGGGAGGCGCCGGCCACCACCCGCTCCAGCAGATCGGCGAGGACCGGCTTGAGCGCCGGCCCGGCCTGGCGCTCGACGAGGCGCAGGGCCTTGTCGACGGTCAGCCCGGCGCCGACCAGCGTCCCGAACTCGCGCAGGAAGGCGACCCGGGCGGCATCGTTGACCCGGTCGCGCCCGAACAGGTCGCGGCGCCAGAACGGCGCCGGCCCGGCCGCCGCCTGCTCGATCTCGTAGACCTGGAGCCCGTCGACACGCAGCAGCGCCACCGCGCGCTGGCGGGTCTCGGCCTCGATCTTGCCGGTGCGCGAGCGCCCGTCCCCCGCATAGGCTTTGTAGGCGAAGCGCGGCATCTACAAAGTCCCTTCCAGCACCCGCCCGACCTCGTCGAGGGTGGTGTCGCCGTCGAGCACCCGGGCCCGGGCGCTGTCGGCGAGCGTCGTCATGCCGGCCGCGCGGGCCCGGGCGGTCAGGGTCTGCTCGTCGGCGCGATTGGCGATCAGACCGCGCAACTCGCCGTCGAGGGTCATGATCTCCGAGGCGACCATGCGGCCGCGATAGCCGGTGCCGTTGCAGGCCGCACAACCGCGGGCCCGCTTGAGGCTCAACGGGGCCTCAGGGAGAATGCCGAGGCGCAGGCGCTCCTGCGGCGTCGCCGGGGTCGCCTCGGCGCAGGCGCCGCAGAGCCGGCGCACCAGGCGCTGGGCGACCACGCCGTTGAGGGTCGCGGCGATGAGGTAGGGCTCGATGCCCATGTCCATCAGCCGGGTCACGGTGGCGGGGGCGGAGTTGGTGTGCAGCGTCGAGATGACGAGGTGGCCGGTCAGCGCCGCCTGGACGGCGATGCGGGCGGTCTCGCCGTCGCGGATCTCGCCGACCATCACCACGTCCGGGTCCTGGCGCAGGATCGAGCGCAGCGCCGCCGCGAAGTCGAGGCCGATCCCCGGATGGGCCTGGACCTGGTTCACCCCCGCCATCCGGTACTCGACCGGGTCCTCGACGGTGACGACCTTGAGGTGAGGGCCGTTGATCCGGCGGAGCGCGGCGTAGAGCGTGGTGGTCTTGCCGGAGCCGGTCGGGCCGGTGACGAGGACGAGGCCGTTCGGGCGGCTCGTCATCGCGCCGATCTCTTGAATCGCCGCCGCGTCGAAGCCGAGCGCGGAAAAGTCCTCGACCCGGCGCGAGCCGTCGAGGACACGCAGAACCACGCTCTCGCCATGCGCCGTCGGCAGGGTCGAGACGCGGATGTCGACGTCCTGGCCGCGGTCGGGGGCCTGCATGCGCCCGTCCTGGGGCAGGCGCCGCTCGGCGATGTTGAGGCCGGCCTGGATCTTGATGCGGGTGGTCAGCGCCAGCTGCACCGATTTCGGCAGCCGCTCGGATTCGACCAGCACGCCGTCGACCCGGTAGCGCACCCGCATGTCGGCCTCCTCCGCCTCCAGGTGGATGTCGGAGGCCGACACTTCGAACGCCTTGCGCACCAGCCGCGCCGCGAGGCGCACGATCGGCGCCTGGCTCGCCACGTCGGCGAGCCGCGCGAGGTCGTCGTCGCTCCCCGCCTCGCCCTCCTCGGCGACGTCGCCGTAGACGGCGCGGTGGGCCCGCTCGAAGCTGCCCGGGCCGACCAGGCGGAAGGCCACCGGCCGGTCGACGAGATGCTCCAGCGCCCGGCCGGTCTCGGGCTCGAACGGATCGACGAGCGCGACGACCAGGCGGTCGGGCTCGGCGGCGAGCGGCAGCACCCTGGCGCGGGCGCAATAATCGGGCGAGAGCAGGTCGGCCAGGACCGGCTCGCCGGGCAGGTCCTCCTGGCGCAGGATCGGCAGGCCGGTCGCCTCCGAGAGGGCGGTGACCAGGGTCGTCTCGTGGACGAGGCCGAGTTCGGTGAGGAGCAGGGGCAGGGGGCGCCGGCCCGGCCCGTCGAGGGCGGCGAGCGCCCGTTCGTGGCCGGCTGCGTCCAGCACGTCGCTCTCCGCGAGCCGGTCGACGAAGGCGCGCAGGTCCTCGGTGCGGCTGCGGGCTGCGTCGCGCCGGTCGGCCCGCGCCCGTCGCGGCCGGGTCTTGCCCGCCCAGATGCTCAGCATCGTCCTGTGCCCCAGAGAGATCGGTAAGAAAAGAAGGGAATCGGCGCGCCGCCGCACGCATTCTCGCGCCGCGTCCTTAAGCGGACGGAAATATCGCGGCGTTAGATCGGTCAGCGACGCCCCCGGCGATCTCGCGGGCACCGGAGCCGACCCGTCTTGCGCGCGCCATCCGCCTCGTCCCAGGCCCCCTCGTCCCTCGCACAGGGCCTGCCGTCGTCGCTCGAAGCCTCGCTGCGCCGGGGCGTCGATGCCGCCGCGCACCTCCTCGGCCTCGCCGAGGCCCGCACCGATCGCGAGCCGGCCGTACTGATCCTGCGGCTGGGCGCGCCGCACGAGGCCGGCCTGACGGTGATCGACCGGCGCGACGGACCGGACCGGACCTATCGGCTCGACCTTCACGCGGACGACCTCGCCGGGCAGATCGCCGCGATCCGCGGCGGCCGGCCGGAGGGACGGGCGAAGGTCATCGTCGATCCGGCCGCCTGCTTCATCCGCACCCTGGACCTGCCGAGCGCGGCCCTGCCGCGGATGCGGGCGGTGCTGGCGCAGGAGCTGGAGGCCGCGACCCCGTTCCGCGCCGACCAGGTGTTCAGCGACTGGTACGTCGAGGGCGAGAATCCGGAGACCCGCACCCTGCGGGTCCGCCACATCGTGCTCAAGCGCGCCCGGCTCGGCCCCGTGCTGGCGGCGCTGGCGGGGGCGGGGCTGACGGCGAGCGTCGTCGCGGTCGGTCCGGCGGAGGACCGGACGATGCCGGTCGATCTCCTGTCGAGCGGGCACCATGCGCTGCCGGGGCTCCTGCGCAGCGCCGGCAACCTCGTGCTGGTCGCGGCGACCGGGCTGTTCCTGGTCGGGGCCTGCGTGGGACTGCGCCAGCACCAGGCGGCGACGCTCGCCGCCCTCGACGACGCCTTCGCGACCGCCCGCCGGGCGGCGGCCTCCGGCCTGCCGCCGGCGGTCCAGGCCGGTGCCGCCGCGATCCTGGCGGAGCGCGGCATCCCGCTGGCGCGGGTCTGGGACGCGGTCGCGGCGGCCCTGCCGGACACGGTGTCGGCGCAGAGCCTGCGCCTCACCCAAGCGGGGCTCGAACTGACGCTGCTCGCTCCCGACACGCAGGCGGTGCTCTCGGCGCTGGGGCGGGTGCCGGGCTTCGGTGCTCCGGAGCTGCGGCAAGCCTCTCCCATGGGAGGCGGCCAGCACCTCGTCGTCGCGCTGCCGCGCCGTGCCGCCGGAGCCCGGCCGTGAGGGCGCCGCTCCCCCTCGCCGGGCGGCCGCTGCTCGTCGGTCTGGCCGGGCTCGCCCTCCTCGCCGCCCTCGGCACCGGGCCGGTGCTCGACGCGCTGGCGGCCCAGGACGACATTGCCGCCGCCCGCGACCGCCTGATGCGGGCGCAGGCCGCTGCGGCATCGCCGCCCTCGGCGGCACCGCTGAGCGCGCCGGACGAGGCCGGCCTCGTCGTCGCCTTCCAGGGCCGCCTCACGGCACTGGCGGCGGAGCGGACCGTGCTGGTCGACGGGGCCGGGATCCAGCCGGATCCGGGCCGGCCGACCCTGCCACGGCTCTCGGCCTCCCTCAGGGGCACCGCGGAGGGGCTGCACGGCCTGCTCCAGGCCCTCGAGACCGGCGCCCCCCTGATCGTGCCGGAAGAGGCCGAGCTGAGCGTCGAGCGCCCAGCCGATCCGGAGATCGGGCGAGCCACCGTGATGCGCCTGAACCTCACGGTCCGCGGCGTGCTGCTGACCGCCCCGGTTGCCAAGAGCACGCCGTGAGGAGGCAACGGGACCCGATGAGGAGGTTCACGCCGTGACACGGATCGCACCGCAGCTGCGCGCCACCCTGGCGGCGACCGGGCGCGGGCCGCGCATCGCTTGCGCGATCGGGGCCACCGTGATGCTCGCCGCCTTCGCTTGGCCGGTCGATGGCGGGCCGGTCCCCCCGGCGCGGCGCGTGGCCGAACCGATGCCGCCGGCGGACGAGACCGCCTTGCAGCGCCCGCTCTTCGATTCCGGCCGGCGCCCCTGGACCGCCCGGGGCCCGCGCGACATCCTCGTCGGCGACCCGCCGCGGCCCATGCTGACGGTGCGGGGCATCCTGCTCGACAACACGGTCGCCCGGGTGCTGATCGACGACGGCAGCGGCAGCCAGACCTGGCTCGCCCGCGGGGAGGGGCGGGGCGACTGGCGCGTCACCGAGATCGGGCGCGATCAGGTCACCCTGATCCAGGGGGATCGCCGCTACGTCGCGCATTTCCTCGGTGCCCCGGCGACCCTGCTGCCGGTGGGCGCCAAGCCGGTGGCCGAGGCGGGGCCGGCCCTGCGGCAGTGAGACCAACGGCCCAAGCTGCTGACGCATCGGACCGCTGGCTCACACAACGCATTTGGCAAGATCGGGATTCTGTGCACCGCACCCGCCGCCTTGCTTTTGCATCATTTTGGCTGCCCATGCTGGCCGCGACGCGAGGGGCCGCGCCGGGCTCCGCACGACGATGCACGAGGTCCGATCTTGCCCGCCTCTCCGCCCGCCTCTCCGCCCGCCTCCTTGCCCTCCTCCCTCGATCGCCTCGGCTACGCCCGCAGCCTGCTGGAGCGCCACTCCGCCGAGCGCAGCGGCCCGACCCCGACGCTCGCCGACACGCGAGACGCGAGCCTGCTGCTGTTCTGCGGCGAGGTGCCGGTGCTGCGGGTGACGGAGGACGGCGCCACCTGCCTGCTCGACCCCGCTGATGCGGCCCGGGCCGGCGCGCCCGCCCCCGAGCTGTTCCTCGGCCGGGTCGGCGGCCGGCCGGCCTTCGCCGGCGCGCTGCCGGCGGATGCGGCGGCGCTCTTCTCCGGCGATCCGGCCTACCGGGTGCTCGATGCCCGGTCGATCGCCGTCGAGGGGGCGGTGCCGGCGCCCGAGATGGGGGTGCTCGCCACCGCGAAGTCGCTGCTCGGCTGGCACGCCCGGCACGGCTTCTGCGCCCATTGCGGCCACGCCACCACGCTGTCCTGCGGCGGCTTCCGGCGCGATTGCGGATCGTGCGGCACCGAGCACTTCCCGCGCACCGACCCGGTGGTGATCATGCTGGTGACGCATGGCGATCGCTGCCTGCTCGGGCGCCAGGCCCGGTTCGCCCCGGGCGTCTATTCGTGCCTCGCCGGCTTCCTGGAGCCCGGCGAGACCATCGAGGACGCGGTGCGGCGCGAGACCTTCGAGGAGGCCGGCGTGCGGGTCGGCGCCGTGCGCTACCACCTGTCGCAGCCGTGGCCGTTCCCGTCCTCGCTGATGATCGGCTGCGAGGGCGAGGCCGACGGAGACGCCCTGGTGATCGACCGGACCGAACTGGAGGATGCCCGCTGGTTCACCCGCGACGAGGTGGGGCGGATGCTGGAGCGCAGCCATCCGGACGGCCTGATGACCCCGCCGCCGATGGCGATCGCCCACGCGCTGGTGCGTACCTTCGCGGAGCGCTGAGACATGACGCGAGATCGGATGCGCTTCGAGGGCATCATCCCCTATCTCGTCACCCCGCTCGATGCGGAGGGGCGGATCGAGGCCGGGGTGATGGCGGCGCTCTGCGACGACCTGATCGCGGCCGGCGTCCATGGCCTGACGCCGCTCGGCTCGACCGGCGAGTTCGCCTATCTCGACGAGGCGCAGAAGCGCGACACCGTCGCGGCGGTGGTGGCCGCCGCCGCGGGACGGGTGCCGGTGCTGCCCGGCGTCGCCTCGACGGCGACGCGCGGCGCGGTGGCGCAGGCGCGGGCCTGCCGGGCGGCGGGCGCGGACGGGATCGTGCTGATCCTCGACGCCTATTTCCCGCTGACCGAAGCGGAGGTGGAGCGCTACTTCCTGACCGTGGCGGACGCCACCGACCTGCCGATCATCCTCTACACCAACCCGACCTTCCAGCGCGCCGATCTCTCGGTCGCCTCGATCGCGCGGCTCGCCCGGCATCCGCACATCGTCGGCATCAAGGACGCCTCGACCAATACCGGGCGCCTGCTCTCGATCCTGAACAGGGTCGGCGACGATCTCGACGTCTTCGCCGCCTCCTCGCACATCGCCGCGAGCGTGATGATGCTCGGCGGCAAGGGCTGGTTCGCCGGCCCCGCCTGCGTCATCCCGCGGGAATGCCTGGCGCTCTACCGGCTGTGCCGGGAGGCGCGGTGGCCGGAGGCGGTGGCGTTGCAGAAGCGGGTCTGGGCCTTCAACGAGGTCTTCGCCCGCTACAATCTCGCCGCCTGCGTCAAGGCGGCGTTGCAGAGCCAGGGCTATGCCGTCGGCGATCCGGTGCCGCCCCAGAGCCCGGCCTCGCCGGAGGCGCGGGCGGCCATCGCGGCGGCGCTCGCCGCGGTGACCGCCGGCCCGGCGTCGCACTCCTGAGACGACCCGCCCTGTAGGACGACCACAGAGAGTTCGAGGACAATCCGATGACCACCGAGACCGCCCGGGCCGCCGCCGCGCGCCGCGACCTGGCGCTGACCATCGCCCGCGCCGCCGGCGAGACCGCGCTCGGGTTCTTCGACGCCCGTGACGCGCTGGTGATCGAGCAGAAGAGCGGGGCGCAGGACCTCGTCTCGCAGGCCGACCGCGAGGTCGAACTGATGATCCGTGCCCGCATCGCCGAGGTCTTCCCCGAGGACGGCGTGATCGGCGAGGAGCACGATCCGGTCCCGAGCCGGTCGGGCTATGTCTGGGTGGTCGATCCGATCGACGGCACCAGCCCGTTCCTCAACGGCCAGCCGAACTGGTGCGTGTCGATCGGCGTGCGCGGTCCCGAGGGGCTGGCGGCCGGCGTGATCGAGGCGCCGGTGCTGCGCGAGACCTACGTGGCCCTGGCAGGGCAGGGCGCGACCCTGAACGGCCGGCCCCTGCGCATCGACCCGGCGGCTTTGCTCACCTCCGCCAATATCGGTTTCGGGGCCACCCAGAAGACCCCGGCGGCGGAGGCGGCCGCCTTCGTGCGCGGCCTCTACGACGAGGGCGGGGTACTGTTCCGCAACGGCTCCGGCGCCCTGATGCTGGCCTATGTCGCCGCCGGGCGGCTCGCCGGCTACTACGATCCCGGCCTCAACGCCTGGGATTGCTATGCCGGCCTGCTGCTGGTGCGCGAGGCCGGCGGCGTCGCCGAGTATCTCGGCTCCGACGACATGCTCACCGGCGGCCTGCTCTATTGCGGCACGCCGGCGGTGGTCGCCGACCTGCGGCGGCTGGGAGAGGCGTCGCGGCGGCGGTGATCCCCAGGCAGACCTGCCTTGGCGGGCCGACGCTTCGCCGGCAGAGGTTCGTGTTGGTCGCAGATTTTTGCCGCCGAACCGGTGCCCGCTCCGGCGGCATCGGCATCGGGGCGCCAGGGCCTGCCCTCCGCCCCGTCAGGCGCCGCCCAGCATCGGCGCCACCGCCTCCGCCGCCACCGGCCGGCTGATGAGGTAGCCCTGCACCTCGGTGCAGCCCGCCCCGCGCAGATGGGCGAGCTGCTCCTCGGTCTCGACGCCCTCGGCGGTGGTGGACATGCCGAGGCTGTCGGCCAGCGTCGTCACGGCGCGCACGATGGCGAGGGCGTCGGGCCGCACCGAGAGGTCGGCCACGAAGGAGCGGTCGATCTTGATCTTGTCGAACGGGAACGCCCGCAGGTAGCCGAGGGACGAGTAGCCGGTGCCGAAATCGTCCATGGCGATGCGGACCCCGATCCCCTTCAGCCGGTGCAGGATGGCGAGCGTCGAGGGGGTGTCCTGCAAGAGCACGCCCTCGGTGATCTCGAGTTCGAGCCGGTGCGGGTCGAGGCCCGCGTCGCGCAGGGCCGCGATCACGGTGGCGTCGATGTCGCCGGTGCGGAACTGGACCGGCGAGAGGTTGACCGAAACCCGGACGGGGTCCGGCCAGCGCGCCGCCTCCTGGCAGGCCCGGCGCAGGACCCACTCGCCCAGCGGCACGATCAGGCCGGTCTCCTCGGCGACCGGCACGAAGGCGGCGGGGCTCACCACCCCGCGGGCCGGGTGGTGCCAGCGCACCAGGGCCTCGAACCCGGCGATCCGGTTGGCCGTGAGATCGAGGAAGGGCTGGAACGCCAGGGCGAATTGCTGCTCGGCCAGCGCCACCCGGAGATCGAGTTCGACGCCGCGGCGGGCCTGGACCGCCACGTCCATGGCGGGCTCGAAGAAGCGGTGGATGCCCCGTCCCTCGGCCTTGGCGCGGTAGAGCGCCATGTCGGCGGCCCGCAGCAGCCCGTCCGGATCCTGCCCGTCGGGCGGCGCGAGCGCGACGCCGATGCTGAGACCGACGGCGATCCGCTTGCCGTCGATCTCGTAGTCGCGTGCGACCGTCTCGATCAGCCGGGTGGCGAGGCGCCCCGCCTTGAAGCGCGAGGTCGCGAGCAGGACCACCGCGAACTCGTCGCCCCCGAGCCGGGCCAGGGTCGCGCGGCCGGCCTGCGCCTCGTCGCGGATCGCCGCGGTCAGCCGGGCGGTGACCTTGCACAGCAGCTTGTCGCCGACGGCGTGGCCGAGGGTGTCGTTGACGGTCTTGAAGCGGTCGAGATCGAGGCACAGGACCGCGGTGGCCCCGCCGCGCGATGCCGGCGTCCTGTCCAGCGCCTCGACCAGACCCTCGTGCAGCAGCACCCGGTTGGGCAGGCCGGTCAGGGCGTCGTGCCGGGCCATGTGGACGATCTGGGCCTCGGCGCGCTTGGCCGCCGTGACGTCCTCGTGCACCGTCACGAAGCCGCCCTCCGGGGTCGGCGCGTAGGTCACGGCGATGACCCGGCCGTCGACGAGGGTCTGGTCGAGCCGGTAGCGGGTGCGGGTGGCGAGCCGCTCGCGCACCTGCCGCCACGCCTCCTCGGGCGTGAGGCCCGGGAAGTTGCCGGCCTCGGTGCGGCGATGGATCAGCTCCTCGGCGGTGATGCCCGGATGCACCGTCTCGGCCGACAGGCCGTAGAGGTCGAGGAACTGGCGGTTGACGACGGTGATCCGGTAATCGGCGTCGAACAGGACGAGCCCGTGCGACATGTGGGTCAGCGCGTGGTCGAGGCGGTTCTTCTGCTCCGCCAGCCGCGCATCGGCCCGTGCCCGGTCGGTCGCATCCTCGTGGACCACCAGGGTGCTGCCGTCCGACAACGGCACGATGGTGGTCTTGAGCAGGACGCCGCCCGGCAACCGGCGCTCGCGGTGCAGCCGGATCCGCTGCGCGATGCGCGCGGAGACAGTGGCCCAGGCCTCATCCGGGCTCTGGTCGAGGTAGTTGCCGACGGCGGCACTGGTGCGGATCATGCGCTCGAGCGGGGTGCCGAGGCGCAGCAGGTCCGGCGGCAGCCCGAACAGGTCGCGAAGCCGGTCGTTGACGGCGATCAGCCGCAGGTTCGCGTCGAACAGGCAGACACCGACAGGCAGGCTCTCCACCACCGCCTCGAAGCGTCGCGCACCCTCGAGCTGCGCGACCGCCGGCTCCGACAGTTCGGCGCAGAGGCCGCGCCAGCCCGCGATCGTCCCGTCCGGCGCCAGGCGCGGCGCGCCGCCGAACCGGAACCAGCGGGTCCGCCCGTCCCGGTGCCGGTGCGGCCGGATCACGTCCCGGAACGGGCGTGGGCTGCGCAGCGGCACGTCGTCGGCCGCCTCCGGGCCGGTGAGCCCCGGCCAGGGCCGCCCGACCGGCTCCGCCTCGCCGGTCAGCGCCTCGTAGTGCCCCCGCACCGTCGTCAACCGGAGCTCCGCATCGGTCTCCCAGACCCAGTCGGCGGCGAAGGTGTCGAGGTCGTCGGGCAGCATCACGCGGTCTTCTACGAACGATTCAGGGTTCTCGCAAATTCGCTGCGATTTCGTTTCATCGGTTGTAGGAGCGGCGACGTCGCTACCTGAAGATCGGCGCGGCGGGCAGCGCATGATGTCCTCCGTCACGTGCCCCTCGGCTTCGCCCGCCGGGTCGGCGGAGCCGTGGTCGGGTCCTCCGGCCAGGGATGCCGGGGGTACTGGCCGCGCATGTCGGCGCGCACCGCCGCCCAGGAGCCGCGCCAGAAGCCCGGCAGGTCGCGGGTGATCTGGATCGGGCGCTGGGCCGGCGAGAGCAGGTGGAGCACCAGCGGCACGCGCCCGCCGCCGATGGTCGGGTGGCGGGTGAGGCCGAACAGTTCCTGCACCCGCACGGCGAGGGCCGGACCGCCCTCGGCAGCGTAATCGATCGGGATGCGCGAGCCGGTCGGCACCTCGAGATGGGTCGGCGCCTCGGCATCGAGGCGGGCGCGCAGGGACCAGGGCACGAGGTCGTGCAGCGCCTCGGAGAGCCGGTCGGCCCCGATCTCGTCGAGGCGGGTGAGGCCGGTCAGATGCGGCCCGAGCCAGTCGGGCAGGGTCTCGGCGAGGGGGGCGTCCGAGAGGTCGGGCCACGGCTCGCCCTCGGCGCTCCGAAGAAACATCACCCGCTCGCGCCATTGCTGCGCCGCCTTCGACCAGGGCAGGGCGGCGATGCCGAGGCCCGCGAGGCCCCGGGCCAGGATCGCGGCGCTGTCCGCGTCGGGCGGAACCGGCAGGATCCGCCCGGCCAGCGCGACGGCGCCGAGGCGGCGCTGGGCCCGGGCGCGCAGGGCGCGCGCCTCGGGATCGAACTCGACCCGGGTGCGGGCCTCGATCCGGTCGGAAAACAGCGCCTCGATGGCCGGCAGCGCGATCGGCGCCGCGGCCAGGATGCGCGCCGCCGACGCCTTGCCGACGATCTCGGCCACCGCCAGGAACGGCTCGCGGGCGAGCGCGGCGGCGGGGTCGAGGGCGGCGCCGCGGCCATTGGCCAGAACATAGTCGCCGGGCTTGCCCCGGGCCCGGGCGATCCGGTCGGGATAGGCCAGCGCCACGAGGGTGCCGGGATCGGGCCTGTCGGCGGCGGCCGGAGGGGCGGCGTGCGCCAGCGCGATCTTCGCCCAGCCGGCGGCGAGGCGGCGCATGTCCTCGGCCCGGGCCGAACGGTCGCGGCGGAAGCGCTCGGCCCGCTCGGCGAGATCCACGGCATCGCCGCCGAGGCCGCGCTCAACCAGAACCGCCGCGAGGTCGGCGGCGTCCCGCGCCGCGTCCCGCCCGCGTTCGGCGGCGCTCACCACCATGCGGGCGAGGCGCGGCGGCAGGGGAAGCGCCCGCAGCGCCCGGCCCGCCGGGGTCAGGCGGCCGTCGCCGTCGAGGGCGTCGAGACCGGCGAGCAGCGCGCGGGCCTCGGCCAAGGCCGGGGCCGGCGGCGGGTCGAGGAAGGGCAGGGTGGTCGGATCGGCGACGCCCCAGGCGGCGCAGTCGAGCACCAGCCCGGCGAGGTCGGCGGCCAGGATCTCGGGCCGGGTGAACGGTTCGAGGGCGCCGGTGGCGGCCTCGGACCACAGCCGGTAGCAGATGCCGGGCTGGGTGCGGCCGGCGCGGCCCCGGCGCTGGTCGACCGAGGCGCGGGAGGCGCGCTGGGTGACGAGGCGGGTCAGCCCGAGATCCGGCTCGTAGACCGGCACCCGGGCGAGGCCGGAATCGACCACGACCCGCACCCCGTCGATGGTGAGCGAGGTCTCGGCGATCGCGGTGGCGAGCACCACCTTGCGGCGGCCCGCCGGGCTCGGCCGCACCGCCCGGTCCTGCTCGGCCCGGTCGAGGGCGCCGTAGAGCGGCGCGAGGTCGATGTCGGGCCACTCGGCGAGGCGCTCGCGCAGACGCTCCTCGGTCCGGCGGATCTCGGCCTGCCCCGGCAGGAAGGCGAGCACCGAGCCCGGCTCGGCCCGGAGCGCCCGCATCACCGCATCGGTCACCGCGTCCTCGATGCGCTCGCGCGGGTCGCGGTCGAGGTAGCGGGTCTCGACCGGGAAGGCCCGACCCTCGGAGACGATGACGGGAGCGTCGCCCATCAGGGCGGCGATCCGGGCGCCGTCGATCGTCGCCGACATCGCCACGAGCCGCAGGTCCTCCCGCAGGGCCCCTTGCGCGTCGAGCGCCAGGGCGAGGCCGAGATCGGCGTCGAGCGAGCGTTCGTGGAACTCGTCGAACAACACCGCGGCGACGCCGTCGAGTTCGGGATCGTCGAGGATCATCCGGGCGAAGACACCCTCGGTGACGACCTCGATCCGGGTGCGGGCCGACACCTTGGAGCCGAGGCGCACCCGCAGGCCCACCGTCTCGCCGACCGTCTCGCCCAGGGTTGCGGCCATGCGCTCGGCGGCGGCCCGGGCGGCGAGGCGGCGCGGCTCCAGTAGGATGATCCGGCGATCGCCGCGCCAGGGCGCCTCCAGAAGGGCGAGGGGAACCCGGGTGGTCTTGCCGGCCCCGGGCGGAGCGACCAGCACCGCGTTGGGGCGGCGGTCCGACGGTCCGGCGAGGGACGCCGCAAGGTCGCCGAGGACGGCATCGATCGGCAGGGAAGGGACGGAGCGCATGGGCGCCGGGATGGCGGAGGCGGTCGGGCGGCGCAAGCCCGGACCGAAGCCGGCCGGCCCGCGCGACGCCCCCGTCCCGCATGTCCCAGGGGCGTCCCTGCGTCATTTTTCCGGATCATTTCCGGTGCCGCTAAGGAACATCGGGTGCGGCGAAGGATTAACGCCCGGGTTGGCCGAGGGGGCCAACGGCTGGAGAATACCGCGATGAAGTCTTTGACCCTGGCGCTGGCGGCGAGCGTCCTGCTGGGCGGTCTCGCCATGACCCCGGCCTCGGCCGCCGTGACCGGCCCGGCCCCGGCCGTCGCTGGCGCCGAGTCGACGGTCGAGCACGTCGCCATGCGCCGCCACTATCACTACCGCCACATGAAGCGGCACGACCGCCACATGCGCCGGCACATGCGCCGCAACACGATGATGCACGGCAACCCGAACGCCCGCAACCCGTCGCGCCCGGGCTACAAGCAGCAGCTCGGCAACACCACCGGCGGCCCGCGCTACTGATCGCGCAGCGCCGCACAGGTCACGGGGCACGTGTCCTCTCCGCCCTCCGGCGGCGGGACACGCGCTTCGTGACCTATGGATCGCGCCGCCGGGAGACGCCCCGCGCGGGGGGCTTGCGCCCGCCGCCTCGCCGGGCGAGGGGAGCCGGACCGGCATCCGTCGAACCCGAGAGCCTACCCGTGATCCTCGTCCCTCCGCCGCGCGGGGCCGCCCGCCGATGAGCCTCGCCTCCGTCAAGGCCGACCTCGCGGCCCGCGCCCCGGATCTCACCGTGCTCGAGACCGAGGCGAGTTCCGCCACCGTTGCGCTCGCCGCGGCCGCCCACGGCGTCGAGCCGGCCCGCATCGCCAAGACCCTGTCGCTGCGCCTCGGCGAGCGGGTGGTGCTGCTGGTGGCCCGGGGCGACGCCCGCCTCGACAACCGCAAGGCGAAGGCCGCCTTCGGGGTCAAGCCCCGGATGCTGGGCGCCGAGGAGGTCGAGGCGATCACCGGCCATCCGGTCGGCGGGGTCTGCCCGTTCGGCCTCGCGACGCCGCTGCCGGTCTATTGCGACGTCAGCCTGAAGGCGTTCGAGGACGTGATCCCGGCGGCCGGCTCCCCCAACAGCGCCGTGCGGGTCACGCCCGAGCGCCTGGCGGCGCTGACCGCGGCCGAGTGGATCGACGTCTGCCAGCCACCGGCCGCAGAGACCGACTCCGATCCGGCGGCGGCGCACTGACCCGGCCTGCGAAAACATCGGACGGCTGTGGATCGGGCGCCATCGACAAGCGGGGCGTTCGTGACCTAGCTGTCACGGAGCCTTCAAGCGGCCGGGCCACAACGCCCCTCCGTCGCGTCACTGCCGTCCGAGACCGCCCTTGATCTTCGTCCATCAGCCGAATGCCTGCGCCAGCACCGGTCAGCCGCTCCTCGAGCGGCGCCTGCTCGAGATGTCGGAGCCGATCCCGTCGGACGTGCTCTGGATCGACCTGATCGAACCGACGCGCCAGGAGGACCACAAGGTCGAGGCGTTCCTCGGCATCTCGATCCCGACCCGGGAGGAGATGCAGGACATCGAGCCGTCCGAACTGCTCTATGTCGAGAACGGCGCCCGCTACATGACCGGGCGGCTGCTCTGCCGGGTCGATACCGACGATGCCCGGCTCACCGGCGTCACCTTCATCCTGCGCGAGAACATGCTCGCCACGGTGCGCTACGACGACCCGCAGGCGTTCCGGATGTTCGTGCACCGGGCGGCGCGGCCGGCCGGGGTGATGCTGACCGGCGAGGCGATCCTGGCCGGCCTGATCGAGACCGTCATCGACCGCGCCGCCGACGTGCTCCAGCTCCAGGGCGAGCGGATCGACCAGCTGTCCCGCCGGATCTTCGCCGAGCATTCCGACCCGAGCGCCCGCAACGCCGAATTGCAGGACACCCTGCGGGCCCTCGGGCGCCACAACGAATTGCTGTCGCAGCAGCGCGAGAGCCTGGTCTCGGTCGAGCGCATCCTGCTCTCGCTCTCGGCGAGCTACCGGGCCACCAAGGCCCCGCGCGAGATCCGCGAGGAGGTCCGCTCCACCCTGCGCGACCTTCAGTCCCTCGAGGAGCATGCGAGCTTCCTCTCGGGAAAGATCCAGTTCCTGCTCGACGCCACGCTCGGCCTCGTCAACCTCGAGCAGAACAACATCATCAAGCTGTTCTCGGTCATGGCGGTGGTGTTCATGCCGCCGACCCTGATCGCCTCGATGTACGGCATGAACTTCAAGATGATGCCGGAACTCGACTGGGTTTTCGGCTACCCGATGGCGGTGGTGATGATGGTGGTGGCGGCGATCCTGCCCTACGCCTTCTTCCGCTGGAAGCGCTGGCTGTAGGAGGCTCGCGGGGGATGTGCGGCCGCTTCTTCGTCACCTCGTCGCCCGAAACCTTCCGGGCGGCCTACGGCTACGACGACCGGCCGAACTTCCCGGCCCGCCACAACGTGGCGCCGACCCAGCCGGTGGCGGTGGTGACGTCCGAGCACGGACGGCGCCGCTTCGTGCTGATGCGCTGGGGCTTCTTGCCGGCCTGGGTCAAGGATCCGGACGACTTCCCCCTCGTGATCAACGCCCGGATCGAGACCGCGGCCGAGAAGCCGAGCTTTCGCAATGCCCTGCGCTACCGGCGCTGCGTCTTTCTGGCGGACGGATTCTACGAGTGGCGCCGCGGCGGCCCGCGCGGGCAGGCGCCTTACGCGATCCGCCGGGCCGACGGCCGGCCGATGGCGCTTGCCGGCCTGTGGGAGACCTGGAGCAGCCGCGACGGCTCGGAGATCGACACCGCGGCGATCGTCACCTGCGGCGCCAACGGGCTGCTCGCCGGCATCCACGAGCGCATGCCGGCGATCCTGTCGCCGCAGGGGGTGGACGCCTGGCTCGACATGCGGGACGTCGAGGCCGGGCAGGCGGCCGCCCTGTGCCGTCCGGCGCCGGAGGAATGGCTGAGCCTTGCAGCCGCGAGCCGGCGGGTCAACGACGTGCGCAACGACGAGGCCGGGCTGCTGCGCCCGGACGAGGACGCCCCGGCCCCGCCGCCGCCCGAGCCGCCGGCAGAGGCGCAGGGCTCGTTGTTCTGAGGCTCTCCCGCCCCGGCCCGACATTCCGCCGGCACGGCAGACCGGATGCCGTGCCCGCTCCCGGCTGGACGAGGACCGGGCGCTACGCCGCCCGTGCCTCGAAATCGATCCGCGGATCGATCCAGCTATAGGTCAGGTCGGAGATCAGGTTCACCACCAGGCCCAGGAGCGAGAAGATGTAGAGATTGGCGAACACCACCGGATAATCGCGGTTGACGATCGATTCGAACGACAAGAGGCCGAGCCCGTCGAGGCTGAAGATGGTCTCGATCAAGAGCGATCCGGCGAAGAAGGCCGAGATGAACGCGCCCGGGAACCCCGCCACCACGATCAGCATCGCGTTGCGAAAGACGTGGCCGTAGAGCACCTGGCGCTCGGACAGACCCTTCATCCGGGCGGTGAGCACGTATTGCTTGCGGATCTCGTCGAGGAACGAGTTCTTGGTCAAGAGCGTCGAGGTGGCGAAAGCCCCGATCGCCATGGCGACGATCGGCAGCGTGATGTGCCAGAGGTAGTCGGTCACCTTCTGCCAGAGCGGGAAATGCGACCAGCCCTCGCTGGTCAGCCCGCGCAAGGGGAAGATCTGCCAGAACGAGCCGCCGGCGAAGAGCACGATCAGCAGGATCGCGAACAGGAAGCCCGGGATGGCGTAGCCGACGATGACGATCCCCGAGGTCCAGACGTCGAAGGGCGAGCCATCGCGCACCGCCTTGCGGATCCCGAGCGGGATCGAGATCGCGTAGGAGATCAGCGTCATCCACAGCCCGAGGCTGATCGAGACCGGCAGCTTCTCGCGGATGAGCTGGAGCACCGAGACATCGCGAAAATAGCTCTTGCCGAAATCGAAGCGGGCATAGTCCCACAGCATCTTCAGGAAGCGTTCGGGGGCCGGCTTGTCGAAGCCGAATTGCTGCTCCAGGCGCTTGATGAAGGCCGGGTCGAGCCCTTGCGCGCCGCGGTAGCGGGAATTCGTCTCGCCGCCGCCGCTCGTGGTTCCACCGCGCCCGGCGAGGTCGCCGCCGCCGCCGGTGATCCGCGACATGGCGGTGTTCTGGCCCTGGAGCTGGGCCAGCACCCGCTCCACCGGCCCGCCGGGAGCGAATTGCACGATCACGAAGGAGATCAGCATGATCCCGAGGATCGTCGGGATCATCAGGAGGAGCCGGCGCAGGATGTAGGCGGCCATGATGTCAGGTCCGTCCGATCTTTCGGGCCTTGTCGGCGTCGTGCCACCACAGGGCGGGCACGCCGAGGCCGTAGCGGGGCAGCACGCGCGGGCGCCCGTACATGTCCCAGAGCGCGAGGCGGTGGGTGGCGCCGTACCACATCGGCACCCAGTAGCGCCCGGCCCGCAGCACCCGGTCGAGGGCCCGGCAGGCGGTGGTGAGCGCGGGGCGCGAGGCGGCATCGGCGATGCGGTCGAGCATGGCGTCGGCGGCCGGGTTCTCGATGCCGGCGAGGTTCTGCGAGCCCGGCACCTTGGCGCTGACGCTGCCATAGACCTCGCGCAGAGACGCCCCCGGCGTCACCGAGCCGCCGAGCCGCAAAGCCACCACGTCGAAGTCGAAATCCTTCAGGCGGGCCTGGTACTGCGCCGCATCGACGAGGCGCGAACTCGCCCGGATGCCGAGCAGGGACAGGTTCTTGATGTAGGATTGCAGCAGCGGCTGGAAGACCGGCGAGGAATCCAGGAACTCGAAGGTCAGCGGCTGGCCGTCCGGCAGCCGCATCACCCCGCCGTCGCGGGTGCAGCCGGCCTGGCGCAAGAGCGTGTCGGCCCGGCGCAGCAGGGCACGATCCTGGCCCGACCCGTCGGAGCGCGGCGGCGACCACGGCTCGCCGAACACCTCGTCGGGCACGCGGCCCCGGAACGGTTCGAGAAGCGCCAGTTCCTCGGGCGCGGGCATCCCCTCCGCCTTCAGGTCGGAATTCTCGAAGAACGAGGCGGTGCGCCTGTAGGCGCCGTACATCAGGTTCTGGTTCGACCATTCGAAGTCGAAGGCGAGGCCGATCGCCTCGCGGATGCGGGGATCGCGAAACACCAGCCGGCGGGTGTTGAGGAACCAGCCTTGCGTGCCCGAGGGCGTGTGATCCGGCACCGTCTCGCGCTTGACCCGGCCTTCCTGCACCGCCGGGAAGTCGTAGCCGGTGGCCCAGACCCGGGCGGTGAACTCCTCGCGCCAGGTGAAGGTGCCGGCCTTGAACGCCTCGAAGGCCACGTCGCGATCGCGGAAATACTCGTAGCGAATCTCGCCGAAATTGTTCTGGCCGATCGTCACCGGCAGGTCGGCGCCCCAGTAATCGGCGACGCGCTCGAAGGCGATGAAGCGCCCGACCTCGAAGCGGGCGACCCGGTAGGGCCCGGAGGCGAGGGGCGCTTCGAGCGTCGCGGCCTCGAAGTCGCGGCTCCGGTAGTAGGCGTCCGAGAAGATCGGCAATTCGGCGACGATCAGCGGCAGGTCGCGGCTGCGGCCGGGGGCGAAGCGCACCACCACCGCGTCGTCGCCCTCCGGGCTCGCCCCGGCCACGTCGCGCAGGACCGCGGCGACGCGCGGATGGCCCTTCTCCTTGAGGGTCATGATCGAGAAGGCGACGTCGCGGGCGGTGAGCCGCGAGCCGTCGTGGAAGCGGGCCTGAGGCCGGAGGGAGAAGCGGTAGGCCAGCCCGTCCTCGCTCACCCGGACGCTGCGGGCGACGAGGCCGTAGAGCGCGTCGGGCTCGTCGAGGGCCCGGACCATCAGGCTGTCGAAGGTCAGGTCCATGCCGGCGGCGCCGTCGCCCTTCAGCACGTAGACGTTGAGGGTGTTGAAGGTCTCGGGATTCTGGTTGCCGAAGGTCGAGGAGATCTGCGCCGAGAAGCTCCCGCCCTTCGGCGCCATCGGGTCGACATAGTCGAAGCGCGGGAAATCCGGAGGATATTTCAGCTCGCCGAAGCTCGACAGGCCATGGCGGTCGGCGGGCTGGGCGAGAACCGGGAGGCGGGCGGCCAGCAAGGCCGCCCCGCTCCCCGCCAGGACCGTGCGACGGCGCATCACCGCGCCGCCCCGGTCTTGGCGGCCAGCGCCGGATCGTACCACCAGGTGGTCGGGAAGCCCGAGGCGCCGTATTTCGGCAGCACCGCCGGATGGGCGAAGCGGTTCCAGCGCAGGGTCCGCGACACGGTCGAGGACCATTGCGGCACCACGAAGTTGTGGGCGAGCAGCACCCGGTCGAGGGCGCGCGTCGCCGCCACCAGCTCCTCGCGGTCGCCGGCATAGATCACCGTGTCGATCAGCGCGTCGACCCCCGGATCCTTGATGCCCGCGAGGTTGCGCGAGCCCGGCCGGTCGGCGGCGGCCGAGCCCCAGAAATCGCGCTGCTCGTTGCCGGGCGAGAGCGATTCGGGCCAGTTGCTGAGGGCCAGCGCGTCGAAGTCGAAGCTGCGCACGAGGTTCTGGTACTGGGCCGGATCGACCACCCGCAACGACACCTTGAGGCCGATGCGCTCGAGCGCCGCGCGATAGGGCAGCACCACCCGCTCGGCCGAGTTGTCGTAGCCGAGGAATTCGACCGTGACGGGCTGGCCGGTGGCCTTCTCGACCATCTGGTTGCCGCGGATCTCGTAGCCCGCCTCCTGGAACAGGCGCACCGCCTCGCGCAGGTTGGCGCGGACCGCCTCGGGCGAGCCATTGACCGGGTTCTTGTAGGGCGTGGTGAAGACCGAGGCCGGCACCTTGTCCTTGACGCTCTCCAGGATCGCCCGCTCGCGGCCCTCCGGCAGCCCGGACGACGCCAATTCGGTGCCGAAGAAGAACGAGTCGACGCGCTTGTAGAGTCCGTAGAACAGGGTGCGGTTCATCTCCTCGAAGTCGAAGGCGAGGTTGAAGGCCCGGCGCACCCGCGCATCCGCGAACTTATTCCGCCGCAGGTTGAGGGTGAACGCCTGCATGATGCCGAGACCGGCCTGAGGGAACTCCTCCTTGACGATCCGGCCCTCGCGCACAGCCGGGAAGCCGTCATAGGCGGTGGCCCAGTTGCGGGCGATGTTCTCGGTGCGCCAGTCGAACTGGTCGGCCTTGAACGCCTCGATCATCACCGTCGCATCGCGAAAATATTCGGCGCGCTGGGTGTCGAAGTTGTTGGCGCCCCGGTTCACCGGAAGGTCGCGGCCCCAGTAATCCGGCACCCGCTCGTAGGTGGCGGAGCGGCCGGCATCGAAGCGGGCGAGGCGGTAGGGCCCGGAGCCGAGCGGGATCTCCAGCGTCGTCTCGGTCGGGTTGCGGGTCTTGCCGCTGGCGTCCTTGCCCTCCCACCAGTGCTTGGGCAGCACGGGCAACTGGCCGACGATCTGCGGCAATTCGCGGTTGCCCTTTTCCGAGAAGACGAAACGCACCTCGTGCGGCCCCGTCACCTCGGCCTTCGTCACGTTGTGATAGTAGGCGGCGTATTGCGGGCTGTTCGCCTTCAGCACGTCGAAGGAGAACACCACGTCGTCCGGCGTCACCGGCGTGCCGTCG
>NZ_LABX01000158.1 GCF_001043915.1 Methylobacterium aquaticum | reverse complement strand
CGGCCGGGCGCACGCTGCTGGGCCTCCTCGTCTGCCTTCTCGGCGGCGCCACCCTGGTCGGGCAGTCGGTGCAGGTCGATCCCGCCCGCCTCGCCGGCGACCGCGACGGGGTGGTCACCGCGATCTTCTTCGCCCTCTACTTCCTGACGGTGGAGCGCGCCCGGGCCCGGGGCCTGGGGGCCGCCCGCGTCACCTTCGTGGCCTCCTGCATCACCGCCCTGGTGCTGCTCGGCGCCGTCGCCGTGCTCGAGACCCGGCCGGTGCTGCCGCACTCCTGGGCCGCCGCCGCCGGGCTCCTGGCCCTCGCCCTCGTCAGCCATGCGGGCGGCCAGGGCCTGCTCGCGGTGGCGCTCGGGCGCCTGCCCGCCGGCTTCTCCTCCCTGGTGATCTTCCTGGAGGCGGTGGCCGCCGCGATCCTGGCCTGGATCCTCCTCGGCGAGGCGCTCGGGCCCCTCCAGGTGCTCGGCGGCGGCCTGATCCTGGCCGGCATCGCGGTCGCACGCCCCCGGCGTTCCACTCCGTCGGCCTAGCTCTAACAGACTAGAACAAGGCCGGTACGAAGCCGGCCCGAAGCATGACCTTATCATCCAGAGGAGCCGCCTCGTGACCGATGCCCCCGTTCCGGAGACCCGCGCCCTGCTGCTGCGCCTGCTCGATGCGGGCGTCACGGCCGCCCATCCCCGCGGCTGCCTGGTGCGGCACCTGCCCGCAGTGCCGGCCGGGCGGCTGGTGATCCTCGGCGCCGGCAAGGCCGGGGCCAGCATGGCGGCTCTGGCCGAGCGGCATTACCGGGCGCAGGGCGTCGATCCGTCCCGCATTGCCGGCCTCGCGGTGGCCCGTCACGGCTATGGCGAGCCGGCCGGGGTGATCGAGGTGGTGGAGGCAGGCCACCCGGTGCCGGACCAGGCTGGCATCGCGGCGACGCAGCGGGCCCTCGATCTCGCGGCCTCCGCCGGCCCGGACGACCTCGTGCTGGTGCTCCTCTCCGGTGGCGGCTCGGCCAACTGGATCGCCCCGGCCGGTGCCCTGACGCTCTCCGAGAAGCAGGGCATCACCCGGGCGCTGCTGCGCTCCGGCGCGGCGATCGACGAGATCAACTGCGTGCGCAAGCACCTCTCGCGCATCAAGGGCGGCCGGCTGGCGGGGGCGGCGCGCAACGCCGGCGGGATTCTGACGCTGGCGATCTCCGACGTGCCCCGGGACGATCCCGCGGTGATCGCGTCGGGCCCGACGGTGCCGGACCCGACCACGCTGGCCGATGCGCGGGCGATCTGCGCCCGCCGCGGCATTCCCCTGCCGGCTTCCGCCGAGGCGCTGCTGAACGATCCCGCCAACGAGAGCCCGAAGCCCGGCGACCCGGTCTTCGCCCGCAGCGAGTTCCGCATCATCGCCCGGCCGGTCGACGCCATCGAGGCCGCCGCCGCGGCGGCGCGGGAGGCCGGCTACGAGCCGGTGCTGCTCGGGGCCGATCTCGAGGGCGAGGCCCGCGAGGTGGCGGCGGCCCATGCCGCCCTCGCCCGCGAGATGGCCTCCGCCGGGCGAAAGGCGGCGCTGATCTCCGGCGGCGAATTGACCGTGACGATCCGCGGCGAGGGCCAGGGCGGGCCGAACCAGGAATACGCTCTGGCGCTGGCGCTCGCCCTCGACGGCGCCCCCGGCATTGCCGCCCTCTCGGCCGATACCGACGGCACCGATGGCGGTCGCGGCGAGGCGACCGACCCGGCCGGCGCGATGATCGACCCGACGACGCTCGCCCGTGCGGCGGCGGCGGGGCTCGACGCGGGGGCGAGCTTGGGAGAGAACGACTCGACTCCGTTCTTCGACCGGATCGGCGACCTCGTCCGGCCCGGGCCCACCCGCACCAACGTCAATGACCTCCGCATCATCCTGGTTGGCTGACCTTTTTTCCCGCCCGCGCCGCGCCGCCCTGCTCTCGGTCCCGGTCCTCGCCCTGCTCGGGGCCGGGCCGGCGCGGGCGGATCTGCGGATGTGCAACATGACCGGCAGCCGCATCGGCATCGCGCTCGGCTACCGGGATTCCGGCGGCTGGGTGACGGAGGGCTGGTGGAACCTCTCGGCCAAGGGCTGCGAGACCCTGCTCAAGGGGGCGCTCGCCGCCCGCTACTACTACGTCTTCGCGGTCGATTACGACCGCGGCGGCGAGTGGAGCGGCCGCTCCCTGATGTGCACCCGCGACCGCGAGTTCACCATCCGGGGCGTCGAGGATTGCCTGGCCCGCGGCTACGACCGCAACGGCTTCTTCGAGGTCGATACCGGCGAGCAGAAGAGCTGGACGATCCAGCTGACGGATCCGGGACGGGCGGGGCCTTGAGGCTCATTTAGCCTCTTCTGATCGGATAATCGATGTTGCGAGATTGGCGATTCGTGCGTGATTTTATTTAATTTATCTATTTTTAATTTTGCCATGGTGCGAAAATTCATTTAATTTATTATTGGATCTTTCAAAAAAACGTTACTTGTCACCTTTGTATTATTGGTGTATTGGTGCAAAAGACTATTTTATGGAAGATTTTTGATGCCCCATGTAAACATAAAAGCCACGCCGCTGCCTTCCAGATATGAGCCACTAATTCGCACTTTTGGTGAGCGTGCAAACTGAACCTTTGTGTCTCCTGATGAAGATATTGTGGCAATTAAGCGTTTTTTGGCTGCTGCAACGAGTGCATCACAAGGGAAAATATTGTTTTTAAAGGCTGAAAGTGGTGCTGGAAAAAGTACATTTGTTCATAGTCTGGAGATATTTCTTTCGGATAAGGTTGAAAGAGTAATTCGACTTCCTCCGCAGCATGATCTTGTCACAGATAAAATTCCCGAATTTATTGCAAATATACCAAAAACGGTAAAATTTACTATTTTGAATTTTGATGGGCGAGAGGCCCCGTCTTTTAATGAGCCGGAATACAGAACTTTTCTAGGCGCTCTGAACAGCTTGCTAAGGACAAGGAGCGATATTGTAATTATATGGCCAGTAAATGATTCGGGCTTTTCGGCCCGCGTAATCGCGCTGCTTCAACAAATCGGAGGAAAAAGTGCATTCGGTTATACCCCGGAGTACGAACTTAATGGAATATCTAAGTTGCGGTTTAGAGATGTTGTCGACAGGATATTGCAAATTGCAAATTGGCGTCTTGAAGACGCAGCAATATCGGATGCTGAAGTCGATATTCTTATAGAGAAATCAAATAGAATTGGCGAGCTGTTAGATGAATTACAGCTTCTAATTGCTAGAAGATTTGATATTTCGGGTATGGGTGTTGAATTTCCTAGGTTGGTAATAGCTATTAGTTCGGGATCTTCTGGTATTAGAGAAACTTGCCGATCATTAAGGAGGGCTGATAGTTATTATTTGGAAGCGTCTCGCCTTTTGATGTATACTAAGAAGTCTAATGCCGCGGAGTGGTGGAATAATAGATCTGATGATTTGAAGGCGGCGCTGCCATATGTTATAGCTATGTTTGATGCTCAGTTAGTGTCTGTTTCGGCAAGCGCCGTGACCCATTCTGCCCTTTATTCTGACGATCAAGCGCTTGTAGCGCTTGTCGAAGGTGTTCGGCCCAACAAAGGAAACGCGAATCGCGTTATTTCATCTTCTGAAATTCACAAATATTTTATGGGATCTCCAATTGATAATAGGGAATATGGAACAAATGTAACGAACGAAACTATTGAGTCATTTAGTAGAATACAATCGTTATCTGAGACTCATCACAGAGCAATAAACAGGTCTATCATTGGATTGTCTGTAAGCGCGGGCGCAAATTTGAAAAATGCTAAATTTGAAGTGCCCCTAGTTCCCGGTCTTCAGGCTGATGTCTCATATGAAACTGATGACGGAAATATCGTTGCTGTAGAATTCCATCATAAATCTGCGCGCGAATCTAGTGCCAATAAATTGGCAATATATATATTAGAAAAACTGAAAGAATATGCAATCAATTTTGGGCTAGCATCGCGCTAAATGTTATTGAAATTCCGACGGCGATGCTCGGCAAAAAGCCGGCGACCCCGTTTTCCCCGCAGGCGCGGGGATGAACCGCTTCGCTGCCGAGGGACCATGCGACCACGGGGCTGGCCAGCCCGTTCCTCCCCCTGCCCCGGCCCCAAAACGCCAATTGACCCCGGCCCGCCGACCGGCTTTCCGTAGGGGCCATCCTCCGCTCCTCGCTCATCCCCGGACGACACCCCCCATGAAGCGCGCCCGCCGCACCAAGATCGTCGCGACCCTCGGCCCGGCCTCCGAGGATCCGGCGGTGATCGAGGCGCTGTTCGCGGCCGGCGCCGACGTGTTCCGCATCAACATGAGCCACCTGCCCCGGGAGCGGCTGAGCGAGCGGGTGGCGACGATCCGGCGCATCGAGCAGAAGCTGAAGCGGCCGATCGCCGTGCTGGTCGATCTCCAGGGCCCGAAGCTCCGGGTCGGGCGCTTCGCCGGCGATGCGGCGGTGATCGAGAACGGCCAGAGCTTCGTCCTCGACGACGACCCGACCCCGGGCGACGCGACCCGGGTCCACCTGCCCCACCCCGAGATCCTCTCGGCCCTGGAGCCCGGCCACGCGGTCATCATCGACGACGGCAAGCTGCGCCTCGTCGTCACCGAGGTCGCGCCCGGCCGGGCGGTGACCCGGGTGGTGACCGGCGGAAAAATCTCGAACCGCAAGGGCGTGTCGCTGCCCGACACCACGATCCCCGTGGCGGCGATGACCGAGAAGGACCGCCTCGACCTGGAGGCCGGCCTCGCCGCCGGGGCCGACTGGATCGCGGTGTCGTTCGTGCAGCGCCCGGAGGACGTGGTCGAGGTCAAGGCGGTGGCGCAGGGGAAGGCCCTGGTGATGGCCAAGATCGAGAAGCCGCAGGCGGTGGCGGCGCTCGACGCGATCATGGCGGTGGCCGACGGGCTGATGGTCGCCCGCGGCGATCTCGGGGTCGAGATGCCGCTCGAGCAGGTGCCGGGCGTGCAGAAGCGCATCACCCGCGGGGCGCGCCGCCTCGGCAAGCCGGTGGTGGTGGCGACGCAGATGCTCGAATCGATGATCTCGGCCCCGGTGCCGACCCGGGCCGAGGTCTCGGACGTGGCGACCGCCGTCTACGAGGGGGCGGATGCCGTGATGCTCTCGGCCGAGAGCGCGTCGGGATCCTTCCCGGTCGAGGCGGTGTCGACCATGAACCGCATCGCCGAGCAGGTCGAGCGCGACGGGATCTACTGGTCGATCATCGCCGCCCAGCGCAACACGCCGGAATCGACCGCCTCCGACGCCATCGCGGCGGCGGCCCATCAGATCGCCGGGACGCTGGGGCTCAACGCCGTGATGGCCTGGACCGCCTCCGGCTCGACGGCCCTGCGGCTGGCCCGCGCCCGGCCCGACGCCACCGTGATCGCGCTCACCCCGAAGCGCGAGACGGCGCGCCGCCTCGCCCTGGTCTGGGGCACCCACCCGATCGTCACCAACGACGCCAGCGACATCGACGACATGTCGTTCCGCGCCTGCAAGTTCGCGGTGCGGGAGAACTTCGCGGGGATCGGCGACCGGGTGATCGTGGTGGCGGGCCTGCCCTTCGGCACGCCGGGGGCGACGAACCTGGTGCGGATCGCCACGGTGACGCTGGAGCATGCCGCGAAGGCGTGAGCCGGACGGGATGCCGTCATCCGGGATCGGCCGCGATACCGCCGGGCGTCGCCACCGAGGGCGGGTGTGACCGGCGCCGGATCTGGCTCGGAGGTCGCCCATAGACCTCCGCGAACACCGCATGGAAGCGGCGCAGGCTGCCGAACCCGGCCTGCATCGCCACGACCGTCAGCGGCAGGTCCGTCTCGGACAACAGTCGTTTGGCGCGCTGCACGCGCGCCGTGCGGGCAACCTGCGTCGGCCGGGCGCCGACATGCCGGTCGAACAAGCGGCTGAGGTGACGCGCGCCGATGCCGAGACGGTTCGCCAGTCCTTCGACCGACGCGCCCTCGCCATCGAGCGCGCCCTCCTCGACGATGAGCCGCATCGCCCGCTCGACCGTGGTCACCGTTCCCTTCCAGGCCGCGGAAAGCGGGGCCGTCTCCGGGCGGCATCGGAGGCACGGGCGGTAGCCGGCCCGCTCCGCCGCCGCCGCACTCGGCAGGAACTCGATGTTGCGCCGCAACGGCTGCCGGACCGGGCAAATGCACCGGCAGTAGATTCCGGTCGTGCGGACCCCGACGAAGAACCGGCCGTCGAAGGCGGGGTCGCGCCGCGCCCAGGCCGCCTCCCAGCCCGCGGCCTCCCGATCCGCCGTGCTCTCGATGGTGTCCATGCGCCCATCGTACATCACCGTCCGGGACCGGCAGAGGATCGCGTCCGTTTTCGGCGCGAGCGGGCGACGGGATTCTGCTTCATCCGGCCCGTTCTCGACGGCCGGGCCTTTCCATGTCTTTCCACCCTCCCATCGCGTCCCATCCTCGCATGACCGCGACCGAGTGGGCGCTGCTCGTCCTGCTCTCGCTCCTGTGGGGCGGTTCGTTCTTCTTCGCCAAGATCGCGGTTGCGGCGCTGCCGCCCCTCACCGTCGTGCTCGCCCGTGTCTGGCTCGCTGCGCTGGCGCTGGCCCTCGTTCTGCGCTGGCGCGGCACGGCGTGGCCGCGCGACGGGGCCGTCTGGCGCGCCTTCGTCGGGATGGGCCTGCTCAACAACCTCATCCCGTTCGCGCTGCTGTTCTGGGGGCAGACCGTCCTGTCGAGCGGCCTCGCTTCCGTCCTCAACGCCATGACGCCGGTCTTCTCGCTCCTCGTCGCCCACGTGCTCACCGCGGACGAGACGCTGGCCGTGCACAAGATCGTCGGGATCGGGCTGGGTATTGCCGGGGTCGTGGTCCTCGTCGGCGTCGAGGCGGTGTCGCAGGCCAATCCGGCCTTCCTCCCGATCCTCGCCTGCCTGGGCGCGGCGTTGTCCTACGGCCTCGCCAGCGTGTTCGGACGCCGGTTCAAGCGGCTGGGCATCGACCCGGTGGTCGGCGCGTTCGGGCAGGTTGCGGCGACGAGCCTGATGGTCGCGCCGCTCGTCCTTGCCTTCGCACCGCCGTGGCGCAGCGCCATGCCGGACGCCTCGACATGGGCGGCGCTCATCGGGCTCGCCCTGTTGTCGACGGCGCTGGCCTACGTCCTGTTCTTCCGGCTGCTCGCGACGGCGGGGGCGGTCAACACCTCGCTCGTGACCCTCCTGATCCCGGTGAGCGCGATCCTGCTGGGGGCTCTCGTCCTGGGCGAGCGGATGAGCGGCCCGCAGGCCGGCGGCATGGTCCTGATCGGCGCCGGCCTGATCGCGATCGACGGACGCATCGGCGCATGGCTGCGGGCCGGATTGAGACGGAGCGGAGCGTGAGATCCGCTCCTGACTCTCGACGATCGGGCCCGACCCGAAACCGATCGCTACTCCGCCCCCACCCGCTCCCGCGCCGCGAGCGCCTCGATCTCCGCCACCACCGTGTCGGCGGCGACGTAGTGGAGCATGTGGCCGACGCCCGGCAGCACCACGAGCCTGGCGTCCGGCACCTCGCGGGCGAGCGCTCGGGCATGCACGTCGGTCTTCACCACCGGGTCGATATCGCCCGCGAGGATCACGGTCGGGGCGGTGATGGCGCGGTAGCGCGGGCTCTGCCGTTCCAGGAAGGCGTAGAGCCCGTCGAGGTCGCGCAGGTTGGCGCCGAAGGTCGAGGGGCGCAGGACCAGGGGCACCCGGGCGCCGTCGAGATAGCCCGCGGGGAGCCCTTGCGGGCGAAACACCACCTCGGCGAAGCGGTCGAGAGCGACGAAGCCGAGGGGCGCCGCGACCGTGTAGGTGGCGAGCGTGAGCAGCATCCGCCCGGGGAGCGAGCGGTACCACGCCGCATAGCCTCCCACCGAGCCGCCCGGCCAGGGATGGCTGACCGGCGCCAGCAGCGCCAGGCCGGCCACCCGCTCCGGGTGATCGAGGGCAAGCGCCGTGGCGAGGGCGCCGGACCAGGAATGCCCGACGATCAGGGCGGGGCCGACCTTGAGGACAGCCAGGGCCTCGGCGATCAGCCGGGCCTGCACCGCCGGCGAGGCGGCGTCCGGGGCGATGCGGTCGCTGTAGCCGAAGCCCGGCCGGTCGAAGGAGAGCACCCGGAAGCCGTCACCGGCGAGCCGCCGGCCGATCGCCTGCATCGGGTCCATGGCATTGGCCGACGCGCCGTGCAGGAGCACCACCGTGCCGCGGCTGGGCGCTCCCTCGCCCGGCCCGGCCTCCAGCATCGCGAGGTGCCCGCCCTCCACCGCCACCCGCTGGCCGGCCGGGGGATAGCGCGCCTCGACCACGCGGGTGATGATCCAGGTCGCGAGCAACCCCGCGGCGACGAGGGCCAGCAGGGTTCCGGCGACGAGGCCGGCGATCAGGGTCAGCACGCGGGCGATCCGTCTCTCACGCCGATGCATGCGGCCGGGCGGTCACAGGTCGCGGCCGTCGACATCGGGCGCGAGGCGCTCGATCGCCTCGTGCACCTTGCCCATCCGGGGATAGATCGCCTCGACCCGCCGGAAGGCGGCGAGCGCCCGGCTCTTGTCGTCGCTCGCCATGTAGATATGGGCGAGCGCCGCCCAGGCTTCGAAGTGGCGCGGCTCCAGGGTCAGGGTCTTGTGCAGGTCGGCCAGCGCGCTCGCCTGGTCCTCGAGCAGGTAGAAGGCGGTGGCGCGCCGGCTCCAGCCCTCGGCCCAGCCCGGCTCCAGCACGGTCACCCGGTCGAGAAGCTCGACGGCCAGGGGATAGTCCTTGGCCCGCATCGCTTCCGCGGCGCGGCTCGCCAGCAGGTCGACGGTGTCGCTGCCGGACCGGTCGAGGCGGCGCTCGATCAGTTGCGCGACGCCGCGGGCCTCGGCATCGTCCTTGGCCGCCTTCAGCCGCGCGAACAGGTCGTCGAGGGTGACGGGCGCACGGGGGGCTTCCTTTGATGCCTCCCTGGGCGCCTCCTTCGGGGCCGCGGCTGCGGGCGCGAGCGTCGAAACGACGACAGCCGGCGCTCCGAGGAGGCCGGCCATCAGGCAGATCGAAAGGGAGAGACGGCACATGCCGGCACTGTCCGGCGCCGGTGCGATCCCGTCAACGCGATGGCTTGCCGCGGCCGCCGGGCAAGCCGCACGCGGATCAGCCCTGGCGGGCCTTGTAGCGCTTCTGGGTCTTGTTGATGACGTAGACCCGGCCCTTGCGGCGCACGAGCTGGTTGTCACGGTGCCGGCCGCGGAGCGACTTCAGCGAGTTGCGGATCTTCATCGGTCTGGTCTCACGTCGGTGCGCCGGAACGCCCGGGCGCGGATGGATAAAAACGGGCTCGCGGCGCCTGTCCGGGATGGAGGCCACCCCGGGCAAACGCCGACGCCGGGCGATGCGGAGCACGGCCCGTGCGGAGGCGCGTGACTTACCCGGCGCCGCACGGGCGAGTCAACCGGATCCACTGCGAAAACGTCGCGGGCGGGGTCGGTTCAGGGCCGGGCG
>NZ_LABX01000157.1 GCF_001043915.1 Methylobacterium aquaticum | reverse complement strand
GTTGCGCACGATCTCCTGCGTCGCCGCCCCCTGCTGGGTGACGGCCGCGGCGATCGAGGTGACCACGGCGTCGATCTCGCGGATCCGGCCGGTGATCGCATCGATCGCCCCCACGGTCTGGTCGGTCACGCCCTGGACCTCGCCGATCTGGCGGGCGATCTCCTCCGTCGCGCGGGCCGTTTGGTTCGCCAGTTCCTTCACCTCCGCGGCGACCACGGCGAAGCCGCGGCCGGCCTCGCCGGCACGCGCCGCCTCGATCGTCGCGTTGAGCGCCAGAAGATTGGTCTGGCTGGCGATGTTGGAGATCAGCCCGACCATGTCGCCGATCCGGGCCGAGGTGGTCTTCAGCGCCTGCACGAGATGGCCGGTCTTGTCGGCCTCCCCGACGGCGGCCTGGGCGAGACCGGCCGAGCCCTCGACCTGACGGCCGATCTCGGAAATCGACGCGCCCAGCTCTTCCGCCGCCGCCGCGACCGTGCCGACATTGGTCGCCGCCTCCTCGGCCGCCGCGGCGACGCTGGTCGATTGCGACGCCGTCTCGGCCGCCATCGACGCCATCGACCGGGCGGTGGCCTGAAGCTCGGTGGCGGCGGCAGAGACCGTGCGGACGACCTCGCCCACCGCCGCCTCGAAGCCGTTGGCAAGTTCCAGCGTGGCGTGCCGACGGGCCGCCGCCGCCGCCGCATCGGCGATCTGGCGCCGCTCGGCCTCCTCCGCCGCCTTGCGGGCGACCATGGCCTTGATGGTCTCGACGGCGCGGCCCAGCGCCCCGATCTCGTCGCCGCGCCGGCTCTCGGCAATCGTGGCATCGACCTCGCCGGCCGCCATCCGGTCCAGCACCGCCACGAGCCGCAGGATCGGCCGCTGGATATTGACCATCAGCACGACGACCGCCGTGAGCAGGCTGAGCAGCATCGCCGCGCCCGTGAGCAGACCGATCCGCGTCGCGGAGGCGATCCGCTCCGACGCGGCCGTCATCGCCTCGTGGGTGAAGCGGTTGGCGTTGACGACCGCTTCGCCGATCGTCGTCTCGGCCCGCCCGATCAGGGCGGCGATCCCGGCACGGGACGCCGCCGCCGCCGCCGCATCGACCGGCCGCCCGGAGAGATCCGCCCGGCCGATCTGCGCATAGGCCTTCACCGCGTCCGCCAGCTCCCGCACGGTGCGCCCGCTCTCCCGCAGGACCTCGGGCTTGAGAGCGATCGCGATCGGCCGTTCGAGCCCCTTGGCGGCAGCCTGCGCTTCGTTCAGCGCCGCCGCCACGGCCGCATCGGCCGCCGCGGCATCGCGTGCCAGTTCGACGGCCTTGGCGCTCAGCTGGATCCGGCTGACGGCGAGCTGCGCCTGCGTGATCCCGCGCAGGATCGTCTCCTCCCGCGCCACCGTGTCGTTCGCCGCACGGATCTCCGTGTTGCTGGACCACTGGTTGTAGACGGCCGCACCGACGAACAAGGCCGTGACGGCCGATGACAAAGCCAGCTTGCGGCCGATGCTGAGCCTGAACATCGCTTGACCCATATTTCTATCGGTAAGATGGTATGTTATATCGCGGTTACGCTGAGGTAATTTCCTTAAAAAATGCTTTTTGCCAGGACGGGAGACAGTCAGGATATTTTTTTGTGGCCCTGGGAACCAAAGACGGTTTGGCCTCCCTCGTCGTCCTGCGGGCGCGCCAGCCAACAGGGGCGATACGGAGCAGGATCACATCGCCGAGCAGATCGCCGAGGATCTTCCCGCCACCCTCACCCGGATGCCCGGCACCCGCCTCCTGATGCGCGGCTCAGCCCACGCGCTTTGGCAGGGTGCAATGGCAGGAGATGCTGCCGCATCGATTCGATCTCGGGCAGCCCCGAGATCGACGAGGCCGTCGACCCATCTCGAATGGTCGATGCCAAGCTCAAGAGTCGATGCCAAACCAGGAGCTGGGCGACGATCCGCGAACGGAACCAAAGGTCGTCTTCAACGACCGTTGATATTATGACGGGCGCCTCGGCATTCAGGAGCCCCGATGCGCCAGCCCTCATCCCCCCTCGCCCTCGGCATCATCGGCGCCGGCATCATGGGCGAGCGCATGGTGAACGCCATCCTCGGCCAGGACGACGCGGCGGTCCGGATCGCCGCCCTGTGGGACCCGGATCCGGCGGCGCGGGCGCGCATCGCCGCACGCTTCCCCTCCCTGCCCCTGCTGACGGAGGCCGCCGCCGTCGTGGCGGCGAGCGACTGCGTCTACATCGCCTCCCCGCCCGCCTCGCATCTCGGCCATGCCCGGGCGGCTTGTGCCGCGGGGCGGAGCGTGTTCTGCGAGAAGCCGCTCGCCGTCGACCTCGCCGAGGCGCGCGACTTCGTGGCGACGGCCGGCGGTCGCGGGGCGGTGAACTTCCCGTTCGCCTCCTCCCTCGGGGTCGCCACCCTGGCACAATGGATCACGGAGGGCGCGGTCGGTGCGCCGCGCCGCCTGACCATCGAGGTCGCCTTCGCGCGCTGGCCGCGGGGCTGGCAGGCCGATGCCGCGGGCTGGCTCGACGCGCCGCAGGAGGGCGGCTTCACCCGGGAGGTGGTGTCGCATTTCCTGTTCCTCAGCCGCCGCCTGCTCGGCCCCCTGGACGACCTCCGGGCGCAGGCGGTGTTTCCGGAACCCGGCCGCTCCGAGCGGGCGGTCGACGCGACGTTCACCGCCGGGGCCGTGCCGGTGGTCCTGCGCGGGCGGGTCGGCGAGACCGCGCTCGACGATCACAACACCTGGACGCTGGAGGGCGAGGCCGGCGCCGTCCGCCTGCGCGACTGGGCGATCGCCGAGCGGGGAGAACCGGACGGCACCTTCGCGCCCGCGCCCGACGCGATCCCGAACGAGCGCGCCCGCCCGATCGCCCTGCGGCGCCAGCTCGAGGGCGTGGCCCGGATGACCCGCGGCGAGCCCCATTCCCTCGCCACCCTGGCGGAGGCGCTGGAGGTCCAGGAGGTCGTCGAGGCCATCCTGGCCCGCGGCGGGACCGGGGGCGCTACCCGGGGCTGACGGGTCGGACATCGCGTCACACCCGGGCGGCCCGCCCGACCCCGGCCGGCGGGCCCCATGGCCTAACGGCATCCTGCGCGCTCCAGGGCGGATAGGTAGCTGCGGCCGCAGCACAATTCCGCCCCCCGCCGGTGCCGGGAGTGGTCTAGAACAACCATGCCTCCCATCATCACGCCGGCATGACGAGTTGCGTCAAACCACCCTGACCCCGCGGCGTCGGTAGTCTTCCGCAACTGAATCCTCCCCGATTTACGCGTTATCTCAGTGGCACATGGCCCGTCGTCGTCCCGGATATCCTTCGGAAGAACGACGGAACCGGGCCGGATGCTCTCGACGCGGGATGAATCCAGCGCGATCGGGCGAGCGGTCAACGTTCCGGAGCGGCCGGGCGGGTGCGGAGATCGGGGTGGAAGCGATGACGACGAAGACGGCAAGGACTCGCCATCGCGACGCATTCCGGCGCGCTCGTCTCGCCGCCGTCCAGGACGGTCGGACGATGCAGGGACCGGGGGGCCGCGCGCGATTGGGCAGGCCGTTCGTCCGCCCTGCGGTGGCGGCGGCCCGCGGACGGCACCGATGAGCGGCGGCACGCCTCCTCTGCGCGTCCTCGTCGCCCATAACCGCTACCAGGTCCGTGGTGGTGAGGATGCGGCGGTGGCCCGCGACCTCGCCGCCCTCGACCGAGCGGGCTGCGCGGTCGAGGCGGTGTTCCTCGACAACGGGGCGATCGAATCTGGCCTCTCCCGGCTGCGCGCGGCGGTCGCGGCGCCGCAGGCGCCGGAGGGCATCGCCCGGGTGATGGCGGCGGCGCGCCGCTTCGCGCCGGACGTGATCCACGTTCACAACTTCTTCCCGCTGCTCTCCCCCGGCATCCACGCGGCGGCGCGGGCCGCCGGCTACGCCACGGTGCAGACGCTGCACAATTACCGCCTGCTCTGCGCCAACGCCTTCCTGATGCGCGACGGCGCGCCCTGCGAGCTGTGCGTCGCCGGCTCGCCCTATCAGGCGGTGCGGTTTGCCTGCTACCGCGGCTCGCGCGCCGGCTCCCTCGCGGTCGCCCGGATGATCGACCATCACCGCCGGGCCGGCACCTGGCGGCGGGATGTCGACCGGCTCATCGCCCTCACTCCCTTCGCCCGTGACCGTTTCATCGCGGCGGGCCTCCCGGCGGACAAGATCCGCATCCGCCCGAACGGGCTGCCCGATCCGGGGCTCCCCACGGACGGCCCGCGGCAGGGCCTGCTCTATGTCGGCCGGCTGAGCCCCGAGAAGGGCGTGACCACCCTCGCCGAGGCCGCAACCCGCGCGGGCGCGCGGGTCACGGTGATCGGCGAGGGGCCGCTGGCGCAGGCGCTCGCCGGGCATCCGGGCCTCGACCTCAAGGGCGCCCTGCCGGCGGATTCGGTCCGGGCCGAGATGGCGCGGGCCTGCGCCCTGGTGGTGCCGTCACTCTGGTACGAGGGCCTGCCGATGGTGGTGGCGGAAGCCTTCGCGGCGGGCACCCCGGTGGTCGCCTCGCGCATCGGCGCCCTCGCGGGCCTCGTCACGGACGGGGTGACGGGCCTCCTCGCGGCGCCGGGCGACCCGTCCGACCTCGCCGGCGCCCTCGGCCGCATCACCGGCGATCCCGCGGGGGCCGCCGCCATGGGGCGGGAGGCCCGGGCGGTCTACGAGCGCGCCTGGCACGAGGACGTCACCACCCGCGCCCTCCTCGACATCTACCGGGACGCCATCGCCGCGCGTGCGGCCGAGGCGGCTCCCGCCAGAACGGGAACCTGATGCCATGGCCCACGATCCCCTCGTTCCCTCCTTCACGATCGGCGGCGTTCCGGTGTCGGCCACCGACATGGACGGTCTCATCGCCGCCTTGGGTCGCCGCCTCGCCGCCGGGCCGGCGCAGCCCGGCACCTTCGTGGTGTTTCGCGATGCCCACGGGGTGGTGAGGGCGCAGACCGACGCCGCCTTGCGGGCCGCCCATCACGACGCCCTGCTCGTCTGCGCGGATGGCCGGCCCGTGAGCTGGATCGGCCGCTGGCGCGGCCTGTCCACCACGCGGCAGGTGCCGGGGATCGAATCGGTCGCGGCGGTGTGCCGGGCCGGCGCGGCCCAGGGCTGGCGCCATTACTTTCTCGGCGGGGGCGACGGCGTCGCCGATCTGCTCGCCACGACGATGCGGGCCCGGGTGCCTGGCCTCCAGGTGGCCGGCATCGAGACGCCGCCCTTCCGACCCCTCACCGACACCGAGACCGAGGCGATGCGGGCGCGCATCCGCGCCTCGGGGGCGCAGATCGTCTGGGTCGGCCTCGGCACGCCGAAGCAGGAAGTGTTCATGGCGGCGCATGCCCCGCACCTGCCGGGCACGATCGCCATGGGTGTGGGCGCCGCTTTCGACGTCGCGACGGGGCGCATCCCGCGGGCGCCGAAAATGCTCCAGGTCGCCGGGCTCGAATGGGCCTATCGCGTCGCCCGCGAGCCGCGGCGCCTGTGGCGGCGCTACCTCGACACGATCCCGCGCTTCCTCGCGATCGCCGCGCGCGACGCGATCAGCGCCCGAAGGGCGCCCCGGCCGTCAGGGACCGGCGCATCCGGGCGGACGGGATCGTCGGCAGCCTGAGCCCGCTCGCCGCGGCGAGCCCGGCGACATCGGCCGGGTTCACGGAGGTTCGCATCCGCGCCTCCAGGTCGGCCGCGCGTGTCGCCGGGCCGCGGTTGCGGGCGAGGGTCTGCTCGGCGGCCTCGCCGCCATCGGTGAAGCGGGGCGGGTCGCTCAGCACCAGCAGGTTGTCGGTGATGACGTTGCCGGTCGCGACCGCCGGACGGTCGTAGAGCAGGCCCGGCAGCCGCGGGTAGCGCGCCCGCCAGATGGAGGAGTCCACCGGCATCGCCGCATAGGCGGCGCGCAATTCCGATTGCGGATCGGTGACCGCGTCCCGGGCCCAGGTCTGTCCACGGGAATCGACATGGACCGCCGGGCTCGACGCGACGAAGACGTTGCCCTCGACGCGGTTGTCGCGCCCGCCGCCGATGAAGACCGGCTGGTCGACCCGCAGGAACAGGTTGCCGGTGACCGTGAACCCGCTCGCCATGTCGTCGAGATAGACGCCCTTCACCTCGGTGTCGGCCCCGCCCCGGATGTCGTGCAGGACATTGCCCGCGATCACGCTGCCGCGCGCGGTCCAGTCGCGGCCGGCATAGATCGCCCCGGTATCGGTGGCGCCGTGCAGCAGGTTCGCGATCTCGTTGTCCGTCACCCGGTGGTCGTTGCCGCGGATGTGGACCGCGTAGGCCGGCGAATCATGGATGGAGTTGCCCGCCACCTCGGCGCCGACGCCGTCGAGGCCGACCGCCGGATGCTGGGTCGGCGCGCGGCGGGCATAGCCGGTGAGGCGGCTGTCGCGCAGGAACAGGCCGCCCGGGGTGAGGGTGCGCCGGTCTCCCCCCGACAGGATCACCGCCTCGGCGCCGGTCCCGGCGACGTCACAGCGTTGGAGGCCGCTGCCTTGCGCCCCGGTGAACACCGCCCCGCGCCAGCCGGCCAGGGAGAGCACGCTGTCGGCGATCACCACGTCGCGCCCGCCCTGCACGCGCACGAGATCGCCCCGGGCCATGGCGAGGCGCAGGGATTCGATCCGCAGATGCGACGTCCCGTCGAGCGACAGCAACGTCTCGGCGACCGACACCTCGACCGTCTCCCCACCCCGTGGCCAGGCGAGCAGAATCCCGGCCTTCGCGTCGCGCCACCAGGTGCCGGGCCGGGTGAGACCGGCGAGCAGGTGGACGAGGCGGATCGGTGCGCCGGCGCGGATGCCCTCGTAGGGCGTGCGGTCGAGGGTCAGGCGCCCGCCCGACTCCTTCGGGCGGGTGCCCGCCACCGGCAGCGCCTCGAACAGCCAGCCCCAGCGCCAATAGCCCTCGGCCCACAGGTCCGGCTCGTCGCGCAGGGCGCCCGGCGGGAGATCCGCCAGGGTGAAGGCCGGCCCGTCCCCCTCCTGCGCCGTGGCGAAGCCCTCCGCCGGCCAGCGCGCCGGATGCATCGCGCCCTCGCCGTCGAACACCTCGAAGGCCGGAGGCGCGGGCGGGACGTTGAGGACGATGGGCGCCTGGATCCGGGCCGGCGCCCGCGCCGCCGGGGGCAGCCGGTAGGCCCGCACCTGGCCCCGTGCCGCAGCCGGCAGACGGGCCGCCAGCGCCGGATCGAGGGGGACCGGCGCGAGGCGCAGGCTGCCGACGAGGCGGGCCGAGCCGTCGGCGGGTCCGCGGATCACCAGGGGCGCCCCGGCGCTGCCACCATCCTGGCGGCCGAGAGGCACGCCTTCCGTGAGGCGATGCGTGCCGGGCGAGAGGGCGATGACGATCGCCGCACGGGGATCGCGGGTACGGCGGCGGCGGGCCTCGCTCAGGGCCTCGGCGAGGGTGGCGACGCCGCCGGGCGCGGGCCGGGTGCCCTCGGCCGCGACCGGGATCTTGATCGGGGCGGCCAGGGCCGGAGAGAGGGCGAGGAGAGCGGCGATCAGGACGAACGGAGTCCGCATGGGGTTCTCCCGGAGCCTGTCGGGTTGGGATCGTGGAATGATACCAACGGTCGTTGAAAACGACCTTTGGTTCTGTTCTCGAATTTTCGCCAAGCCTCTGGCTTGACATCGAAAATTCGAGATGGGTCAACGGCCCGATGCGTCAGCATCTTGGGCCGTTGGTATGATGCGCTCCTGCAAGACGCGCCTGAAGCCTCGCCTGTGTGACGGAGCATTCCCGGGTCAGACGAGGCGCACGTTGTCTCCTCTTCCTGCGGGCGCGGGGCTGTCGGGAGAAAAACGGATCCCGCTATTCCCGCACATCCGCCTCCGTCACGACCACCCTCGGCCGGCGGCTCGGGCCGATGGCCTTGAGCGCCCGATCCACCGCGGCGACCCGGCCGCGGCGGGCACTGACGGCCAGCAGCAGCGTCGGGATGCGCTCCTCGGCGATCAGGCGCTCGGTGACCACGTCGCCGCCGACGAGACCGAGATCGACCACGACGAGATCGGCGTCGCTGCGCAGGAGCGCCTCGGCGAAGATCCCGGCGAGGTCCCGGGGCAGGTCCGACGGGCGGGGGAGCACCCGGAGGCCGGACGGCAGGGTCACCAGGGCGTCGCTCAACGGGGCGCGGGCGCGCAGCAGATCCGCGAGGGTCCGGGGCGCGGCGGCACCGAGGTCGCGGGTCAGGAGGCCCTTCGGATCGGCATCGACCAGGATCACCCGCTCGCGGTCGGCCACCGCCGAGAGGGCCAGCGAACAGGCGAGCCCGGACTTGCCGAGCCGGTCGTCGCCCGCGGTGACGAGGACGACGAGTGGCTTGACCCACGGCTCGGCGGCGGCGAGGCGGTGGCGCAGGCGCGCGAGCGCCACCTCGTAGGGGCCGTCACCCCGGGCAGACGGATCGGCCTTGAGGGTGACGGCCTTGCGCGGGGCACGCGGCAGGGCGTCGAGGCCGGTGCGCCCGAGATGACCCTCGAGGCGCCGGCGCGAGCGGACGCGGCCGGCGAGCAATTCGAGCCCGAGGGCACCGACGAGGCCGAGGCCGGTCCCGGCCACGAGGGCGGCGACCACCACCACCGGCATCGGCGGGCCGATCCGCTTCTCCGGCGGGGAGGCCACCGAAATGATGCGCGAGGCCGAGGTGTCGAGGCGCTGCTGCTCCTGCAACTCGCGCGCCCGGACCAGGAACGCCTCGTAGACCGCCCGGCTCGCCTCGACCTGACGCTCCAACTCGCGCAGTTGCACGAAGTCGTCGCCGACCTTCAGCGCCTCGGTCTTGCGCCGCTCCAGCGTCGAGGCGAGGATCTTGGCGCTCGCCTGGGCGGCCTCGAAATCGTTGCGGCTCGCCGCCGCGATGCGGCGGATCTCGGCCTCGATCGCCCCGCGCAGGGCCTTCTCCTGCACCACGGCCGCCTGGTAGCTCGGATGGCGCTTGCCCAGCGTCTCCTCGGCATCGGCGCGCAGGCGCTCGACGCCGGCGAGCTGGCCGCGCAGGGCCGTGATGGTCGGGTTCGTGACGATCTCGTTGGCGGAATCGAAGCGCCCGCCGGCGAGCACGCTCTCGACCTGGCGCATGCGGGAGCCGGCCTCCAGGGCCTTGGCCCGGGCCGCACCGAGCTGCTCGCTGAGCTGGGTGAGCTGCTGCTCGCTCACGAGCTGGGAGCGGGTGCCGACGAGGTTGCGCTTCGCCCGGAAGGCTTGAGCCTTGTCCTCGGCCTGGCGCAGGGCCTCGCGCAGCTCGGCGAGCCGCCCCTCGATCGCCTCCCCGGCCCGGCGGGTCGTCTCGGAGCGGATGGCGGCGTCGCGGGCAAGGTAGGTCTCGGCGATGCCGCTCGCGAGGCGGGCGGCCTTCTCGCGGTCCTCGGAGGTGACGCCGAGTTCCAGCACGAAGCTGCGCTCCAGGCGCCGCCCGCCGACCCGGTCGCGCAGGATCCTGAGCGCCGTCAGCCGGGGTTCGGCCGGCGACTCGGTGCGGCCGGCAAAGCGCGCGACCAGCGCCTTGAGCGCGCCGATCAGGGTCTCGCGCCCCCGGAATTCTGGGTCCTGCGTCAGGTCGAACCGGTCGACGACCCGGCCGAGCACGTCGTCGGAGGTCAGGACCCGGAGCTGGCTGTCGACGAGGAGGAGGCTCGCGTCGCTCGCCTGGTCCGGCGGGGTCAGGCCGTCCTTCACCACCTGGAGCCCGCGCGGGTCGATCAGGATCTGCGTCGAGGCGGCGTATTGCGGCGGGTTGAGGTGCATCCAGGCCGCCGCGAGCCCGAGGCACAGGAGGACGGGCACGAGCACCGCAAACCAGCGCAGGCGCATGGTGCGCAGGATCTCCCGCGGATCGAGGAACCACGGGTCGCGCTCCCCCTGGCCCTCCCGCGGGGATGCGCCGACGAGCAGCCCGTTGCGGACATTCTCGACCATGGTCATGTTGGGCCCAAGGCTCCTCAGAGAGTCTCGCCGCGGATCGGATCCGTCCCGTTCCAAGACAGCCGGACCGCGCGGCGTTCCCGTCGTCCGGTCCTCATCAAGCCGCGGGCCAGGCCTGCCCCGTGCCGCCCGGGGACGGGATGGGCCGGGCGGCACTCGCCTCCGGCACCGCCTCGGCCTCGACCTCGCGGCACGCCGCCCGCGCGCAGGCGAGCGCCGCCACATAGGCCAGCACGTTGACGTTCCAGTCCTGGAACAGCCCGGGCGTCGTCATCCCGTTGAGGGCGAGCATCAGGATCAGGCAGGCGACGATCCGCCGGGTGCCGCGATCGGCCGTCGCGGCGAAGCGGACCGGCTCGACCAGGGTCACGACCGCGAAGGACAGGCCGACGATCCCGGTGCCGGCCCAGGCGCTCAGGAACATGTTGTGCGAACTCGAGATGAACACCGCGTCGCGGCCGAGTTCGTCGGCGAGCCCGGTGGTTGGGATCAGGAGCTGCACGAAGCGGTCGGCGGCCGAGAAGCCGGAGCCGAGCAGGCGGTCCTGCGTCGCCGCGATGAAGGTCGGCCAGAACTGGCCGCGGCCGGTGGCGTTGGCGAGTTCCACCTTGGGCTTCTGGAGGATGACCGAGAGGAGGTCGAGGAGGCCCGGGAAGCTCGACAGGCCGATCATCAGGAACAGGAACAGCGCCAGCGCGACCAGCGCCAGGACGACCCCGGCGACCCGCAGCCCCGGGCGGCGCGAGGCGATCATCAGGGCCGGCCCGACCGCGATCAGCGCCCCCGTCGAGGCCGCCGAGCCCGCGATCACGAAGCCCATGGCGGCCAGGACGAGATAGCGGCCGCGGCGCCGGTTGGGCGGCCCGAACCAGGCGGAAAAGCCGAGAAGCGCGCAGACGAGCGGCATCATGTTGTTCTTGGCCGAGGAGAACACGATGCCCGAGGCGAGGTTCTGGAGGACCTCCGGCGTCACCGAGACGAGCCAGGCAAGCGTCACGATCGCCAGGATGTCGGCGAGCCGCCGCCGGATGTCCGGCCGGTCGAAGATCAGGATCGAGGCGAGGGTGAACACCGCCAGCTCCGCGGTGCGATAGAGCGTGTAGGTCGGCACGATCGACCAGGCGGCGCTCAGGCCGTCCATGCCGATCATCAGGGTGAACGGCAGGTAGGGCATCGCGAAGGGCAGCAGCAGGACCCGGCGGTCGGCCGCGACCTTCACGATCAGGTAGAGGGCGGTCAGGCCGGTGAGCACGATGGTGACGACGTTCGAGGCCGTCAGCCCCTGCTCCAGCACGGCGTTGCCGTCCTCCCGCGGCACCGTGAAGACGAGGGGCATGAAGGCGAACACCACGACCAGGGTGAGCGGCCAGAACAGGGGCGCTCCCCCGGAGGGCGGATGCGTTGCGAGGCGGCGGCGCAGAACCGGGTAGGCGACCGTGAACCAGGTCGCGACCCCGATGGCGATGAGGGCGTTCAGCATCCTGGGCGCTCCGCGCGCGAGGCCGGGGATCGCGGCACGGGGGCCCGCGGGGCCGGGGCCCGTGCGAGGGCCGCCAGGAGGGCGGCGAGCGAGGCGCCGTGCGCCAGGGCGACGACCGCCGCGGCACCCACGGCGCCGTAGCGGGCGAGGAGCGGCTGGATCAGCGCCAGCGACACCGCGAGGCTGACCGCGAAGGCACGGAAGATCACGTCGGTGCGCCGGCGCGCCCGGAAGATCTGCGCCACCATGTCCCGCAGGAAGATGAACACCACGCCGAGCGCCAGCCAGCGCAGGCAGGGCGCATAGGGCGCATAGGGGGCGCCGAAGACGAGGCGCAGCCAGAGTTCCGCCGGGACCGCCACGACGGCGAGGAGGAACCCGACCGGGACGCCGAGGCGGCGGGTGACGGCGAGGAGATAGGCCCGCAGGGCCGGCTCGCCGCCGGTCTCGTAGGCCCGGCCGGCGCCGGTCGGCACCACGTTCTCGGTCGCGGCGAGCATCAGCAGCACGAGGCCGACGAGGTACTGCGCCGCCCGCAAGCCCCCCAGCGCCTCGTCGCCGAGGACGCCGCCGGCCAGGATCCAGACCAGCTGCTCCTGCCCGAAGGTGACGAGGACGACCGGCAGGAGCCAGCGCGCCATCTGCCAGTGTCGCCGCGCGGCGACGGCGAGGCGCCGGCGCCCGGGACGGGGGCCCCGGCCGAGGAGAAGCGGCAGCGTCGTCAGGAACGCCGTCAGCGCCAGGATGGCGACGAGGCGCGCCGCATCGAGCGGGATGCCGAGCGCCCACAGGACGGCAACGGCGAGCGGGGCCGCCATCGCGCGGGCGAGGTCCATGGCAAGCGCCGTCGCTCCCCCCTCATAGGCGAAGAGCAGCCGCCGGGCGGTGAGCTGGAGGTTCTGCGCCAGGGTGAGCGCGCCCGCCGCCGTCACGAGTCCGACCGGCACCGCCTCGCCGCGGGCGGAGAAGTACAGGGCGAGGACGCCCGCGACCCCGAGGCCGAGGCCCGCCGCCAGGGCCAGGGCGCCGACGCCGACCGCCGCCTTGTAGCGAGCCGGATCGCGGACCGAGCCGGCCATCGTCATCAGCGGCGCGGTGACGAGCGCGTTGTGCAATCCTTGCGCGAAGCCCGCCACGATGAGAACGAGGGCGAAGCGGCCGAACCCCTCCATGTCGATCAGGCGCGCCGCCGCGATGCCGGCGAGGAAGCCGAAGCCGCTCACCGCCCCCTGGTCGAGGAGCGAGAGCAGGGCCGGCCCACGCCAGCGCCTGGAGAGGACGGATGACGGCCTCACCGGGCGAGCACCGCCCCGGCCGCCGCGGTGACGAGGCGGTGGCGGCCATAAAGCCAGAGCGGTCCGCTCGACACGACGGTGCGGGTGAGCCCGCGCTTGAAATCGTAGACGCCCCGGTTGCCGGCCGGATCGATGCCGCCGAAATCGAACACCCGGCAGCCCTCCGCGGCGCCGCGGCGGATGAAGTGCCAGACCGCCAGATAGGCGGCGGCATTGGCCTTGGCCCGCTCGGTCGAGGCGGTGAAGAAATCGGTGAAGCGGTCGCGGCTGCGATGGGCGATCCGCACCAGGCACAGCTCCCCTCCCTCCCGGATCTCCAGGATGACGTGGCGCAAGTCCGCCGCCGCGAGGTCGCGGTAGGCGGCGGCGTCGAAGTCGTTCGAGAAGCCCTTGCGGGTCTTGAGGGCCGCATACATCGCCGTGAAGGCGTCGAAAGCGGCCAGCCGCTCGGCCGGGTCGTCGAGGAAGCGGGCCGTGAGGTCCGGCTGGCGCTCCGCCTTGCGCAGGGCCTTGCGCCAGCGCTGCTCCATCCCGGCCTGGATCGCGTCGAGGCCGGCGGTGAGGTCCACCTCCAGGGTGTGCCGGCCCGCGGTCGCGACCGGACGGAAGCCCGCCGCCAGGAGGCCGAGCACCGCGCCCGGGCTTTCGGTCCGGGTGGGATCGACCACCAGGAGGTCGAGCGGCCCGAGGGCCAGATGGGCGAGCAGCGTGCGCAGGACCGCCTCGCCGTGGCGCTCGCCCTTCCCGGTCAGGAGCGGCCCGCCCTGGATGTAGAGCTGCCGGACCGGACCCCGGCGGCGGGACTGCACCTGCGCCAGGCCCAGGAGGTCGCCGCCCTCGTCGACGACGCTCAGCCGCTCGACGCCCGCGCCGCGCCGCGCCTTGTAGGTGCCCCAGCCCGAGGCCGCGAAGATGGTGCCCCGCGGCTGCGTCCACACGGCGTCGTCCCAGGTCGAGACATCGGTCACGGCCAGGACCCGCAATCCCGTCTCACGTTCCGTCTTGGTCATGGCTGTCCCGTGCCAGGATGCGACATCGTCGGCGTCCGATGCCCCCGAGACGCAAGCGGCGCACCGCGTGGTGGCCGCCGACGTCGCGGGGCCGCACATCCCGGCGCGGTCCGCCGGCATCTACGTGGTTTTCTTGGGTTGTCGACGGGCCGGGGCGGTCTCACCTATGGCACACGGCTTCTTCATGACGGCGGGCGGGATGCTGCATTCCTTGAAGGCCCTCGCCCGCGACCATCCGGTGGTCCGGGCCCTGGTGCTGCGTGGGCTCGCGCGGTGGCGCCGGCTCGCCGATGCCCCGCCGGGCCTCTACGCCCTGTGCTACCACCGCGTCCCGGAGCGCCACCGCGCCGGTTTCGCGGCGCAGATCGCCTCCATGCAGCGGCATGGCCGCTTCGTCGGGGCGGACGAGGCGGTGACGCTCCTCAAATCCGGCGCGGCGACGGCCGAGCGGCATTTCCTCGTGACCTTCGACGACGGCTATGCCGATACGGTCGAGGTCGCGCTGCCGGTCCTGCGCGCGGCCGGGGTGCCGGCGATCCTGTTCCTCGTCGCCGACTGGCTCGACGCCCCCCCGGCGCATCCGCCCGGCCCCTATGCCGGCCGGGCCCTGGTGGCGGAGTGGCTCGCCGCCGGTCTGGAGATCGGCTCGCACAGCGCGAGCCACGCCCGCATCGCCACCCTCGACGACGCGGCGGCCGCGCATGAGATCGTCGCGTCCCGCGCCGCCCTCGAAGCGGCGACGGGGCGGCCGGTCCGGCACTTCGCCTGCCCCTGGGGGGTCGCCGAGCACGATTACCGGCCGGGCCGCGACCCGGCCTTGGCCCTCGGCAGCGGCTACGCCACCTTCTTCACCACCCGCCGCGGCGTCGCCACCGGCCCGCACGACCTGTCCGCGATGCCGCGCCACGTCCTCGAACCGGACTGGCCCCTGCACGAACTCGACGCCCTGATGGGAGCCCGGCATGTCCGCTGATCGCCCGGTCGTGGTGGTGACCGGCGCGCTCGCTCCCTACACCCAGGTGCTCTACCGGGCGCTGGCCTCCGTCCTCGACCGGCCGCTCACCGTGCTCGCCTGCGCGGCGCGGGAGCCCGCCCGCCAATGGGAACTCGCGGCGGCGGACGGCTACGGCTTCGCCGTGCTGCCGGGACTGCGCTGGCACCGGGACGCGGTGCGCAACCTCTACGTCAATCCGAGCGTCGTCCCGCGCCTCGCCGCCTTGCGGCCCGCGGCGGTGATCCTCAACGACTTCTCGCCCACCATGGCGATGGCAGCGCTCGCCGCGCGGGCCCTGGGCATCCCCTACGCGATCCGCACCGACGGCGTGCCGGAGACCGATCCCGGCGCCCGCTCGCCGGCGCACCGCCTGTTGCGCCGGACGATCGTGCCGGGCGCTGCCTTCGGCCTCGCCCCGAGCGACGGCAGCCGGACGCTGCTCTCCACCTACGGTCTCGCGCAAGGGCGGGTCTTTCGCGCGCCGCTGTTCCCGGCCTGGGACGCCGCGCCGCCCCTGCCCGATCCCGAGGCGCGGCCCTACGATGTCCTGTTCTGCGGCATCCTCAACGAGGAGGTGAAGGGCGCCCGCTTCTTCACCGACGTGATGCGGGCCTGCGCCGCCGCCGGGCGCCCCTTGCGGGTACGGGTGGCCGGGGACGGCCCGCTTCGGGGCGAGATGGCGGCCCGCCTCGCCGAGGCCGGGATCCCGGCCCGGTTCGACGGCTATCTCGCGCAAGGTGCCTTGGCCGAGGCCCATGCCTCCGCCCGGCTGCTGCTGTTCCCGAGCCGCGGCGATGTCTGGGGCCTCGTCGTCAACGAGGCGTTGCAGAGCGGGGCTTGCGTCCTCGCCTCGCCCCATTCCGGCGCCGCCCGCGAATTGCTGGAGGCGCGGGGCTGCGGCACGGTGCGGCCGATGGATGTCGCGGACTGGGCCCGCACCACCCTGGCGCTCCTCGACGATCCCGGAGAACGGGCCCGCCTGCGGGCGGCGGCCGAGCGGGCCCTGCCGGACTTCGCGCTGCCTCGCGCGGTCGAGGCGTACCGGGCGGGGCTCGCCGCGGCGGGCTGACGCGAGGCCCGGGCCCGTGCTGTCGTCCAGGCGCCGTCCGCCTCACGGCTCGCTCGGCCCCTCCGCCTCCTCCGCCTCCGGCTCCGGCCGGGGCGCCGCCTGCGGCACCGGGGCGGGCCGCGCTGCGGCTGCGGCTGCCTTCGCCACCGGCGCCGGCCGCCACGGCCGCGTCTCCCCCGGCCGCCGGGCGGTCTCGATCACCGGCCCGTGCGCGGTGAAGCGCAGGGTCGTCGCCCCATGCGCCGCCAGAAATGTCCGGTCGAGCACATGCGCCGCGGCGCATCCCGGGGGCGCCTCCAGGCGGGAGACCACCACGGTCGCCCGGGCGCAATCCTCCGGGAAGGCGCGCTTGTCGCGCACCACGGCCACGCTGACGCCGCCGGCTCCGTTGCGGCCGGGTCCATGATCGCCGGGCCCATGATCGCCGGGTCCATGGCCGACGCAGCCGAGCTTGTCGCAGCGGGCGCCGGCGGCCAGCCCGGGATCGTCGCGGGAGCGGCCGTCGCCATCGGCCTTCAGCCATTGTTCGAGCACGAAGGCGGGCGGGCGCCCGAGCACCACGAGGCGCCCGTCAGCGCCGCGCAGGGCCGCGCCGCCGCCCTCGCGGTCGACATAGAGGTCCGGCCGCACCGGGGCCGCCGCCAGGGCGAGACCGAGGAGGCCGGGCCCGAGGCCGAGCCAGCGCAATCCCGAGGCCGGCAGCACCAGCAGCAGCAAGGCCAGCGTCATCAGCCCGAGCGCGCCCGGTCCGAAGGCCGGCAGCACCAGGGTGGCGCGGTCGAAGCCCTGGATCCAGGCCGAGATGTCGATCATCCCGCGCACGGCGAGGCCCATCGTCCACCAGACCGGCTGGTCGAGGGCGAAGGGCGTGGCCAGGATGCCGAGCACCGCCGCCGGCATCACCACGAGCGAGACGAGCGGCAGGGTCAGCGCATTGCCGACGAGGCCGAACGGCTGCACGGTCTGGAAGTGGTAGGTGGCGAAGGGTGCGGTGGCGACCTGCGCCACCAGGGTGGTGGCGAGGGTGCCGATCACCGTGGCGAGGCCCCAGGCCAGCGCCCGGGTGACCGGCCCGCCGCCCTCCGGGTTCCACAGGCGTCCGTCGATCAGCCGGGCGCAGGCGACGAGGCCCGCCACCGCCCCGAACGACATCTGGAAGCTCGGGCCGAGCAGACCTTCCGGCTCGCGGGAGAGCGAGATCAGCGCCGCCAGCGCCAGGTTGCGCAGGCTGAGCGCTGGCCGGTCGACCAGGATCGCGCCGAGCATCACCAGGGTCATCACCAGCGAGCGCTCGGCGGCGAGGTCCCAGCCCGAGAAGGCACAGTAGCCGGTGACCCCGACCATCGCGAAGGCCGCCGCGATCTTCTTGATCGGCCAGGCCAGCGCCAGGCCCGGCCCGAGGGCCAGGAGCGCCCGGGCGAGCCAGAACACGACGCCGGCGGCCAGCACCATGTGGAGACCCGAGATGGACACGACGTGATAGATGCCCGCCGCCCGCAGGGCATCGTTGGTGGGCTGGTCGATGAGGCCGCGCTTGCCGGTGACGAGGGCGGCCGCCACCGCGCCGGCCGGCCCGCCATTGGAGTCGGCGATGCGGCGGGTGAGCGCGTTGCGGGCCTCGTCGAGGCTCGCCGCGAGGCGCAACGAGAGCGGCGCCGGCGCCGGCGGCGGCTTGATCGCGGCCTGGCCGAGGAGCGAGCCGACGGCGCCGATGCCGCGGAAATAGGCGTCGCGGGCGAAGTCGTAGCCGCCCGGCCGCGCCGGCTCCGGCGGAGCCAGCAGCCGCGCCTTGGCCTCGATGTAGTCGCCGGGCTTCAGCCCGTCGGCGCGGCGATACGAGACCCGCACCCGGGCCGGTCGCTCGGAATCCGGCATCTCGCCGAGCCGGGTCACCCGCACCACCAGCCGGGCGCCCTCCTCCCGCTCCTCCAGGGCCTCGACGAAGCCGTGGAGCGGGGCGATCACCGTGCGGGCGAGCACCGGCGCGGCGACGCTTGCCGTGCGGGTGGCCGCGGCGGCAAAGCCGAGGAACAGGAAGGCGGCGGCGAGCAGCAGGGCCGGCGCCACGACCCGGGCCCGGAGCGCGAACGCAGCCCCGGCCAGTGCGAGGCCGGTCCCGAACGGCGCCGCGAGAAAGACCGGACCATCGGCCACGGTGAGGAAGAGAAGCGCGCCGGCCCCGAAGGCGACGGCAAGCCAGGGAAACAGCCGGCGCTGCGCCGCCTCCGCGGCGAGGCTGCCCGAGACCCAGCCGCCCAGCGCCGGCAGCAGCAGAACCGGCGCCGGCCACGCGCGCAGGCCGCGTGCCACGACCCCCGTCCCTGCGCCCGGACCCGCCATGCGATGCCCCAACCCGACGAGGCTGCGCCCGACCGCCGCGTCTCCCCGCCCGACAGGACGGCCCGGAGAACGGTTTCTTAACGGCTCGTCTCGCGCATGCTACAGGACCCGGCGCCGGCGGGTCGATTCACCCGGCCCTGCCCTAACGGCCCCGGCCACACCGATTTTTTGCTCTCACCCGGTTCTCGTCGCGCATGTCCTCCGTCGTCACCCGCTTTGCCCCGTCGCCCACGGGCTTCCTCCACATCGGCGGGGGTCGCACGGCGTTGTTCAACTGGCTCTTCGCCCGGCGCCATGGCGGCCGGATGCTCCTGCGCATCGAGGACACCGACCGCGAGCGCTCGACGCAAGGCGCCATCGACGCGATCCTCGACGGGCTCGCCTGGCTCGGCCTCGATTGGGACGGCGACGTGGTCTACCAGTTCGCCCGGGCACCCCGGCACCGGGACGTGGCCGAGGGGCTGCTCGCCGCCGGCCGAGCCTATCACTGCTACGCCACGCCCGAGGAGCTGACCGAGATGCGCGAGGCTGCCCGGCGCGAGGGCCGGCCGATCCGCTACGACGGCCGCTGGCGCGACCGCGACCCGTCCGAGGCACCGGCCGGCGTCAAGCCGGTCATCCGCCTGCGCGCGCCCCTCGACGGCGAGACCGTGGTCGAGGACGCGGTGCAGGGCCGGGTGGTCTGGCAGAACAAGGATCTCGACGACCTCGTCCTGCTGCGCTCGGACGGCACCCCGACCTACATGCTGGCGGTGGTGGTGGACGACCACGACATGGGCGTGACCCACATCATCCGCGGCGACGACCACCTGACCAACGGCGCGCGCCAGACCCAGATCTACCAGGCGCTCGGCTGGGACGTGCCGAACATGTCGCACATCCCGCTGATCCACGGCCCGGACGGGGCGAAGCTCTCGAAGCGCCACGGCGCCCTCGGTGTCGACGCCTATCGCGACCTCGGCTACCTGCCGGCGGCGCTCCGCAACTATCTCGTGCGCCTTGGCTGGAGCCACGGCGACCAGGAGATCTTTTCGACCGCGGAGATGACCGCCGCCTTCGACCTCGCCCAGGTCGGCCGCTCCCCGGCCCGGTTCGACTTCGCCAAGCTCGAGAACCTGAACGGCCACTACATCCGCTCCTCCACCGACGCGGCGTTGGTCGACGCGATCGAGGCGATTCTGCCGACGCAAGGTGCGCGCTGGGGCCTCTCCGCGCCCCTCGATCCGGCGCTTCGCCACAAATTCATCGCCGCGATGCCGGGGCTGAAGGAGCGGGCCAAGACCCTGATCGAGCTGGTCGACAGCGCCTACTACCTCTACGCGCCGCGCCCGCTCGCCCTCGACGAGAAGGCCACCGGCCTCCTCGGCAATGGCGGGCGCGAGCGGCTGGCCGGGGCGCTCCCCCATCTCGAGGCCCTGACCGAGTGGTCCGCCGCCTCGACGGAAGGCGCGGTGCGTCACTTCGCCGAGAGCGCCGGGGTCAAGCTCGGGCAGGTGGCCCAGCCCCTGCGGGCGGCGCTGACCGGCCGGACGACCTCGCCGCCGCTCTTCGACGTGATGGCGGTGCTCGGCCGCGAGGAGAGCCTGGAGCGCCTGCGCGAGCAGGTCGCCGCCTGATTACCAACGGTCGAAAGCAAACGACCTTTGGTTCCGGTCTCGAATGGTCGCCAAGCCCAAGGTCCCGGACATCCGCGCTTGGCAGCGACCCTTCGCGAGGGAGTCAACGGCCGCGTCGATCCCGGGCCTGCCCGAGATCGACGCGATGCGTCAGCATCTTCGGCCGTTGGGACAAGGCGTCCGATGCCCCCGCCGGCCCGGCCTAGCGGGGGCGATCCGACGATCCATGAACACAAACTGAATTCTGTCACCCGGGCGGGGAGCCGCGGTTGATGCCGGTGCGGCGATCCGCTAACCCGGACCCCGAGTGAGCAACCGCAGCAAAGACGCCGCCCTGCACCGGGGGCTGCGGTCGGAACGGTGCCGACGCTCAGTCACGTTGATGGAAAGGGTCCGCAACTCCATGAGCCTCCCCACCAGCACCCTCACGGTGAACGGCCGCGCGATCGAGATGCCCACGAAGGTCGGCACGATCGGCCCGAGCGTCATCGACATCAGCAAGCTCTACGCGCAGACCGGCCAGTTCACCTACGACCCGGGCTTCACCTCGACCGCCTCCTGCGAGTCGAAGATCACCTACATCGACGGTGACGAGGGCGTGCTCCTGTACCGGGGCTACCCGATCGAGCAGCTGGCCGAGCACGGCGACTTCCTCGAGACCTGCTACCTGCTGCTCTACGGCGAGCTGCCGACCGCGTCCCAGAAGGCTGATTTCGATTACCGCGTCACGCGCCACACCATGGTGCATGACCAGATGAACCGCTTCTTCCAGGGCTTCCGCCGCGACGCCCACCCGATGGCCGTCATGGTCGCCTCGGTCGGCGCGCTCTCGGCGTTCTATCACGACTCGACCGACATCACCGACGAAAAGCAGCGCATGGTCGCCTCCATGCGCATGATCGCCAAGATGCCGACGCTGGCGGCCATGGCGTACAAGTACACGATCGGCCAGCCGTTCATCTACCCGAAGAACGACCTCGATTATACCTCGAACTTCCTGCGGATGTGCTTCGCGGTGCCGTGCGAGGAGTACCACGCCAACCCGGTCATGTCGCGCGCCCTCGACCGGATCTTCATCCTGCACGCCGACCACGAGCAGAACGCCTCGACCTCGACGGTGCGTCTGGCCGGTTCCTCGGGCGCCAACCCCTTCGCCTGCATCGCGGCCGGCATCGCCTGCCTGTGGGGGCCCGCCCATGGCGGCGCCAACGAGGCGGCGCTGAAGATGCTGGCCGAGATCGGCACTCCTGAGCGCGTCGGCGAATACGTCGCCAAGGCCAAGGACAAGAACGATCCCTTCCGCCTGATGGGCTTCGGTCACCGGGTCTACAAGAACTACGACCCGCGCGCCCGCATCATGCAGAAGACCACCCACGAGGTGCTGAGCGAACTCGGCATCAAGGACGATCCGCTGCTCGACGTCGCGATGGAGCTGGAGCAGATCGCCCTCAAGGACGAGTACTTCATCGAGAAGAAGCTCTACCCGAACATCGACTTCTACTCGGGCATCACCCTGAAGGCGATGGGCTTCCCGACCTCGATGTTCACGGTGCTGTTCGCGCTCGCCCGCACCGTCGGCTGGATCAGCCAGTGGGCCGAGATGATCGAGGACCCGTCCCAGCGGATCGGCCGTCCGCGCCAGCTCTATACCGGCGAGCCGAAGCGCGACTACGTGACGATGGCTCAGCGCGGCTGAGCGTCATCTTTCGGATGATGTGAGAGCGGGCGGCACGCGAGTGCCGCCCGCTTCTGTTTGGAATGCATGTCTTTGAGCATTTTCCGACGAAGTGGATACCGGTTCGTCGTAGACAATGCGGCAAAATCAAAGAACGAGAGAAGCTTCGCGATTGCAACGCGATCGTGAAGCACTCTAGTGATCCGGTGTGGTCCTCCCTCCTCGCCCAGCGGGGAGAGGAGCAACCGTCCTTTACTGACGAGCGGCCGTTACGCCGGCACCTTGCCGCCCAGCTCGTCCTCGATATGCGCCCGCACGATCGCATCGAAATCGGGCTCGGCCTGGAAGCCCAGCTCCAGGGCCCGGCGTGCGTCGAAGGTGCGGGGCCAGCCGGCGACGATGCGCTCGATGGTGGGATCGGGCTCGCGGCGGATGCGGGCGACGGCAGAATCACCCGCGGCCCGGCGCAGGGCCTCGATCTGCTCGGCCACCGTGGCACCGACGCCCGGCATGGTCAGGTTGCGGCGGTCGCCGAGGCGCTTCGTGTCGATCGTGGCGGCATGGAGCAGGAAGCCGACCGCCGAGCGCGGCGAGGCGTGCCAGTGGCGGACTTGGTCGGAAACCGGCAGCACCGCCTCCTGGCCGGCGAGCGGCTCGCGGATGATGCCCGAGAAGAAGCCCGAGGCCGCCTTGTTGGGCTTGCCCGGCCGCACGCAGATGGTCGGCAGGCGGATGCCGACGCCGTCGAAGATGCCGCGGCGGCTGTAATCGGAGAGCAGCAGCTCGCCGATGGCCTTCTGGGTGCCGTAGCTGGTGAGCGGCGCCGTCAGGTACTCGTCGGGGATCGGATCCGGCATCGGCGCGCCGAACACCGCCACCGAGGAGGTGAAGACGAAGCGGGGCCTGTAGCCCTCGCCGATCGCCCGCACGGCGTCGTAGAGGCGGCGGGTGCCGTCGAGGTTGATCCGGTAGCCCTTGTCGAAATCGGCCTCGGCCTCGCCCGACACGATGGCGGCGAGGTGGAAGATCACGTCGGGCCGGCCGGCGACCAGGCGCTCGGCCTCGCCGGGATCGGAGAAGTCGGAGGCCGAGAGCGAAACCGGGATCGTCGTCCCGGCCGGTGCCTCGGGCGGCACCACGTCGTGCAGGGTCAGGCGCGCAATCGTCTCGCCGCCGAGGCTGCCGTCCTTGACCAGCCGGTCGAGGAGCTTGCGCCCGACCATGCCGGCGGCGCCGAGGATGAGGATATGCATCGAACCGTCTCCTCAGAGCGTGAAGCCGCCGTCGGCGATGTGGGTCTGCCCGGTGGTGAAGCGCGACTCGTCCGAGGCGAGGTAGACGGCGAGCGAGGCCATCTCCTCCGGCGTGCCGAGCCGGCCCATCGGCTGGCGGTCGATGAACGCCTGGCGCGCCGCCTCCACCGAGGTCTCGTTCATCGCCGCCAAGGCCGCGATGCGCTCGTCGAGGGAGGGCGACTGGATCGTGCCGGGGCAGATCGCGTTCGCCCGCACGCCGCTCCTGATGAAGTCCCGCGCCACCGCCTTGGTGAGCCCCACCACCGCCGCCTTCGAGGCGCCGTAGACGTAGCGGTTCGGCGCGGTGGCGTCGGCCCCCACCGCCGACGCGATGTTGACGATCGAGCCGTTGCCGCGTTCCAGCATCCCGGGCAGGAAGGCCTGGATGGTGCGGTGCATCGAGCGCACGTTGAGGTCGAAGGCCAGCTCCCACTCGGCATCGGTGCAGTCGAGGATGGTGCCGTGATGGACGAAGCCGGCGGCGTTCACCAGCACGTCGACCGGGCCGGCGCCCTGCGCGAAGGCCGAGACCGCCGCGTCCGAGCGCACGTCGAGGGACGAGGCGAGAGCCCCCGTCAGCCCCTCGAGCTTGCTCGAATCGAGATCGGTCGCCAGAACCACGGCTCCCTCGGCGAGGAACGCCGCCGCGATGGCGCGCCCGATCCCCTGGCCCGCCGCCGTCACGACCGCGCGCTTGCCCGTCAGACGTCCCGCCATTGTGTCCTCCCGTTGTGTCGCGCCCCGCTCGGCGGCGGGGCTTGTCCGTGAAGCCGCTTCGCCGTCGTCAGGCGAGGGTCTTGCGCATATGGACCAGGCGCCGATCGGCCAGGTCCTCGACCCGCTCGGTGGCGTAGCCCCGCCGCGCGTACCAGTCGATGTTCCGCACGAGCTTGTCCCCGGTGTAGAGCCGGAGCTCCGACAGGTCGAGGTCCCGCGCCCGCGCCTCGGCCGCCGCCAGCAGGGCATTGCCGAGGCCGCCGCCTTGGTGGGCCGGATCGACCGCGACGCTCCAGATCGTCAGGTGATCGGGATGCGGATCGAGCACCAGGGCGCCGGCCGGCGCCTCGCCGTGGTCGGACAGCCAGACCTCGTAGCGCGCCAGCACCTCGGCGGCCGGGGTGAGGAGTGGCACCGGCTCGACGCCGAGGAGGGCGCGATTCGGCGCATAGGCCGCCTCCTGGAGGGCGGCGAGGGCGGCTGCGTCGGCTTTGGTCGCCCGGCGCAACGGCGTGCCCGGGATCATGGCGGTCGTCAGCGCGCCGAGGCGCAAGCCTTGGCCGCCGTCGAGGTTCGCCGGGTCGAGCCAGCGGTCGAAGCCCTGACGGATCTGCGGCCACTCACCGTCGAGCATCGAGAACCACGTGGTGTCGCGGTTGCGGCCCTTCACGATCACCGCCTGCCGAAACAGCCCCTCGTAGGAGAAGCCGAGGCGCTGCGCCGCGTTCCTGGATGGCGCGTTGAGGGCGTTGCACTTCCACTCGTAGCGGCGATAGCCGAGATCGAAGACGTAACCGGCCAAGAGCCGCATCGCCTCGGTGGCTCCGGGGGTGCGCTGCAAGGCTGGCGTGTACAGGATATGCCCGACCTCGATCACCCGGTTCGCCCGGTCGATCCGCATCAGCGCGGCGTGGCCGATCGCCTTAGCCGTGCGCGCATCGAGGATGGCATAGAACAGCGGGTCGGCGGAGGCGGCACAGTTGTCGAGGTAGGTCTGGAAACTCTCGCGATCGGGGAAGGGTCCGGCCGGCATGTATTGCCACAGGGCCTCGGTGCCGGGGCCGACCGCGCCCTCGGCCAGGTCGGCGCCGTGCGCCGCCGCGTCGAGGGGGACGACCGCGACGTGGTGCCCGTCGAGGCGGATCCGCTCCGGCCCGGGCGCCGGACCTGACAGAGCAACGGGCCAGCCGATCGGCAGGCCGGTGACGGGATCGCGGTCCGGGCTCATGCGGGGTTCCGGTTCTTGAGTTCGCGGTCCTTGAGATCCTGGCGGAAGAAGCCGTTGATCTCGGAAAAGCTGACCGAGCCGTCGAAGCCGCCGAAGCTGCCCTCGTCGTGGATGCGCTTGGCGGCCCGGATGAAGCCGGTCCAGGCCGCCCGCGCCAGCGACGAGCCGACGCTGATCCGGCGCACGCCGAGCGCTTCGAGATCCGCGACCTTGAGGCCCGGATTGGTGCTCATCAGGATGTTGACCGGCACCGGCGCCAGCGCCTCGACCAGGGTGCGGATTTCCTCGCGCCGCTTCGGACCCGGCGCATAGACCACGTCCGCGCCGGCCTCGGCGTAGGCCTGGAGCCGGCGGATCGCCTCGGGCAGCGGCTCGGGATGGCCGGTGAGGTAGCATTCGGCCCGGCCGGTCAGCACCACGCCGGTCCCCGAGGCGTCGATCGCGGCCTTCGCGGCGCGGATGCGCTCGGCCCCCTCCTGGATGTCGTAGAGCGGCCGGCTCGGGTCACCCGTGGCGTCCTCGATCGACAGGCCGGCGACACCCGTCGCCACGCAGGCCGCGACGTTGCGGGCGACGCCATCGGGATCATGCGCGTAGCCGGATTCGAAATCGGCGTTCACCGGCAGGGCGGTGGCGGCGACGATCTCGGCGATGTGGGCGAGCATCGCCTCGACGGGCACCGCCCAGTCGGTATCCGGCAGGGCGCGGGTGAAGGCGAAGCCCGAGCTGGTGGTGGCGAGCGCCGGAAAGCCCATCGCCGCGAGGTAGCGGGCGGTGCCGATGTCCCAGGGGTTCGGCATCACGAAGCAGCCGCTCTCGTGGAGCCGCCGGAAGGCGGCGCGGGCTGCGGCGGGATCGGTCATCGGAAGGGTCTCGCGGGAATCGGGGCGCCACACTTTCATAGGGCGCCGCCCGCTGTAAACCGTGCGCGCCGTCCGCGTCAGGCGGCGCGCACCGAGGCGATGAACGCGGCAACCTCGGCCCCGAGCCGGTCGGACTGGCGCGCCAGCGCGGAGGCCGAGGCCAGGACCTCGGCGGCGGCGGTCCCGGCCTGCTCGGAATCCTGCGCGACGCCCGAGATGGTGCGGGTCACATCGCCGGTGCCGATCGCGGCCTGGGCCACGTTGCGGGCGATCTCGCGCATCGCCCCGCCCTGCTGCGCGACGGCGGTGGCGATCGCGCCGGCGCTCCCGTCGATCTCCCGGATGCGCGCGGTGATCGTGCCGATCGCCGCGACCGCGCGGGCCGTCGCGGCCTGGATCTGCCCGATCTGGCTGCCGACCTCCTCGGTCGCCCGGGCGGTCTGGCTCGCGAGCTGCTTGACCTCGGCGGCGACGACCGCGAAGCCGCGGCCGGCCTCGCCGGCCCGCGCCGCCTCGATCGTGGCGTTCAGCGCCAGCAGGTTCGTCTGCCCGGCAATGGCCGCGATCATCTGCACCACGTCGCCGATCCGCGATGCCGCCCCGTCGAGGGCCTGGACGAAGGCGCCGGCCTCGTCGGTCTCGGCCACGGCCCGCCGCGCAAGCTCGGCCGACCCCCTCACCTGCCCGTCGATCACCGCCACGGAGGTGCCGACCTGCTCGGCCGCGGCCGAGACCGCCGCGACGTTCTGCGCCGTCTCCTCGGCCGCCGCCGCCACGGTGGCGGACCGCTCGGCCGTGCCGGCCGCGATGGCGCTCATGCCGCGGGCGGTCTCCTGGAGGGCGGCGGCCGAGGCCGAGACCGTGGCCACCACCGCACCCACGGCCTGCTCGAACCGGTCGGCCATCTCCTGGAACGCGGCACGCCGCTCGGCCTCGCTGCTGGCGCGCCGGGCCGCCTGCTCGGCGACCAGGGCCGCATTCTCGACCATGGTGGCGTGAAAGACCGCGAAGGCCCGCCCGATGGCGCCGATCTCGTCCCGGCGCCGGAAGGCCGGCACGGTGACCGCGAGGTCGCCGCCGGCGACGCGCCCCATGGCCTGTGCCAGCTGCGTCAACGGGCCGGAGATGCGCCGGCCGACCCACCAGGACAGGCCGGCGGCGCACAGCACGACGACACCGATGCAGCCGAGGATCATCCGGCCGGTCCAGTCCCGGGAGGCCGCCACCGCCGCCTGCGCCCGGGCGCGCTCCTCCTCGGCGATCCGCGCCACCTCGGCGATGCGGGGCGCGAGGCGGGCCTGGATCGTCGTGAGATCGTCCGCCTCCTCCTTGAGGCTGCCGGCACCGACGAGATAGGCCATGAAGCCGTCGCGGTAGCGCCCGACGAGGGCGCCGATCTCGGCCCGTTCGGCCGCATTCAGGGCGGTGCGCCCCAGGGCCTCCTCGAAATCCGCCGCCCGGGCCCGCAAGTCGTCGCCATAGGCTTCGTCGCCCCGCAGCATGAAGTCCTTCTCGTGCCGGCGCATCATCAGCATCAGCACGGCGAGGCGCGGCTCGTCGATGCGGGCAAGACGCGCCTCGACGTCGTGGATGGCCGCGCGCAACCGGCCCTGCAACCCGTCCGTCTCGGTGAAGCCGAGGGTGGCTTGCGCGGCCGCGACGTTCTGGAAGCGGGTGGCGTAGATGTTGAGGCTGGCCCGCAGGGTCTCGGCCGCCTTGAGCGGCGCATCGTCCGGCAGGGGCGCGACCCGCCGCTCGATCTCCTCCAGGCGCTCGCCAGCCTTCGCCACCAGGGCCTCGCGCTCGCCGATCAGCGCGTCCCGCCGGTGCAGCAGGAAATCGGTCTCGACCTGATGGGCCTTCAGCAGATCGTCGGAGACAGCCGCGATCAGGCTGGCCAGATCGGAGGCGCGGTCGGCGCTCGCCTGCAACCTCTCCTGTGTCCAGGAGCCCCAGCCGAAGATGCCGCCCAGGAGAAGGACACCGCCGACGCCGAGAGCCGCAATCTGTGCGCGCAGGCCGAAGCGGGGAAACCTGAGCTTCATCGGATGGCCCATCGGAGGAACGGGCGCATTGTTTAGCCGGGGAAGCGTTAAGATCCGATGAGATCCCGCCCTCGTCCCGATATCACGATGATCCAAGGTGAGCGACGAACACTCCGCCTGGCAGAACCCTGGGGCATGGCGCCCCGTCCCCTCGTACCTGTCCGAGCGACCGGGTCCGGGGCGGCGGCAGGAACCTCATCCCTCGGCACGCAGCATCCGCGCCAGCTCGTCCGACAGACCCACGCTCTCGGTCGGCGGCCGCATCGGCCGCGCGCCGGCGAGCCCTGCGGCCGCCACGACCGCCCGGGCGCCGGCCTCGACCGAGCAGATCACCGGCACCTTCACCTGCGGCTGCACCCGCTCGGCGAGGCCGGCCAGCGCCGCGCCGCCCAGCACCACGACATCGGCGCCGTCGATCTCGGCGCAGTCGTGGCAGGCTGCCGCGAGGCGTCCGAGGGCGGCGTCGGGGTCGCGGGCGATCTCGCCGCCGGTCGGGGCGACGGTGCGGATGCCGGCCAGGCGCTCGGAGAGGCCGAGCATCGCCACGAACTCGGTCAGCATCGGCTTCCAGAGCACGCCGCCGGTGACGATCCCGATCCGCCGGCCGCGGGTGCAGGCGAGGTGCAGCGCCCCCTCCGCCATGCCGACGACCGGCACCGGGGAGACTTCCTTGAGGGCGAGCAATCCGGGATCGCCGAAGCAGGCGAGATAGACCGCGTCGCAGCCCGCGACGTGGGCCGCCAGCGCGTCGAGGGCGGCGTGGCCGGCGATGGCGGCGGCGGCGCGGCTCGCGATGTAGCGGGCGCCGAACCGGCCGGTGACCGGCACGATCTCGGCCGGGATCAGCCGCCTCGCATGGGCCGCCGCCTGTTCGGTGACGGCCGCGGTGGTGTTGGGGTTGATGAGCAGGATGCGCAACGGACCGGGTCTCCCGGTATCCCGCCTATCACGCCGTCACTTCTCGACGAAAGCCTTCTCGATGACGTAGTGGCCGGCCTCGCCGTGGTTGCCCTCGATGTAGCCGGCGCCGGCAAGCAGCTCACGGGTGTCGCGGATCATGTCGGGGCTGCCGCAGAGCATGAAGCGGTCGGCCTCCTTCGTCATCGCCGGCAGGCCGATATCGGAGAAGAGCTTGCCCGAGGTCATCAGGTCGGTGATGCGGCCGCGGTTGCGGAACGGCTCGCGGGTCACGGTCGGGTAGTAGATCAGCTGGTCGCGGACCATCTCGCCGATCAGCTCGTGGTTCGGCAGCGTCTCGGTGATCGTCTCGCCATAGGCGAGTTCCTGGACCTGCCGGCAGCCATGGACCAGGATCACCTTCTCGAAGCGCTCGTAGGTCTCCGGGTCCTTGATGATCGCCAGGAACGGCGCGAGACCGGTGCCGGTGCCGAGGAGGTAGAGGTGGCGGCCGGGCATCAGGTTGTCGAGCACCAGGGTGCCGGTGGCCTTGCGGCTGACCACGATCGGGTCGCCGACCTTCAGGTGCTGCAATTTGGAGGTGAGCGGACCGTTCGGCACCTTGATGGAGAAGAACTCCAGCTCGTCCTCGTAATTGGCGCTGACCACGCTGTAGGCGCGCAGGAGGGGCTTGGCTCCCTCGCCCTTGAGGCCGATCATCGTGAACTCGCCGTTGCGGAAGCGGAACGACGGGTCGCGGGTCGTGCGGAAGCTGAAGAGCGAGTCCGTCCAGTGATGGACGGACAGGACGCGCTCCTCGTTGAAGTTGCTCATCGTGCCAGGAATCCTGAAGGCGCTCGACGGGTCGCGGGGGGGGTCTCGGTTTGGTCTGCTCATCTCGCAGATGCGGCATCGCCGTCAAGGCGTCGCCGCACAGGCGGGGTCTGCGTCGCGGTCAAGCCGCAGGGGCGACGGGCTGTTCTTCGGAATGCTTCCAGTGCAGCGCCGCTCCGCCGGCTTGCACCGCGGCCGGCCTGCCGCCATGACGAGACCCCATACTCCCTACCCCTGTCTGCGGCGAGACCGGCATGATCGAAGCGGCGATGATCTGGAACGAGCCCAACAACAAGTCGCATTGGGATCCCGAGATCGATCCGGGCTGGTCGCTCTTTGCCGACACCCTGGATTGCGCGGCCAGGGCCGTGAAGGCGCAGGCCCCCCACCTGCCGACGGTGCTGGGCGGCCTCTCGCCGATCGACCCAAGCTTCGTCCGGATGCTCGACGGCAGGCGCGCCCTCGACCATGTCGACGTGGTCGCGGTGCACGGCTTCCCGCTCGACTGGAACCTGTGGCAGATCGACGAGTGGCCGGCCAAGCTCGCGGAGATCCGGGCGGTGACGGACAAGCCGATCTGGGTCACCGAGGTCGGCGTCTCGACCTTCGGGGCCGACGAGGTGCAGGTCTTCGGGGTCGACCGCACCGCGGAGCTGCTGGTCGGCCGGGCGCCGCGGATCCACTGGTACAGCCTCTACGACCTGCCGCAGGCCTGGGGCGCCACCACCCGGCACCGGGAGGCGGAGGGCTCTTCCTATTACCGGCATTTTTATATGGGGTTGCTGCGCGAGGACGGGACGCCCAAGCCGGCCCTGGAGCACTTCGCCCGCCACACCCCGGCGCTCGGCCTGTGCCAGTGGTTCCATTATCAGGATCATCGCCTCGACGAGGCGGTGGCCTGGATGCGGCGGCTCGGGGTGACGTATCTCCGCACCGGCCTGTCCTGGGCCGATTCGTTCCGGCCCGATGCCCTCGACTGGTTCGACCGGCAGATGGAGGCCCTGGCGGAGTTCGACGTGACCGTGACCTTCTGCTTCACCCCCGAGCACCGGGGCATCGCCCCCCACCACACCAGCCCGCCGCAGGTGAAGGAGGAATTCGCGGAATTCTGCGCCGCGATGGTCCGGCGCTATGCCGGGATGATCCGGCCCGGGCCGGCCCTCGGGCCGCAGCCGGCGATCTGACCGCCATGGTGGCGATCGCCCCGACCTCGCCGGCCGCTGACGCTTTCCTGGCGGCTCTCGCCGATCCGGCCTGCGGGCCGGTGGCGGCGCAGGCCGCCGCGCTCGTGGTCGCCCATCCGGACGACGAGAGCATCGGCTGCGGCGCGCAGTTGCCGCGGCTTTCCGGCCTCACCGTCATCCACGTCACCGACGGCGCGCCCCGTGACGGGCGGGACGCCGCGCGCCGCGGTTTTCCGGATCCGGCCGCTTACGCGGCGGTCCGCGCCCGGGAACTGGATGCGGCACTGACGCTTGCCGGGATCGCGCCGGAGCGGCGCATCGCCCTGGGCCATCCCGACCAGGGCGTGGCGGAGATCATCGCGCCGCTCGCCCGGCAACTGGCCGCCTTGTTCGCGGCCCGCGGCATCACCGTGGCACTCACCCACGCCTACGAGGGCGGCCATCCGGACCATGACGCGGTGGCGCTCGGCCTGCGGGGCGCCCGGCGTCTCCTCGGGCCGGACCGGCTCGCGGTGATCGAGATGCCGTTCTCCCATGCCGGCCCGGACGGGATCGAGGCCGGCCGCTTCCTGCCGACCGATCCGCCCCGGCGGGCGATCGCGCTCCACCTCGATCCCGAGGATTGCGCCTTCAAGGCCGCGCTGTTTGCCGCCCATGCGAGTCAGGCCGCGACCCTGAACCGGTTTCCGATCGCCCTCGAACGTTTCCGCGAGGCACCGGATGACGGGTTCGGCCTCCTGCCGAATGGCGGAAGGCTGCTCTACGAGAGGAGGGAGACGGGCCTCGACGGGACGCGGTTCCGGGCGCTCGCCGAGGCGGCGGAGCGGGAGATCGCCCGCGCAGGCTGACCGACCGGACGAGCCGGGACCGGAAAGGGACGGGCCACCCGCTCTCCCCCCGCAGGCGCGGAGAGGCGATGGCTCGCGCCGCTCCTGCGCCTGGGGAGCCTCGGTCGCCCGGCGCCGGTCAGGACGACATCGCCCGCTCGCGCTCCTCCTCCTCGCCGAAGCCGAGTTCGTCGAACACGGCGGCGGCTGCGCGGATCATCGCCTGCACGGAGGGCAGGTCGCGGATGTGCGGGCACGCGGTGCGCTGGAGATCGAGGATTTCGGCAGCGAGGCGCAGGGCCTGGATCTCGGCCCGGGCGGCCTGGGAGAGCGGGGCTTGCGACGGGGGAGAATGGAGCGCGGGCGCCATGATGCGTGCCTGATCGGGTATGGACGACAGAAGGGAAGGACGGTCCGGCGCGCGAGCGGCGCGAGACCGGAGAGGACGAGGCGTGCCGGACGTCACGACCACTGCCCGTCCTCGGCGGGAGCCGCGGCGGCAGGCGGATAGGTGCGGCCGACATGCCAGAGCGCGAGCCGGATCAGGTCGCGGGCGACCGGATCCTCGCACTCCGCGGCGCTCCGATAAGCCTCGATCAGGTGCTCGGCCAGGCGGTCGGCGGCGGGCTGCGGACCGGAGGGAGGCCGCACGAAGCGGGTGGCCGGGGAGAGACGGGTGTCGCCGTAACGGGGCATCCTGTGCGACCTCACGCTGTCAGGCCGCGCCCGGGCCTGGCCCAGTCCGGCAGGGTGGGCGGCCGGGGACGGGCCAGCACGGAGACGGCGAGGCCGTAGGCCGCCCGGGTCGCCTCCAGGGCCTCCTCGGTCATCGCGATCGAGACGGCGCAGAGCGAGCCCCCCGCCTCGGCGACTGGCAGGCCGAGGGGCCGCGGGCGCCAGCCGATCTCCGCCATCTGGGGGATCCAGTAGGTCTCGACGACGAGGTTCACGTGCGGGATGTCCTGTTCGAGGCAATGCTCGATCAGGCCCGCCGCCACGATGCCGGCGACCCGCGACAACGGCCGGTTCTCGCGAAAGCGCGACGAGGCGAAGAACCGGGTGCATTCCCAGATCCCGGGCCCGCGGGCGAACCGGCGGATGTCGGCGAGATGCGGGAAGACCTCGCTGAGGAGCGTCGGCCCCTCGGCGGGCAGGAGCCGCGTGCCGCCCGCCACCTGCCCGTCGCCGTCGATGGCCAGCAGGTAGCGCGTGGTCTCGGTGTCGAACCGGTCGCGGCCGGCGGCATCGATGGCACGCAAGGCCCGGCAGCCCCCCTCCTCGGCGGCGGCGCGCCGCAGGGCATGCTGCTGCGCCAGCGCGTCCGCGTAGGCGCCGCGGCTCGCCCGGTCGACGACGTGAAGGCGGATCATGCGCTGACGTCCCTCGCTCCGGCCCGATAAGGCCAGACACGCGCCCGGCGCGGTATCCCCGAAAACCGGTAGGGGGAGGACGAGTTTGGCGGCGGACCGCCGGGCACCGATGCGTGTTGTCGGCCCTTGAGCATTTTCCGACGAAGTGGATACCGGTTCGTCGTAGACAATGCAGCACAATCAAACAGCGAGAGACAAACAGCGAGAGAAGCTTCGCGATGGCAACGCAATCGTGAAGCGCTCTCAGCAGACTTGCGTTGGCAGGCTAAACGCTTCGCCCGCTTAGGCTCTTGTCTGATCGCAGATTTTTGCCGCCGAACCGGTGACCACTTCGGCGAAATCTGCTTAGAGCAT
>NZ_LABX01000156.1 GCF_001043915.1 Methylobacterium aquaticum | reverse complement strand
CGCCCCCCCCCCCCCGGGCCGCGGTGGACGAAACCCCCCCCAGGACCCACCCCCGCCTCGACGATGCCGCCCATCGGCGAGCGCCCCGGCTGCAACAGCCCGCCGGAGGAATCGAGGAAGACGCCGTCCCCGCCCCCCCGCCCCGGGACATGGACGAAGCCGCCCCAGCCCACCGCCACGACCGTGAGGCCGACCACCGCCATCAGGGCGTGCCGGGTCATGCTGGTGGTGACGTGCATCGCCCCCTGAAGCGCATCGATGCGGTTGTGGGCGCGCAAAGCCTGGGGGCGGAAGAGGGTGATCGACATGGCGGGTCCCGTGTCCGGCCTGAGGGCGGCGCCCGGTCCACCGGCGCCGGAGGGAGTGGCGAGGGGGCCTGCCCGTCAGGCGAGGCCGGCGAGGCGTCCGATCACCGGGTGGCGATCGTCCAGGAGCTGGTCGACCCGGCCGGCGAGCAGCGACAGGATCAGGTCGTCGTAGGTCATGCCGTGCTGGGCGAGGCCCAGGGAGACCAGGCTGGTCAGGCCGGGCGAGGGCGCCTTCAGGTCCGGCTTCGGATTCGCCTCCAGGACGAAGAGGCGGCCCTCGGTGTCGCTGCGCAGGTCCAGGCGCACCAGGGCTTCGAGGGCGAACTCGTCCGCCACCGCACGGGCGATCCCGTCGAGGGTGCGCAGGACCTCGCGATCCCGATCCGGGCACAGCAGGCGGGCGCGCTCCCCGGTGATCGGGCGCAGGTCCATCGAGGTGAAGATGGTCTCGCCGGGCTCCAGCACCCGCTCCAGTGCCGAGAACACGAACGGGTCGTCCCGGCGCGACAGCCGCCCGCCCGACGCCACCACCCGGCCGGCCACCGCCACGCAGTATTCCGGACCGCCGAGATAGGGCTCGATCAGGGCCGCCCCATGCGTCGCCGCGTGCACGCCGGCGACGGCGTCGCGCAGCTCCAGCACGCTCGCGACATAGGTCACGTGGAGGGAGGCGCGCCCCGAGACCGGCTTGACCACGAACGGGCCGCGATGCCGGCCGAAGGTCCGGGCGAAACGGCGTGCGAAGGCGCGGTCCGCCATCGGGCGCAGGCCGTCCGGATCCGGACGGACCAGGAGGGAGGGCGCCGTGGGGATGCCGGCGGCGGCGAGCTGGCGCTTGAAGCGGTGCTTGTCGTCGAGGAGCGCCGCGACCAGGGGATCGTGGCCGACATAGGGAAGCCCGCACAATTCGAGCAATCCGGGGGCATGCGCCATCGCCGCCCGCCCCTGGACGCCGGCGGTGTTGAGCCAGGCCATGTGGGTGCGGCTCGAGGCCAGCGCGCCGGCGAGGCCGAGATCGTCGGGCAGCACCGCGACCTCCTCCCGGATGCCGAGCCGCGTCAGCGACGCGGCGATGTCGCGCGCGACCGGCTCGTAGCTCTTCCAGGAGCGGTGGTTGGCGGAGGGGTGCAGCACCGCGCCGTCCCGGCTCTTGTCGCCGGCATAAATCACCGCGAGGCGCAGGCGCCGGAACAGCACCTCCACGGCCCTTGCCAGCTCGGCCGCCGACCGGCGCGCGGTCACCGGCTCACCGGCACGCAAACGAGGAAAGGCCAAGGCGGCAACATTCTTCACGGTCGTGACTCCTACTCAAGACTACGGCAGATGCCGGTTACGCAGTGCCCCGCGACATGTGCATGGATGTTTCCTCTGAAACTTCTGGAAATCCGCCAGCGGAAAGCGAGGCGGATCTTCGGTCAGGGTTTACGCTTCGATGACGGGCCCGACGGGCAGGATCGTTCGGCGACCGCAGCGGCGCCGCGCCGCCGGGCGGTGCCGGCTCAGCGCGACGCGGTCCGTTGCAGGCCGATCGCCTGCACGATGCCTCCGAGCGAGTCGATCTCCCGGCGGATCGCCGCGCTGGTCTCGCGGCTGCCGCGCAGGCGGTGCACGGCGCCCTGAGCCGTCATCAGATCCTTGAACCGGGGGGTCGCGGCGGCCCTCAGGAAAGCCTCCTCGAGCCGGCCGATCACCTCAGGTGGCGTGCCGGCGGGCGCGATCAGGCTCCACCACAAGACCGTCTCGGCCTCGCCGAGCCCGAGATGGGCCAGGCCCTGCGCCTCCGGCATCACGGCGTTGTCGCTGGCCGAGGTCAGCATCAGGCATCGCGCCCGCTTCTCCCGCAGATGCGGCAGGATGGCCGAGAGCGAGCCGCCATAGACGTCCACCTGGCCGGCCAGGAAGGAGCGGGCCGTGTCGACCGCGCCGACGAACGGCACCGGCCGGACCTGCGCGCCGACGGCGCGGAAGATCCGCTCGGTTCCCAGATGCAGGATGCCCCCCATCCCGTCATTGCCCAGGCTGTAGGCGCCGGGCCGGGCCTTCAGGGCATCGAGCAGCCCACGGGCGGAATCCGCCGGGAAATCGGGCCGCACGCACAGGACATAGGACGAGTAGCCGACCGACATCACCGGCTGGTAGCTCTCGGGCCCGTAGGGCACTGTGCTGGCCAGGGGGGCGGCGGTGAGAGGGCTGTTCCAGGTGAACGCGACCGTATAACCGTCCGGCGGCGCCGCGACGGTGCGGGCGATGCCGTCGGTGCCGCCGTTCCGGGGGCGGTTGTCGACGATCAGCGTCTGCTTCAGATCATCCTCGGCCAGGGTGGCGAGCGCGCGCGCGAACACGTCGGTGCCGCCGCCCCGCGGTGCCGGGACCACGATCACGATCGGCTTCACCGGATAGCTCCCGGCCGCCCGTGCCGCCGTCGCGGCGAGGACCGGCGGCACCAGGCCGACGAGCGCCGCGAGGGCGGCCCGGACTCTCGACAGTCGCCGCGACACCGCGTCCGGCCCTCGCGGGGGCCGAGGGCCGTCGTGCCGTGGATGTGCCTGCCGCCAGCGCATCATCGCCGATTCCGTCGCGTTCGAGGGACGGACCGACCCTACGCAGCGTGAGTTAAGGAATCGGACACTCCTGAGCCGTTCGGGACCAGCCCGAATCAGACTTATATAGATATAGTGAGTAATAGTATGCGGCGATCGCCGGGGCGCGTTGGTCGAATGCTTAACCTTTGACTTCGACTGTCGGACGGGTTCGGACGCAGGGCGGCCAGGTGCCGGGGAGAGCGCGATCGTGACGACAGGCAGCGGCGGCATCCGCGCCCGGAGGCTGAAGGACGCGGCCATCCTCGTGCTCCTCGCGGCCTCGTCGCTGCTCCTCCTGCTCTATGTCGCCTTCAGCGACGCCACCCGCGTCGCCGAGCAGATCCAGACCGAGAAGCTCCTCGCCCAGGGCCGCCTGCTCCAGGGCGAGATCGAGCGCTTCGTCCGCCCCGGCCTGCCGATCCACCAATTCGTGGGCTTTCCCGCCCAGGCCGAGGCGGCGCGGGAGGCGGATCCGCTGATCGGCGCGGTGGGCCTGCACGATACGGCCGGCCGGCCGGTCTTCCCCGGCTGGGAGGCGCCGGACTGCGACGCCGCCCGGGCCACCCCCGTGCGGGCGGCGGCCTCCGCCGCCATGACCTGCCTGACGGGCGACGCGATCCGCGTCGCGCTTCCGGTGGCCGACCGGTTCGAGCGCGTCGGCGACATCGTCCTGACGACGCCGCGCCGCGCCGTCGCCGCGCAGGTCGAGCGGATCTTCGCGTCGCTTCTCGCCGTGGTCCTGGCCGTGACGGCGGCCTTCGCGGCATTCGTCCTCGCCGTTCCGGCGGCGCTCGACGGCGCCCGGCGCTGGCGCCGGATCGGGTTCGCCTTCGTGGCGGCCTTCCTGGGCACGACCATCGTGATCGTCGGTGCCCTGGTCGGGATCTATTCCGACGGCGCCCAGGCGCGGGCGACCGCGCTGTCGCGCAGCCTGGCGATCCGGCTCGACGATGTCGTGGCCTACGGGCTGCGCTTCGACGACATCACGGGGATCGACGCGCTGTTTTCCGAGTATCGCCAGGTCCATCCCGACATCCGGGCCGCCGCCCTGGTGGTGGACGGCCGCATCCGGGCGCGGAGCGGGGGCGCGGAGATCGGGGCGCCTTGGGTGGCCGATCCCGGCGACTTCAACTACGCGGTCACGGTGTCGGCGCCGGGGGCGCATCCGGTGGTCCAGGTCCGGGTGGCGCTGCCGCGCAGCACGGTCTACGTCCAGGTCGCGCGCAGCGCGAAGAACTTCGCCGCTCTGCTCGTCGCCTGCGGACTGATTGCCGGCATCCTGATGGGCGCGGCCCGCGCCGCGCAGGGCGAGGATGGGGACGGGACGGCGCCCGCCCGCGGCGAGGCGGTGGGCGCCCTCGTCACGCCGGTCTTCTTCCTGGCGATCCTGTCCGAGCATCTCTGCTACGCCTTCCTGCCGCAGACGATCCAGGCGGCCGCCGCCGCCGCAGGCTTGCCGGCAGGCGCGGCCTCCGCGCCCTTCGTCGCCTATTACCTGGCCTTCGCCCTCGCTTTGCTGCCGGCCGGCCGGCTCGAGGGCCGGGTCTCCGCGAGGTCCCTCATCCTGGCCGGCCTCGTCCTCTCGGCAATCGGGCTGGGCGTGATGGCCGGCGCCGCCTCCCTCGCGGGGGGCCAGTTCTGGGCGGCGCTGACGGCGCGCGGCCTGTCGGGCATCGGCCAGGGCATCCTGTTCATCGGCGTCCAGGGCTATCTCCTCGCCACCGCCTCGCCGGCGCGCAAGACCCGGGCGGGCGGCGTGATCGTGTTCGGCTTCCAGGCCGGGATGATCGCCGGGATGGCGATCGGCTCGCTGCTGGTCTCGTCGCTGCAACCGCAGGGCGTGTTCACCCTGGCCACCCTGGTGGCGGCGGCGGCGGCGCTCTACGTCCGCCTGGCCCTGCCGGCCCTCGGCGCGTCGGGCCGTCCGGCGCCGGACGCCGCGGCCCCGCTCGGCCGGGTCGTCGCGACGCTCCTGCGCGACCGCACCTTCCTGGCGACGATCCTGCTGATCGGCGCCCCCGCCAAGGCGGTGCTCACCGGCATCGTGCTGTTCGGCCTGCCGCTCCTGCTGGCCCGGCACGGCCTCCCGAAGGAGGATATCGGGCAGATGACGATGCTGTATGCCGGCGCGGTCATCCTCGCCTCGCGCCTCGCTTCGGCCCGGGCGGACCGCACCAACGACACGACCGGCCTCCTGGTCCAGGGAGCCGGTCTGACCGGATTGGGACTGATCCTGATCTCCCTGGCCGGCGGCGGCCCGACCGCCCTGGCCGTCGCCGGGGTGACGGTGATCGGGCTGGCGCATGGGCTCGTCAACGCGCCGATCCTCACCCATGTGGTCGAGGCGCGGATCGCCGCCCGCGTCGGTGCCGCCAACGCCGCCGCCGCCTACCGCCTGCTCGAACGGGGCGGGCACGTGCTCGGACCGATGATCGTCGCACAGGTCTTCCTCCTGGCCGGGCAGACCTTCGTGGCCATGGCCTGGATCGGCGCCGTCATCCTGGCGGCCGGTCTCCTGTTCCTCGTCCTGTCGCGCCGCGCCGACGATGGCGGCGCTGCGGAGGCCATCCCATGACGAGCCCGGCCACGATGCGCTTCGACGCCCTCCGACGCGCCCCCGCGCCGATCCGCGTCGCCCGTCTCCTCGCGGCCCTCATCGTGCCGGTCCTCCTCTTGACGGTCCTCATGACGGTTTTGGCCGGGGCTCAGCAGGCCGGCGCCAGCCCGGCGGCCCCTGTGGCGGAGTGGTTCCGCCTCGGCGACGAGGCTCTCGCCGACTGGTCCGTGGAGCGGAATCCCGATCGGCCCGACGAGGTGACGCTGCGCCCGCGTCGGGCACCGGCGGGGCCGTTGCGCCGGGTGCTGGTGGTCTATCCGCGGCCGTCCGACGCCTACGACGTGGCGATGACGACGATGCTCGCCGTCTTCTCCCGCAAGGGTCAGGACCTCGCGGTGACGGCGGTGAATTTCGGCAACGACGATGCCAGGGGGCGGGCACTGCTGCGGCACGCTGCCGACGAGGGGGTCTCGCTGATCCTGGCCATGGGGTCCGAGAGCACCGCCTGGCTCTGGGAGCATTATCGCGGCGGCGCAATCCCGGTGGTGACCGTCTGCTCGAAGGATCCGGTCCTGCTCGGGCAAGCCGCGGGCTACGATCGTGGTTCGGGGACGAACTTCGCCTTCACCTCTCTCAACGTCCCGATCGACGTGCAGATGGCCTATCTCAAGACCCTGAAGCCGACGCTGACGCATATCGCGGTGATCGAGGACCCGCAGAACGTGAGCGCTCTCGAAACCCAGGTGAAGCCGCTCCTGGCCTATGCGCAGGCTCATGGCCTGCGGGTGACGACCCTGTCGCTGAGGGAGACCGATCCCGCGGCCGAGCTCGAACGCCGGATGAGGGAGACGGTGGCCGCGATGGCGCGCACCGATCCGCCGCTCGCCGCGAGCGTGTTCTGGGTCACGGGAAGCACCTCGATCTTCCGCCAGATGCCGGCGATCAACGCCCATGCCGGACGGGTCCCGGTGCTGAGCGCCGTTCCCGACCTGGTCAAGGCCGGCGAGGACAGCGCCGCCCTGTCGATCGGCATCCGGTTCGAGTCGAACGCCCATCTGGCGGCCCTCTACGCACTCGACGTTCTGTCGGGCCGTGTCGAGGTCGGCCGTCTGGCGGTCGGCGTCATCTCGCCCCCGGACATCGCCGTGAGCTTCCGGCGGCTGCGGGCGACCGGAACGGCGTTGCCCCTGGCGTTGTTCGAGGCCGCGGGCACGCTCTACGACTACGAGAACCGCGCGGTCCGGACCAACGGAGTCTCCGTCGGGCGCATGACGGTCGCGCGATGATGGCCTCAGCAGACTTGCGGTGGCGGGCCACCGCTTCGTCCGCTCAAAATCTTGTTTTGTTACAGATTTTTGCCGCAGAACCGGTGACCGCGTCGGCAAAATCGGTTGAGATCGTCGGCTGCCTCGAAGGCAAACTGCCGCCCACGTCGCCAGGATGGATGGCGAGCGCAGACGAATGGAGTGGGTCGGTCCATCTCGGCCAGGGGCTTCCATGTCTCCATAGGTGCCGAGACGACGCACCAATCCGGGCCGATATCGGGCAGCGGAAGCAGGAAGAGCCGCGCTTGGCGCCGTGAGCCCTTGGCGCTGACCACCACGATCAGATGGCTCATGAACCCGGGACCGCGTGGGCGCTCCCTGCCTGCCGCCGTGAGCGGCTCCCATCAGAAGGACCCGGCTTTGCCGGGGTAGATTTTGTATGCGCGCCCGGCATGGGTGCGTGCCGACACCGCAGCATCATCGACCGGCGAATATCTATTTTTTAGAACAAAAAGTAAAAAACAATCAATTTTACCGAAGTCGTGCGGGCGGGTACGGGATCTCGCAGTCACAGCCGATTCCGAGGAGATCCTCGTGCCCATCGTCGACCTGCCGCTGCTCGCGCCAGCGGCGTTGCTCGCCTGCGCCGCATTCTGCTTCTCGCGTCCGGGGCGCCGTCCCGGACTCGTCCTCCCGCTCGCGGAGGCGGCGACGCTCGCGGCGCTCGCCATCGCCGCCATCGCCCTCGTCGTGCTCGTGGTGATGGGGCCCGGTACCGGCCCGCTTCTCGGCCTGCATGGCGTCGGGCTCGCCGTCCGGCTGGACGCGGTGAGCGTCACCATGCTCCTGCTGGTCTCGTTCGTCGGCTGGGTCGTGGTGCGCTATGCCGCGCGCTACCTCGACGGCGAGGAGCGTCAGGGCGCCTTCACCGGATGGCTCTGCCTGACGCTCGCCGCCGTGCTGCTGCTCGTCAGTGCCGGCACCCTCGCCCAGCTCGTCGCGGCCTGGATCGCCACCAGCCTGTTCCTGCACCGCCTGCTGCTCTTCTATCCCGAGCGGCCGGGCGCGCGGCGGGCTGCGCGCAAGAAGTTCATCACGGCGCGTCTGGGCGATGCGGCGCTGATCGCCGCCTCGGTCCTGCTGGCCCTGGCCTACGGCACGGGCGACATCAGCCAGATCCTGCTCGCGGCCCGCGCGGGGGAGGGTGGCGGGCTCGCCGTCGCGGCTGCCGGCCTGCTCGCGCTCGCCGCCCTGCTCAAGTCGGCGCAGTTCCCCGCCCATGGCTGGATCACCGAGGTGATGGAGACGCCGACCCCCGTCTCGGCGCTGCTCCACGCCGGCATCGTCAATGCAGGCGGCTTCCTGCTGATCCGCTTCGCGGACGTGCTCCTCCTCGCCCCCGGCGTGCTCGCCGTCTTGGCGATGGTCGGCGGCGTCACGGCGCTGCTCGGCAGCCTGGTGATGCTGACCCAGCCGTCCGTGAAGACCTCGCTGGCGTGGTCGACCGTCGCTCAGATGGGCTTCATGACCCTCGAATGCGGGCTCGCGCTGTTCCCCCTGGCGCTGCTGCACATCGTGGCGCATTCCCTCTACAAGGCCCATGCCTTCCTGGCCTCGGGCGGCGCCGTCGCGGCGGTCGCGGCGATCCGCCGGCCGGGGCCGGTCGCCATCCCGGGCCCGGGCGCCGTCGCGCGCGCGGTGCTGGCGGCCTTCGCGATCTTCGTCCTGGTCGGCATCGGGTTCGGGCTGGCCCACAAGTCGCCCCAGGCGCTCGCGCTCGGCGCCATCCTGATCCTCGGCGTCGCCTACATGCTCGCGCAGGGCTTCGCCGACGCCGCGCCCTGGGCGCTGACCCGGCGCACCGGGGCCTACGCGGTCGCCGCCTCGGTCGGCTACTTCGCCTTGCAGCTCCTCGCGATCCGCCTCACGGCGGGCATCCTGCCGCCGACGCCCGCGCCGGGCCCGCTCGAATGGGCACTGATCGTCCTGGCGCTCCTCAGCTTCGGCCTCGTTGCCATCCTCCAGGCGATGTTCCCGCTCTGGGCCCATCACCCCGCCGCCGCCGGTCTGCGGGTGCACCTCGCCAACGGCCTCTACGCCAATGCCGTCCTCGACCGGCTGATCGGCGGCTGGTCCGCCCGTCACGCCGCCTGACCTGACCGGAGACGCCACGATGATCGAGATCGTCCACTCCCTTCCGACCGCGCACGAGACCGTCATGGCCGCGGCCGATGCCGCGGGCCGGCGGATCCCGCCCCTGTGGCCCCTGGCCTCCAGCGTCGCCGTCAATCCCTTCCTCGGACATGCCGGCGAGCCGCTCTGGGCCGCCGGGGCGCGCCTCGCGCGGGCGGGCGGCGCGGCGGTGACGATGCCGCGCCGCTGGTACCGCGACAGGGTCGCGGCGGGACTCGTCACGGACGAGGACCTCCGGGACGCCCTGGCGCAGGCGCCCGCGGCGCTGCGCCCGGCTGACCTCGACGCCCTCAAGGCCGCCATGCAGGCCGAGGCGCGGCCGGTCCCGGCTCTGCCCACCCTGGCGTCGCTCTGCGCCGAGGCATCCGGGATCGACTGGCCGGGCCTGATCGCCGACCGGATCACCGCCTGGGCGGCCGGCCACTTCGACGAGGGGCAGGCGTTGTGGACGCCGCCGCCCGGCGGGAGCGCGCTCGCGCTCTGGCGGACCTGGGCGCTCCACGACCTCACCCCGGAGATCGCCGGATTGAGCGGCTTCGCGCAGCACGTCGCGGGGGTGCCGGACGGGACGGTGCCCGCGCTCGCCCGCGCCGTCGCGCGGCTCGGGCTCGCGCCGGACGCCCTGGAGAGCTACTTCCACCAGGTCCTGCTGTCGCTCGGCGGCTGGGCCCAGTATGCCCGCTACAGGCTCTGGCAGGCGGAGCTTGCGGGGACATCCGACGGAACCCTGAGGGACCTGCTCGCCATCCGGACGATCTGGGACGAGGCCCTGCTCGCCCGCTATGGAGACCAGATCGTCGAACGCTGGGCCGCGATCGCGGCCGCTCACGCATCCCCGGCCGTGCCAACGCCCGACCTCGTCGTCGACGCCGTCCTTCAGGACGCCTGCGAGCGGGCGGGCCAGCGCGCGCTCGCCGCGACGCTCGCCACGGCCGCGCCGCAGGGCGGGACCGGCCGTCCGGTCCTTCAGGCGGCGTTCTGCATCGACGTGCGGTCCGAGGTGTTCCGCCGCGCCCTCGAATCCCTCGATCCCGGCATCCGTACCCTCGGTTTTGCGGGCTTCTTCGGCTTGGGCCTCGCGCACCGGCGCTTCGCGTCCGACGTGGTGGAGAACCGGCTGCCGGTCCTTCTCAAGCCGGCGCTGCGCACGTGCACGGCCTGCCCCGAGGGCGAGATCGCGGACCGGTCCGCCCGGATCGTGGCCCGCGCGGGCCGGGCCTGGGGCCGCTTCAGGCAGGCGGCGGTGTCCTCCTTCGCCTTCGTCGAGGCGGCGGGGCCGCTCTACCTCGGCAAGCTCCTGGCCGCCTCGCTCGGCCGGGGCCAGGCGGCAGCGCCCGAGGATCCCCCCCCGCGCCTTGATCCGTCGCTCGACCCCGCCTCGCGGGTCGCGAGCGCCGCGGGCATCCTGCGGGCGATGTCGCTGACGGCGGAGTTCGCCCCCGTCGTGCTGCTCGCCGGGCACGGCGCGACCGTCGTCAACAATCCCCATGCCAGCGCGCTGCATTGCGGCGCCTGCGGCGGATACACGGGCGAGGTGAATGCGCGGCTGCTGGCGCAACTCCTCAACGACCCGGCGGTGCGGACGGGCCTCGCCGAGCAGGGCGTCGTGGTGCCGTCCGACACGGTGTTCCTCGCCGCCCTCCACGACACCACCACGGACGCGGTCACGCTCTACGCCGACGACCTGCCGGTGACGCGGCGCCCGCCGGATCTGGCGCGGATCCGGGGCTGGCTCGCCGCCGCCGGCACCATCGCCCGCGCGGAGCGCGCGCTGCGCCTGCCGGGGGCGGGGGAGGGTGGCCGCGTTGCCCGCCGCAGCCGCGACTGGGCCGAGACCCGCCCCGAATGGGGGCTGGCAGGCTGCCACGCCTTCATCGCCGCGCCGCGCCACCGCACGGCGGGCCGGGCGCTCGACGGGCGGGCCTTCTTGCACGAGTATGACTGGCGGCAGGACAACGGCTTTGCCGTGCTGGAGCTGATCCTCACCGCTCCGGTGGTCGTGGCGAGCTGGATCAGCCTGCAATATTACGGCTCCGTCGTCGCGCCCGACCTGTTCGGCAGCGGCAACAAGCTCCTGCACAACGTCACGGGCGGCATCGGGGTGCTGGAGGGCAATGGCGGCCTCCTGCGGGCCGGCCTGCCCCAACAATCGGTTCACGACGGCGCCGCCTACGCGCATGAGCCCCTGCGGCTGTCGGTCTGTCTCGAAGCGCCGCGGGAGGCGATCACCGAGGTGCTGAGGCGCCACGCGGAGGTGCGGGCGCTGTTCGACAATCGCTGGCTGCACCTGTTCGCCCTCGACCAGGACGGCCGGATCGCGTGGCGCTACGCTGGAGACCTGAGGTGGACCAGCACCCGGCAGCCGGGCGGCGTCGCCCCGGACGTGCCGCTGAAAGCGGTCGTCTGAGGAACGTCAGCGCCCCGGGGCGAACCCGCCGCGGGGCCGGACGGGGCTGCCGTCACTCGGCGGGCACATCCGTGGGGGGCGGCACGCTCGCGGCGATCAGGTCCTGGAGGACCGGGTTCGGGAAACGTCGGGTCTGGACGATGGCGTAGAAGCGCTCCGTGACGTCCGGGATGCGGCAATGCTCGATCAGCACGCCCGCGTGCAACTCGTCCTGAACCACGATCGGGGGCACCACCGCGACGCCCTCGCCCTCCCGCGCCAGCAGGCGGAGCATGGCCATGTCGTCGACCTCGGCCTGGATGATCGGGTGAATGCCCGCCAGCGACAGCACGCGGTCGAGGGCCACGCGGATCTCGCTGTCGAGGCTCGGCAGCGTCACCGGCACGGTCCGGAGCGCGTCCGGGAAGCGCAGCGGCGCCGCAGCCGATCCGGACCGGCCCACCAGGCTCACGGGCTGCTCGGCGATGAGGTGGCTGTGGAAGTCCGTGCCGGCATCCCGGCGCACCGCCGTGGTGGCGAGCACCACGTCGAGGCTGTGCATCTCGAGCTGCGCCAGCAGCTCGCGCATCGTGCCGGAGCGCACCACCAACTCGATATCCGTCCGTCCGATCACGGGGCGCAGGAACTCGAGCTGGAAGTTGCGCGAGAGGGTGGTCAGGGCTCCGACGCGCAGCACGTGCTGGGCCGCCCGGGGGCGGCCCTGGAGCACCTTGAGCAGTTCGTCGCCCGTCTCGAAGACGGTGTCGGCGTAGTCGAGCGCGATCCGTCCCGCCTCGGTGAGGGCGAGCTTCTTGCCGCGGCGCTCGAACAGGTCGTGCCCGAGCTGCTGCTCCAGCTTCTGCAACTGCACCGAGAGAGCGGATTGCGACAGGTTGAGAGTTTCCGCGGCCCGGGTGAGGCTACCCTCGTGCGCGATGCGGTGGAACAGGCGCAGATGATGGTAGTTCAGGTTCGTCATGCCGCATATCTACGCAAGCGAACGATGTGTGGCAATCTTTGAATTTGTCTCCGGGCTGGAGCGCCCTTACCGTGACTGCATGCGGCCGGGACATCAGACCTTGTTCGAGTCGACCGGGAGGATTTGACACTCGGCGTGTCATTCCGGGCTCCGCTGCGCGGGCCCGGAATGCTGGAGGGGGTTCAAGACCGTTCAGTCAGTCAAACAGGCTCTCGGTCATGACCATCCCCCACGTCACACGAGATCTTTCGAGCATGCCGCAATCGTCCCGGCGATCGGCGCTCCGCCTTCGAAGGTCGTCGGCGACAGCCTCTGTCGCCAGGCCCGACCCCGGCGGAGGCTGCGATGATCGCGGTCGCGGCGGCGCGTGAGATCGCGGGTCTCTCATCTCACCGAGTCAGGCAAGACGGGCATGCCATCCCCTGACGACGGCCGGACAAATCTTCGATTAGACGGGGATCGGACAGCCATGCTCAAGACGCTCCCTCCCGGCCAGGCGCTCCCATCCGCCGGGGAGGCCGCGGCGCCGAGGGTCCTGGACCTCCTTCTGCGCGGCGACCTGGTGGACGCCGATGTCGATCGGGCGGTCGATACCTACCTCGCCGATCCGAGCCTGCGGACGGGCCAGCTCCACGCGCTCTACCGGATCGATTTTGCCGAGATTGATGCCGCGATGCGGGCCTCCACAGGTCGTCTCCGTCCTGCCGGCGGACGCGCCGACCGGCAGGCTCTGGTCTGCGCCCTCCTGCTCCATCGGCCGCATCTCGTGCATCCGCCCGCCACCGCCGAGCCGTCCCGTCCTGCGCGGTGAGATCCGCCGGTTCGGCCCCGTTGCGGCAGGTCGCCGGCCCCTCGACATCCCTGACCAAGGTTTTCGCCATGAAGGACATTCTCGCCCTGCTGGATCATCGGCGGGGCCATGCGCGGCGCGGCGGCGGCGAGACGCGCGTCGCCGCCCAGCACGCCAAGGGCAAGCTCACGGCGCGCGAGCGCATCGAGCTTCTCCTCGATTCCGGGTCGTTCGAGGAATTCGACATGTTCGTGCAGCACCGCTCGAACGATTTCGGGATGGAAAAGCAGAAGATTCCAGGCGACGGCGTCATCACCGGC
>NZ_LABX01000155.1 GCF_001043915.1 Methylobacterium aquaticum | reverse complement strand
CCCCTGAACCCCGCGCCCCCGCGCGAAGCGAACCCGCCGGGACCGCGATGGCCGCCGACGCCGCGCCAGTATTAGAATCCTACCAGCAAAGATCAATGCATGCGTCGGCGCGTGCCGCGGCCTGCCGCGCCGGCCGCCCCCGGCGTTGCCTCCGACCCCGTTCCGCACTATCGGAAGCCTGAAAGAAGCCCTCCGCTGCCGAAGGTCTGGCCGATGAAAGCGCGCGTCACCGTCACCCTGAAGACCGGTGTCCTCGACCCCCAGGGCAAGGCGATCGAGGGGGCGCTGCGCTCGCTCGGAATCACCGGCATCGCCGGGGTGCGCCAGGGCAAGTTCTTCGAGGTCGAGGTCGAGGCCGCCGACGAGGCCGCCGCCGAGGCCACCGTGAAGGCGGCCTGCGACCGGCTGCTCGCCAACACGGTCGTGGAGAATTACCGCGTCGAGATCGCCCGATGAAGGCCGCCATCGTCGTCTTCCCGGGCTCGAACCGCGAGCGGGACGTCGCCCGGGCCCTGCGCCTCGCCGGCGCCGAGGTGACCCCCGTCTGGCACACCGAGACCGCGCTGCCCGCCGGCACCGATCTCGCGGTGCTGCCGGGCGGCTTCTCCTACGGCGATTACCTGCGCTGCGGCGCCATCGCGGGACGGGCGCATGCCATGGACGCGGTGCGGGCGCACGCCGCCCGCGGCGGGCTGGTGCTCGGCATCTGCAACGGCTTCCAGATCCTGTGCGAGTCGGGCCTCTTGCCGGGCGTGCTGATGCGCAATGTCGGCCGCCGCTTCCTCTGCCACCGCCAGACCCTGCGGGTCGAGCGCACCGACACCGCCTTCACCCGGGCCTACAGCCAGCACCAGGTGATCGACGTCTGCATCGCCCATGGCGAGGGCAATTACTTCGCCGATCCCGAGACGCTCGCGCGGATCGAGGGCGAGGGCCGGGTGGCGTTCCGCTACTGCGACGAGGCCGGCCAGATCACCGTGGAGGCCAACCGCAACGGCTCGCTGAACGCCATCGCGGGCATCTATTCCGAGACCCGCAACGTGCTGGGGATGATGCCGCATCCGGAGAACTTCGTCGAAGGTCTCGTCGGCGGCACCGACGGGCGCGGGCTGTTCGAGAGCCTGGCCAAAGCGGCGTGAGACGGGCTGGCCCGACCCCATAGGAGCGTGCGAGGCGGGCCGGGAGGCCCGCCTGTGTCGTGTCATACCAACGGCCGAGGATGCTGACGCATCGATTCGATCTCGGGCCTGCCCGAGATCGACGCGGCCGTTGACTCCCTCTCGACTTGTCGATGCCAAGCCCAGATGTCCGGGATTTTGGGCTTGGCGAAAACTCGCGAACGGCACCAAAGGTCGTTTTCAACGACCGTTGGTATCAGTGCCCCTCGAACTCGATCAGGGTTCGCACCGGCAGGTCGAGGGCGCGCAGGCGGTCGGCGCCGCCGAGTTCAGGCAGGTCGATGACGAAGCAGGCCGCCACGACCTCGGCGCCGATCCGGCGCAGCAACTCGACCGCCGCCGTCGCGGTGCCGCCGGTGGCGATCAGGTCGTCGACCAGGATCACCCGGTCGCCGGGCTTCACCGCGTCGGAATGGATCTCCATCTCGTCGGTGCCGTATTCGAGGGCATAGGCGATCGAGACCGTGGTGTGGGGCAGCTTGCCCTTCTTGCGGATCGGCACGAAGCCCGAGGAGAGCTGGTGGGCGATCGCGCCGCCGAGGATGAAGCCCCGTGCCTCGATGCCGGCGACCTGGTCGATCCGGCCGCCCGCGAAGGGATGGATCAGCTCGTCCACCGCGCGCCGGAAGGAGCGGGCATCGCCGAGCAGGGTGGTGATGTCGCGAAACACGATGCCGGGCTTCGGGTAGTCCGGGATCGAGCGGATCGCGTCCTTGAGGGCGGACAGGGTGCGGGAATCCATGGCGTGCCTTGTCGTCGGAGTTCGGCGGGGCGGGAGGCGGGGGCGGCCGCGGGGCCGGCCCTCGGCATCATTCGCCGAGTGGTCGCCAGCTCGGCGACGAACGTGATGCAAGAACAGGGCATTCGGCAGAGCCGCGCCGTGCGGCTCTGCCGCGTGCGTCGGTCAGCCGCCGACCTTGCGCAGGATCGCGACCAGTTCGCGCTGGAGCACCTCGTTGCCGCAGGCGACCGAGCGGGCGGTCATCGGGTCGGCGCCGCCATCGGCACTGCTGGCGTAGCCCCCGGCCTCGCGCACCAGGAGCAGGCCGGCAGCCATGTCCCAGGTCTGGAGGTCGCGCTCCCAGTAGAGGTCGGCGCGGCCACAGGCGACCGCCGCGAGGTCGAGGGCGGCCGAGCCGGTCTGGCGCACGCCGCCGGTCACCGCCATCACGGCGGCGAGTTCCTTGAGCAGGCGCGGATGGCTGCCGCGGCCGAGATAGGGCGAGCCGTAGAGCGCCAGGCTGTCGGCGAGATCCTGCCGGCCGGCGACCCGCAGGCGCTTGTTGTTGAGGAAGGCGCCCTTGCCGCGCTCGGCGATGTACAGCTCGTCCTTGATCGGCTCGTAGATCACCGCGGCGACGATCGTGCCCTCGCGCTCGAGGCCGACCGAGATGCAGAAATGCGGCACGCCGTGCAGGAAGTTGGTGGTGCCGTCGAGGGGATCGACGTGCCAGGTATGGGTCTTGTCCTGGCCCTCGATGATTCCGCTCTCCTCCATGATGAGGCCGTAGCCGGGACGGGCCTTCATCAGGGCCTCGCGCAGGGTCGCCTCGGCCTTGCGGTCGGCGGCACTGACGAAGTCGCCCGGCCCTTTCCGCGAGACCTGGAGGTTCTCGATCTCGCCGAAATCGCGCTTGAGCCCGCGCGCCGCCTTGCGCACGGCATCGACCATCACGGTCATCAGGGGGGATACGATCATCGGTCGGCGGCTCCCGGGAGGCGGGTCGGGGTCATGGGCGAAGTCCTTGGAAGACGGGCGCTGGCACCCGCGTCGGCTGCAAACGACACAAGCGCGCGACCGCGTCGAGGCGGGGCGCTTGGCTGGTGCTTGGCTCTAGAGCATCGACACGAGGCGAGGGAACCACTTTTCGGTCGAGGCGGGGCTGGTGTGCGCCGGCCGGAACCGCCTCACGGCCCCGCCCGATCCGCCGCCAGCCGCTCGGCCCGTGCCTTCTCCTCCGCGTTGAGCCCGGACAACGCCTGGGTCAACCAGGCATCCGACAGCCCCTGCGCCCGGGCGGCCATGTCCCAGGCGGCGGCCTCGACGAGGTTCTTGGGCACGCCGCGACCGCTGGCATAGAGGCGGGCGACGCGGTTCTGGGCGACGGCATTGCCCCGGAAGGCGGCATGGCGGAAGTAGCGGGCGGCGCGGGCCTCGTCCTTCGGCACGCCCTCGCCGTTGAACAAAAGAATCGAGAACTCCACCTCGCCGGCCAGATCCCCGTTATCGGCGGCGCGGCGGAACCAGCCGGCGGCCTTGGTGGTGTCCTTCGCCACCCCGCGGCCCTGGAGATAGAGCACGCCGAGCGCATGCTGGGCCGGGGCCAGTTCCTGGTGGGCGGCCTGGCGCAACAGCTCGACGGAGCGGGTCAGATCGGCCGCCACGCCGGTGCCGAGCAGGATCAGGGCGAGGTTGTAGCTCGCCGTGGCATCGGCCCGGGCGGCGGCCTTCTCCAGGAGGGCGCGGCCGGCCCCTAAGTCCTTCGGCACGCCGCGGCCCTCGATCTGCATCATGCCGAGGGTCGCGGCAGCATGGGGATCGCCGAGATTGGCCGCCAGCCGGTACCATTCGGCGGCCCGCGCGGGATCCTGGCGCACGCCGAGGCCCTGGCTGTAGAGTTCCGCCAGCAGGGTCATGGCGGGAAAGTCGGTCTTGTTCTTCTCCAACCGCTTCGTCGCCTCGCGGAACGCCGTGACGTAGAAGCCGCGCTGGTAGGCGCCGTAAGCGAGGTCGGCGTTCGGGTCGTTCGAGGGCGCGGGCGGCAGCGAGGCCGCGCCCGGCAGGGTCTGGGTGGCTTGCGACGAGCCGAAGGTGTTGGCCGCACCGGCATTCGGCAAGACGATGGTTGGCGACGCGGCCCCCGGCGAAGAGGGGCCGGCCGGAGCCGGGATCGACCGGGCCATGGCTGGGACGGCCGCGAGGCTCACGGCGCCGAGCAGCGCCAGCGCCGCGAGGCGGGGCGGGGCCGCGAAACGAGAATTCCGCATCCTCACCCCTCCCCGGCGGCGGCACGGTTCCGGATCGCGGCCTGCGCCGCGGCCACCGCGGCCTCGCCCCCCTCCCCGGCCCAGAGCGCGGGATCAAGCCCGATGAACTCCGCCCCGGTCGCCACGAGATCCGGCACATCCGTGAGGTCGCGGGCGAGCGCGATGCAGGGTGTCTCGAAGATCTCGACCCACCAGGACAGCCGCGCCACGAGGTCGTCGAGGGCGATGCGGGGATCGTCGCCGAACAGCAGGTAGTCCGCCCCGGCCTCGCCCGCCTGCATGGCGGCGTGCTTGCTGCGGATCCCGCCGACACCCAGGATGCGGCCGTCGCGCAGGCGCTCACGCAGGGCATGCAAGGGGCCCTTGCGTGACGGTCCCTGACCCTCGTCGTCCTCCTCGCCATCCTCGTCCGACGCCGCCTCGACCGGATCCGCCTCGGCCTCGTCCGCCTGGACGTGGACGCCGTCGGCCCCGCTGCGGGCGGCGACGGTGGCGAGATCGATGCCCCCGCCGCCGGCGAGAACCAAGGCCGCGCCGGCCTCCTGCACCGCGGGCGCCACCGCCTTGACGGCGTTGACCAGGGCGCGCTCGTCGCCGTGCGGCAGGCGCAGGATCACCGCGGCGACGTCGCCGGCCGCGACCGCGCGCGCGAGGCGGGCCCCGAGGTCCGGGCCGACCCCGGGGGCGGTGAGGAGGATCAGGCGGGTCTGGGGCTCGGCCATCTCAAGGTCTGTCGCAAGGGCTGCGGGGCAGGGAGCGAAAACGCGCGGGGCGGACGACCCTCCGGCCGCCCGCCCTGCTGAAGGGTCATTGGGGCGGCGATGCGGCGCAGGATCGGCCGCATCACCGGCCAGGGGATAGACCGCGGCGCGGAGAACATCCGGCTTGGCCAGCCTCCCCGCCGACCAGCCGCAGACCGGACTGTCGTCCGCGTAGCGGTAGACCAACGGTCGTGGGTATTACTCCGCGGCGGCCTTCGACGGGGCGAAGGACGGGTCGAGCTTGCCGGCGGCGTAGCGCTTGGCCATCTCGGACAGCGCGACCGGCCGGATCTTGCCGGCATGGCCCGCCGTGCCGAATTCCTCAAAGCGCTGCTTGCACAGCTTCGTCATCGCGTCCATCGCCGGCTTCAGGTACTTGCGCGGGTCGAACTCGGCCTTGTTCTCCATCAGAACCTTGCGGATCTGGCCGGTCATCGCCATCCGGTTGTCGGTGTCGATGTTGATCTTGCGCACGCCGTGCTTGATGCCGCGCTGGATCTCCTCCACCGGAACGCCCCAGGTCGGCTTCATCTCGCCGCCATACTGGTTGATGATGTCCTGGAGGTCCTGCGGGACCGACGAGGAACCGTGCATCACCAGGTGGGTGTTGGGCAGGCGGCGATGGATCTCCTCGATCACGTTCATCGCCAGCACCGCGCCGTCGGGCTTGCGGGTGAACTTGTAGGCGCCGTGCGAGGTGCCCATGGCGACGGCGAGCGCGTCGACCTTGGTGGCCGCCACGAACTTTTCCGCCTCGGCCGGGTCGGTCAGGAGCTGGTCGTGCGACAGGGTGCCCTCGGCGCCGTGGCCGTCCTCGGCCTCGCCCTGGCCGCTCTCGAGCGAGCCGAGCACGCCGAGCTCGCCCTCGACCGAGCAGCCGGCCCAATGCGCCATCTCGGTCACCTTGCGGGTGATCTCGACGTTATAGGCGTAGTCCGCCGGGGTCTTGCCGTCGCTTTTCAGCGACCCGTCCATCATCACCGAGGTGAAGCCGTACTGGATCGCGGTGGCGCAGGTCGCCTCGTTGTTCCCGTGGTCGAGGTGCATGCAGACCGGGATGTGGGGATAGATCTCGACGAGACCGTCGATCAGCTTGGCCAGCACCACGTCGTTGGCATAGGCGCGGGCGCCGCGGCTCGCCTGGAGGATCACCGGCGAATCGGTGGCGTCGGCCGCCGCCATGATGGCGAGGCCCTGCTCCATGTTGTTGATGTTGAAGGCCGGCACCCCGTAGCCGTGCTCGGCGGCGTGGTCGAGGAGCTGCCTGAGCGTGATGCGCGCCATATCCGTATCCTCCGAGATGTCACTGATGCCGCATGATAGCGGACGGGCCGGCGGGCGTCATAATCCCGCCGACCTGAATGGAACCCTCAGGCGTGCCGGCGCAGGGCGTCGACACCCGGGAGCGGCTTGCCCTCGAGCCACTCCAGGAAGGCGCCGCCAGCGGTCGAGATGTAGGTGAAGTCCGCCGACACGCCGGCATGGTTGAGCGCCGCCACCGTGTCGCCGCCGCCCGCCACCGAGACGAGCTTGCCGGCCTTGGTGCGCGCCGCCGCATGGCGGGCCGCCGCCACCGTGCCCTGGTCGAAGGGGGCGATCTCGAAGGCGCCCACGGGACCGTTCCACACCAGGGTCTTGGCGTCGTCGATCGCCGCGGAAATCCGGTCGACCGACAGGCCGCCGATATCGAGGATCATGCCGGTCTCGGGGATCGCGTCGACCCCGTAGGTGTGGTGGGGAGCCCCCGCCTTGAACTCCTCCGCCACCACGCCGTCGACCGGCAGGATGATGGCACAGTTGCTCTCCCGCGCCGCCTCGATGATTGCTTGCGCGGTGCCGGCCAGATCGCGCTCGCAGAGCGACTTGCCGACGCCGAGGCCCGCGGCGTGCAGGAAGGTGTTGGCCATGCCGCCGCCGATCACCAGGGCGTCGACCTTGGCGACGAGGTTCTTGAGGAGGTCGATCTTGGTCGAGACCTTGGAGCCGCCGACGATCGCCACCACCGGCCGGGCCGGCGCTTCGAGGCCCTTGGTGAGCGCGTCGAGTTCCGCCTGCATCAGGCGGCCGGCATAGGCCGGCAGCACGTGGGCGAGGCCCTCCGTCGAGGCATGCGCCCGGTGGGCGGCCGAGAACGCCTCGTTGACGTAGACGTCGCCGTTCTCGGCCAGCGCCTTGACGAAGGCCGGGTCGTTCGTCTCCTCGCCGGCGTGGAAGCGGGTGTTCTCCAGCATCAGGACGTCGCCGTCCTTCAGCGCCGCCACGGCGGCAGCCGCACTCTCGCCGATGCAATCCTCCGCGAAGGCGACCGGGCGGCCGAGTTCCTTCGCGGTGGCCTCGGCGATCGGCCGCAGGGACTCGGCAGCGACCGGCTTGCCCTTCGGGCGGCCGAAATGGGCGAGCAGGACCACCTTGGCACCGGCCTCGACAAGTTCGCGGAGCGTCGGCAGCACGCGCTGGATGCGGGTGGAATCGGTGACGCGGCCCTGGTCCATCGGTACGTTGAAGTCGACGCGGACGAGGACGCGCTTGCCTGTCAGGTCGCCGGCATCGTCGAGGGTATGGAAACGGGTCATCGGCGGAGGCACCTTGTCGGAATGGGGAGACGGGCGGCGGGGTCAGCGCGGCGGGATCAGGCCCTGGAGGTTGTAGCGCTGCGCCGCCAAGGTCAGCGCCACCGTCAGCGCGGCGGTCACGAGGGCGGTCAGCATCAGGGCGCCGAGACCCGGCAGGCGGCCGGTGCGCTCGGCGAGCGCCCGGACCTCGTTGCGCAGGGCCGCGAGGTCGGTCTGGCGGGCGGCTTCGTTCATGCGGGCGGTCGCCGCCTCGATCCGGTCCTCGACGCGCGTGAGCAGCGCCTCGGAGCGGGCGTACTTGTCCTCGATCCGCGAAGCCTTGTCCTCGATGCGGGCGAGCTGGTCGACGAGCTGCGTCGGCAGCGAGACGGCGATCCGGGCCGGTGCACCGGGCGGGAGGGGCGCCTGGATCTGAGGCTGGGCCGGCGCAGCAGCGGCATTCGGCAGGACGTGAACCGGGGCAGCGGGCGCCGCATTCGGCGGCGGGGCGGCCGGGGTCGGAACCTGGCCCTGGAGCAGGGCGGTGTCGGCGGCGTTCACGGTGCGGGTGGAGGGCGCGGCGTCGATCATCGGCGGATCCTCGGGGGCGAATCCTGGAGCGCAAGGCGGGCGGCCCTGCGGGGCCGCCCGGGAACGACGGCCGGCCCCGGGAGGCGCCGGCCCATCGCGTCGGCCGTGTCAGATAAGCTTCGCCATCGCAATGGCGGTGTCGGCCATGCGGTTCGAGAAGCCCCACTCGTTGTCGTACCAGGTCAGCACGCGCACGAAGGTGCCGTCCATGACCTTGGTCTGGTCGATGTGGAAGGTCGAGGAATGGGGATCGTGGTTGAAGTCGATCGAGACGTTCGGGGCCTCGGTGAAGCCGAGCACACCCTTGAGCGAACCGTTCGCCGCGGCCTTGATCGCCTCGTTGATCTCGGCGACCGAGGTGGCCCGCTTGGCGACGAACTTGAAGTCGACGACCGAGACATTCGGGGTCGGCACGCGGATCGAGGTGCCGTCGAGCCGGCCGTTCAGCTCCGGCAGCACCAGGCCGACGGCCTTGGCGGCGCCGGTCGTGGTCGGGATCATCGACAGGGCCGCCGCGCGGGCCCGGTAGAGATCCTTGTGCATCTGGTCCAGCGACGGCTGGTCGTTGGTGTAGGAATGGATCGTGGTCATGAAGCCGCGCTCGATGCCGACGGCGTCGTTGAGCACCTTGGCGACCGGGGCGAGGCAGTTCGTGGTGCACGAGGCGTTGGAGACCACGAGGTGGTCGGCCGTCAGCTTGTCGTGGTTGACGCCATAGACCACCGTGAGGTCGGCGCCGTCGGCGGGAGCCGAGACCAGGACGCGCTTGGCGCCGGCCTCGAGATGTGCCTTCGCCTTGTCCTTCGCGGTGAAGATGCCGGTGCATTCCATCGCGATGTCGACGCCGAGCTCGCGGTGGGGCAGCTCGGCCGGGTTCCTGATCGCGGTGACGCGGATGCGCTGGCCGTCGACCACGATGTGCTCGCCCTCGACCGCGACGGTGCCGGGGAACTTGCCGTGGACCGAATCGAAGCGCAGCAGATGGGCGTTGGTCTCGACCGGGCCGAGATCGTTGATGGCCACGACCTCGATGTCGGTGCGGCCGGCTTCCTTGATGGCGCGCAGGACGTTGCGGCCGATGCGTCCGAAGCCGTTGATGGCGACCTTGACCGTCATGTGTTCTCTCCCTTGGGATAGGCGTGTCGGAGGGGGTGGGGGCCGGACCGCCCCGCAGCGCACGGGCCCGCGCGGCGCGCAATCACGGCAGGCCGGCCGGGCAGGCGTCCACGGTCCGTGACCGGAACGGCGCGGCGCGTGTCGACGCTGAAACGGAAGGGCCGGCGCGCGCCGGCAGGGCCCGACGAGCCGCTCACGATCCCGGACACGCCGGCCGTCCCGGCGGGGACGGCACAGGCGGGGAGCACGGGAAGCGTCACGGCAGCTCGTATTCTGTCGATCCGCCGGCGACGTCCGTCCGGCGGGGGGCGCCGGCTTCCTATCATGGCGCCGGAAGGTGTCAAACCCGGGCAACGCCCTGGGGAAATCCGCGATCGGGTGGCGGATCCAGGCTCGCCGGCCCGTGACACCGGACCAGGACGCCAGCATCGACTCGTCATCATCCTGTCAGCCGCGGCTTAACCACGCCACGCGACAGGTGGGAGACGGTCGGTTCCGTAACGAAAATTGCGCCGGACCGCGCATAGATCGTCGTGTGCCGGTGACGACAGCGATGCAGATCGATCTTCCTACCCTCTACGACCTGATCGTCGGGACGCTGCTGGTCGCCGCCGGGATGACGCTCTGGGAGCGGCAGGCCCATTCGCGGCATGCGCGGACGCTCGGCCTCTGGGCCACCTCCTACGGCGTGATGGCAGCGGCCAGCCTCGTCACGATGCACCGCAACCACTTCCCCGAGGCGAGCGGCCTCGCCCTGGCGAGCCTCCTCTTCGTGCTGGGCTACGGGCTGATGCTGCACGGCGTGACACTTCTGGACGGGCGGGGCAGCCTTCGCGTCACCGCGGCCGGGCTCGCCGCGGTGGCGGCGCTCTGGATCGCCGGCGGCACGGGCGCCGCGCCGGTCCTGTGGAACCATGTCGGCAGCATCCCGGTCGCGCTGGTCTGCGGCCTGACCGTTCGGGCGGTGCTGCGCAGCCGGACGTTGCGGGGCCTGCGGGCCCGCGCGATGGTGATCGCGGTCGCGGCCGGCCACGGCCTGTTCTATCTCGCCCGCGCCGTCCTGACGCCGCTCGCGACCGCGGCCTGGGGTCCGGACATCCTGACCGCGGTCGCCAAGGTGACGATGTACGAAGGCGTGCTCTATTCGATGGCGATGCCGATGGGGCTGCTCGCCCTGGTGCGCGAGGAGGCCCAGAGCCGGCTTCTGGTGGCGGCCCGGACGGATTACCTCACCGGCCTGCTGAACCGGCACGGCTTCTTCGAGGAGGGACCGCGGATCCTCTCGGCCCGCCGGCCGGACCGCCCGGTCTCGCTCCTTGCCTTCGACCTCGACCACTTCAAGGCGATCAACGACCGCCACGGCCACGCCGCCGGCGACGCGGTGCTGCGCGTCTTCGCCGAGACGGCGCGCCACGCCGCCGGCCCGGATGCGCTCGTCGCCCGGCTCGGCGGCGAGGAATTCGTCGCCCTCTTGCCGGGCCTCGACGCCGCCGCGGCGCGGCGGGTCGGCGAGAGCCTCGCCCGCCGCTTCACCGAGGCGGCGCTCCACCACGACGGGCCCGGCATCGCGGCGACCGTCAGCATCGGCCTCGCCACGGCGCGGGCCGAATGCGGCGACCTGCCGGCTCTGCTCTCGGCCGCCGACTGCGCCCTCTACCGGGCCAAGGCAGGCGGGCGGAACCGGCTGGAAGTGGCCGCGGCCGCGTGACTTGTCCCCACCGTCCCCAGGCGGACGGCCCGGCACCGCCACGACGGCCGGCACGGCGATTGCGAGGCGCGGCCCGGGCCTTTAGGGTTTCGCGCAACTATTCCCATGTGTCAGTCGGCGTTCTCGTGGTCGGCGTTTTTCGGAGATGAGCATGACCGCAGCGGTGGAGGAAGCGCTGCGCCGCCTCGAAGCCTCGGTGTCCCTGCTCGAATCCGCGGTGACGCGCCGGCTCGATGCGGAGCGCAGCCATAGCGACCTGGAGACCGAGTTGGAGATCATGCGGACCGACCGGGCCCGGCTGGCGGCGGAGCTGGACGGGGCGGCGGCGCGCATCGCCGAGATGGAATCGGTGACCGAGGAGGTCGACCACCGCCTCGGCCGCGCCATCGGCGCCGTCGAAGGCGTGCTCGGCCGCAGCGGCGAGCGGACCGAGGGGTGACGGCGCCGGGCCGGTGTTCCCGCATTCGAAGAAGGCTGCCCCGATGCCGCGGGCGGACCTCCATGCCTCCCATGACATCGTGTCCCGAGTGAGTTCATGCCCCAAGTGACCGTCACCATCGCCGGCAAGACCTACCGCATGGCCTGCGGCGAGGGCGAGGAGCAGCATCTCGAGGCGCTGGCCGCCGGCTTCGACAGCCGCATCGCCGACATGCGCAAGGCGTTCGGCGAGATCGGCGACATGCGCCTGCACGTGATGGCGGCGCTGACCCTGGCGGACGAGCTGGCGGAGACGAAGCGCCGGATGGAGGCGATGGAACGCGAGACCGCGGCCTTGCGGGAATCGACCGAGGCCGGCACCACCGAGCGGGAAGGCGCCGAGGCGCGCCTGGCCGAGACCGTGCTGCGCACGGCGGAGCGGATCGAGCGGCTGGCGAAGCGGCTGGGGCCGGTGCCCGGAGGGCCGCAAGGGGGCTAAGCAGATTTCGCAAAAGTGGTTGCCGGTTTTGCGACGAAAATCTGCGTCAAAACAAGAATCTAAGTAGACCTGCGTTGGCCTGCCAACGCAGGTCTACTTAGAGAAGCTTCACGATCGCGTTGCCATCGCGAAGCTTCTCTCGTTCATTGATTGTGCCGCATTGTCTACGACGAACCGGTATCCACCTCGTCGGACAATGCTCTGGTTGGCCAAGGCCCGACGGCGACCCGTCGAGCCAGCCCCCTTCTTGCGTGTGATACCAATGGTCGTTTTCAACGACCGTTGGTATGATTACACCCGGCCCGGATAGTTCGGGCTCTCGCGGGTGATCGTCACGTCGTGGACGTGGCTCTCGCGCAGGCCGGCATTGGTGATGCGGATGAACTGCGCCTTCTCCTGCATCTCCGGAATCGACGGGGCGCCGACATAGCCCATGGCGGCGCGCAAGCCCCCGGCGAGCTGGTGCAGCACGGCCGCGACCGGGCCCTTGTAGGGCACCTGCCCCTCGATGCCCTCCGGCACGAGCTTGTGGGTGTCGCTGACCTCGGCCTGGAAGTAGCGGTCGGCCGAGCCGCGCGCCATGGCGCCGACCGAGCCCATGCCCCGGTAGCTCTTGTACGAGCGGCCCTGGTACAGGAAGACCTCGCCCGGGGCCTCGTCGGTGCCGGCGAGCAGCGAGCCCAGCATCGCCACCGAGGCGCCGGCGGCGATCGCCTTGGCGAGGTCGCCCGAATACTTGATGCCGCCGTCGGCGATCACCGGCACGCCGGCCTCGTGGCTGGCCTCGACCGCCTCCATGATGGCGGTGAGCTGCGGCACGCCGACGCCGGCGACGATGCGGGTGGTGCAGATCGAGCCCGGGCCGATGCCGACCTTGATCGCGTCGGCCCCGGCGTCGATCAGGGCCTTCGCGCCCTCGCGGGTCGCGACGTTGCCGGCGATGACCTGCACGGCGTTGGACAGGGTCTTCACCCGGCGCACGCTCTCCAGCACCTTGGCCGAGTGGCCGTGGGCGGTGTCGACCACGATCACGTCGCAGCCGGCATCGATCAGGCGCTCGGCCCGCTCGAACCCACCATCGCCGGTGGTGGTGGCGGCGGCGACCCGCAGGCGGCCCTGCTCGTCCTTGATCGCGTTCGGGTAGGCGACCTGCTTCTCGATGTCCTTGACGGTGATGAGGCCGATGCAGCGGTAGTGGTCGTCGACGACGAGCAGCTTCTCGATGCGGAACTGGTGCAGCAGGCGCTTGGCCTCGTCCTGGGTCACGCCTTCCCGCACGGTGATCAGCCGGTCGCGGGTCATCAGCTCGGAGATCGGCTGGCTCTGGTTGGTGGCGAACCGCGTGTCGCGGTTGGTCAGGATGCCGACGAGCTTGCCGCGCGAGCCGTTCGGGCCGCGTTCGACCACCGGGATGCCCGAGATGCCGTGGTGGCGCATCAGCGCATAGGCATCGGCCAGGGTCTCGTCCGGGTGGATGGTGATCGGGTTGAGCACCATGCCGGATTCGTACTTCTTGACCAGCCGCACCTGCTCGGCCTGCTCCGGCGGCTCGAGGTTGCGGTGGATCACCCCGAGGCCGCCGTTCTGGGCCATCGCAATGGCCATCCGGGCCTCGGTCACCGTGTCCATCGCCGAGGCGATGATCGGCATGTTGAGGTGGATCGTGCGGGTGAGGCGGGTGCCGATATTGACCTCCGCCGGCATCACCGAGGATGCGGCGGGGCGGAGCAGGACGTCGTCGAAGGTCAGGCCCTCGATGATCGTATCGGTGCTGATGCGGGCCATGAACCAACTCCTCGTGCGTGCGGCACCCTTAAGGAAGCCGCCAAATCGGCTTTTCGCCGGGCAATGTGCCTGTCTTGAGTTGGCACCGGCCGATAGCATGCGTCTGTGACGGGCGCAAAGCGCTATCGCGACAGCGCAGCGATGCGATCCACGCCTCTTGCGGCGGATCGATCCCCTCACGTCGGGGTGAGGACGAAGTCGGACCAATCCGGCACCCGCATCGCCCGCCGATAGGCCACCACCGTGCCGGGCCAGAGGGCGATGTTGCGCCCCGCCGCGTCCTGGTACCAGCTCGCGCAGCCGCCCTGCTGCCAGATGCTGCCGGACAGCCGCGCCTCGAGTCCGGCAAGGTCGCGCGCCTGTGCTTCCGGGGTCGGCTCGATCGCCGCAAGGTCGCGCGCCCGCATCTCGGCGAGGCAGGCCAGCACGTACTCGACCTGCGCCTCGATCATCAGCACCACGGAATTGTGGCCGAGGCCCGTATTGGGCCCGAGCAGCATGAAGAAATTGGGAAAGCCCGCGACCATGACCCCGCGATGCGCCGCTACCCGCTCGCCCCAGGCCCGGGCCAGGATCAGCCCGTCGCGGCCGACCACCGGCACCCGGGCGAGCGAGGCGGTGGGGTCGAAGCCGGTGGCCAGCACCAGCACGTCGAGGGGGTGGTGGCGGCCATCCGCCATGATCACCCCGTCCGGGGTGACGGTCCGGATCCGGCCGGTCTCGAGGGTCACGTTCGGCCGGGCGAGGGCCGGGTAGTAATCGTCGGAGATCAGCACCCGCTTGCAGCCGAACCGGTAGGGCGGGGCGAGCTTCGCCCGCAGGGCAGGGTCGGAGATCTGGCGGCGCAGGTGGTATCGGCTCGCGGCTTCGGCGAGGCGGGTGAGACCCGAGACCCGGGTGAAGCCCGACGCCGCCTGCGCCTCCCGCAGCCAGAACTGGCCCGCCCGCAAGAGCCGGCGCGCGGCGGGCAGGCGGTGGAACAGGGCCTGGAGCGGTGCGCCGATCGGCCGGTCGTGGCGCGGCATCACCCAGGGGGCCGTGCGCTGGAACAGCACCAGCCGCCCCACCTCCGGGGCGATGGCCGGGACGAGCTGGATCGCGCTCGCCCCGGTGCCGATCACCCCGACGCGCTTGTCCTTCAATGGGACGCCGTGATCCCAGGCCGAGGTGTGGAAGAGCGGGCCGAGGAAGCTGTGCAGGCCGGGAATCGCCGGGATTGCCGGGTGGTGCAGCGCCCCCATGCCGGAGACCAGCACCCGGGCCTCCAGCGGGCCGCGATCGGTCTCGACCCGCCACAGGGACCGCGTCGCGTCCCAGACCGCGCCGGTGACGGCGGTGGAGAGCGCGATATGCCGATCAAGGTCGAACCGCGCGACCAGCCCACGCAGATAGGCGGCGATCTCGGGCTGGGCCGCATAGGTGCGGCTCCAATCCGGCTTCGGGGCGAAGGACAGGGCATACAGATGGGACGGAATGTCGCAGGCCGCCCCCGGATAGGTGTTCTCGTGCCAGGTGCCGCCGACCGCCTCCGCCTTCTCGACCACCAGAAGGTCGTCGAGGCCGGCTTGCCGGCTGCGGATCGCCATGGCGAGGCCGGAAAAGCCGGCCCCGATCACCAGCACGGCGAGGGGCTTGTCCGGCCACGGCCGGGCGGGCGCCGCCGGCGTCGCGCCGCCGGCGGAGGGCGCGCTCGAGCCGCTGCAGGCAGCGCCCGTCACGGGACCGCCTCCGGCGCTGTGGCGTGACGCTTCAGGAAGGCGGCGGCCTCCGAGAGGGAGCGGCGGGCCTCGGGCAGGAAGGTCTGGGCGAGCTGCCAGACATGCGGCACCACCGGCCAGACCGTCACGGTGGCGGAGACGCCGGCCGCCTTCGCCTTCTCGGCGAAGCGCACCGAATCGTCGCGCAGGACCTCCCGGGCGCCGACATGGAACAGCAGCGGCGGCAGCCCGGCGAGGTCGCCGCGGAGCGGCGAGGCGAGCGGGTCGGCGGGATCGTGCCCGGCGAGATAGGCGTCGACCAGAGCCTGGAGCTTCGCCGGATCGAACATCGCGTCGCGGCCGGCATTGGTCCGCATCGACTCGCCCTCCCCCGCCATGTCGGTCGAGGGCGAGAACAGCACCGCGGCGCGGGGCAGCGGCAGGCCGTCCCGGCGCGCCCGCAGCATCAGCGCGAGCGCGAGGTTGCCGCCGGCCGAATCCCCCGCGAGACCCGCCGGCCCCGCCGCCGCGAAGGCGGACCACGCCGCCGCCGCGTCGTCGAGCGCCGCCGGGAACGGATGCTCGGGCGCCAGCCGGTAATCGGGGCAGAACACCCGCAGCCCCCGCATCGCGAAGCCGCCGGTCACCGGCCGGTGGGTGCGGGGCGAGCAGGCGACGAAGCCACCGCCATGCAGGTAGAGCAGGCGCGGGGCGCCCGGCGCGAGCCCCGGGCGCTCGGCCCACTCCCCCGGGATGCCCCCGACGCTCCCCTCGCGGAACACGATGCCGGGTGGATCGGGGAAGCTCGCCTGGTCGAAGATCCGCCGCACCGCCGCCACGTCGCCGGCGGCGCGGGCGAGCTTCGGCTTCACCTGCCAGCGGATGATCCAGTCGAAGACGTGAGCGCGCAGGCTCGGCATGCTCTACTCCATGGCGCGGGCGATCAGCGACCAGTAGCGCACCGGCAGCAGGCGCTGGATCAGCGTGACCGCGGCGGCGTCGCGGCCGACGATGATGCGGGGCTCCCGCCGGGCGATGCCGCGCAGGATGCGCTCGGCCGCCGCCTCGGGCGGCAGGCGCAGGAACCGCTCGGCGGCGTCCTTGCCGCGCGCGACCTCTTCGGGATCGAGGCGCGGGCCCGCGCGGGCGTTGCGGGCGATGGCCGTGGCGACCCCGCCCGGATGCACCACGCTGACCCCGAGGCCGGTGCCGGCATATTCGTGCCGCAGGGCCTCGGAGAAGCCGCGCACCGCGAACTTGCTCGCCGCATAGGCGGTCTGGCCCGGCGGGGCGATGATGCCGTAGAGGCTCGACAGGTTGACGATCTGCGCCGCCGGCCGGCTCTCCAGCACCGGCAGGAAGGCGTGGGTCATCCGCACCACGGCGCGGATATTGACGTCCATCAGCCAGTCGACATCCGACAGCGCGACATCGGCGAAGCGGCCGGCGAGCGCCACGCCGGCATTGTTGACGAGGAGATCGAGCGGCCCGTGCCGGGCGGCGACCGCCTCCGGCAGGGCGGCGATGCGCGCGGCATCGGTGAGATCGAAGCAATGGGCGCCGACGTCGCGCCCCAGCGCCCGGACCGCCGCCTCGCTGCGCGCGAGACCGTCGGGGTCGCGGTCGACGAGGACGAGGCGGGCGCCCTTCCGGGCAAGCCCCAGGGCGAGGGCCGCGCCGATGCCGCTGCCGGCCCCGGTGACCAGGGCCAGCCTGTCGTGCAGTGGGAAGGCGTCCGCCAACAGCTCGCTCCGTCCGGCCCGTCGCGATGGACATCGCGCGGGCGGGCCGGGAGCGCAAGGGCCGACGGCGGCAAGCCCCCGGCGAGAGTTGCCCGGGGCAGGCGGGCCGCGAGGATCAGGCCGCCCGGTGGACCGCCTTCGGCAGCTCGACGTCGATCTCCAGGGTCGAGACGGCGTCGCCGCGCTCCATGGTGATCGTCACCTTGTCCTGGTCGATGGCGACGTGCTTGGCGATCACCGCCAGGATCTCCTCGCGCAGGATCGCCACGAGATCCGAGCGGCCGAAGGCGGTGCGCTCATGCGCCAGCAGGATCTGAAGCCGCTCGCGCGCGACCGGCGCCGTCCCGCGCCGCGACAGGAGGCTCAGCAGGTTCATGCCGCCCTCCGGGGGAACAGCTTGCCGAGGATCGAGCGCTTGTCGGACGGCACGATCATCTCGACCGTCTCGCCCTTCAGGCGCCTCACCGCATCGATATAGGCCCGGGCCGGGGCGCTGTGGGGGGCGTTCAGCGTGACCGGGCTGCCGAGATTCGAGGCTTTGAGCACCTCCTCGCTCTCCGGCACCACCGCCAGCAGCGGGATCGACAGGATCTCCAGCACGTCCTCGATCTTCAGCATCTCGCCGCGCTCGGCCCGGCCGGGGTCGTAGCGGGTCAGGATCAGGTGCTTCTCCAGGTGCTCGCCGTTCTTCGCGCGCTCGGTCTTGGAATCGAGGAGCCCGATGATGCGGTCCGAGTCGCGCACCGAGGACACCTCGGGATTGGCCACCACCACGGCGATGTCGGCGTGGCGCATGGCGAGGGTGGCGCCGCGCTCGATGCCGGCCGGGCTGTCGCAGATCACCCAGTCGAACTTTTCGCGCAGCTCGCCGATGACGCGGGCGACGCCCTCGTCGGTGAGCGCCTCCTTGTCCCGGGTCTGCGAGGCGGGCAGCAGCGCCAGGGTGTCGAGGCGCTTGTCGCGGATGAGCGCCTGGTTGAGCTTGGCGTCGCCCTGGACGACGTTGATGAGATCGTACACGACCCGGCGCTCGGCGCCCATGATGAGGTCGAGGTTGCGCAGCCCGACGTCGAAGTCGACCACGCAGACATTCTGGCCCGCCTGGGCGAGGGCGGCACCGAGAGCCGCCGTCGTGGTGGTCTTGCCCACCCCACCCTTGCCGGACGTCACCACTATGATCTTGGCCATGGACAATGCTCCCCCGAGCGATCGGGATGACGCGGCGTCCCCGTCGTCGGGCCGCCGCTCACGAGGTTGTTCGGGTGTCTCGCCGGACGGGCCGGGGCGCTCGGAAGCACCCGCGAGGAGCCCGTCCGGCCGTCGCGTCGCGGCGGTCAGTCGAGGACGGCGATGCGGAGGGTCTCGCCCTCCAGCCAGACCTGGACCGCCTTCTTGCGCAGCTTCGGGTCGGTGGTGTCGGCGGTGCGGAACAGGCCGTCGATGCCGATCAGCTCGGGCTCGAACTTGCGGCAGCAGATCCGGGCCCGGGGATTGCCGCCCGCCCCCGCGATCGCGCGGCCGCGCAGCGCCCCGTAGACGTGGATCGAGCCGCCGGCCAGGATCTCGGCGCCGGAGGCGACCGAGCCCATCACCGTCACGTCGCCCTCCGGGTGATAGACCGACTGGCCGGAGCGCAGGGGCCTTTCGAGGACGAGGGAATTCGGCTTGCGCGGCTCCGGCGGCTTGACGGGCTCCGGCGCGGCCTTGGCCTCCGGAGGCGCCATCTCGGCCGGGCGGCCGCCGCTCAGGAGCGGCGGCAGCGCCGGGCCGAGCCAGGCCGGCTCGGCCTTCTCGACACCCACGATGCGGATGCCGCGCTGCTTGAGCTCGTCGACGAGGCCGGCGATGTCGGGCGCCGCCGCCGCGGCAGGGGTATCGTCCTCGGCGGGCTCGGCCGCCTCGGGATCGGCCAGGTCTCTCCGGAGGGAGAGCCCTCCCAGGGGGGAGTGGTCTCCCCGCGGGGAGTCCTTGGCCAGGCCCGAGACGTCCAGGATCACGGCGCGCTCGGAGAAGAGCGTCGGCGAGCGCTGCACCAGGGCATCCAGGTGCGAGAACCAGTCGCCGAGCGGCGTCTCCGGCGCGAGCACGAGCGCCCGGAAGGAGCGGCCGCGCAGCGGGAGGGAGGGGCGTGTGAGGCTGATGCTGGTCACGGCGGTTGACGAGTTGTTACCGAGAGCCATGAAGCGCGCAGCATGGTTACCGGATCGTTAATGACACCCCTGGCGCCAAGAATTCACCCAGGGACGGGCCGGCGGGGCACAGCGAGGCCCGGGCGGGACGAGCGGCCGGCCGCACCGTGTGGCTGTGCCGCCCTTGCGGGCCGGACTCCGCCCCCGTAAGCTACAAGTCACTGCACACAAAGAAGAATTAGTGTGATTCCAAACTACCGCCCGCTCGCCGCGGCCCGCAGGCTCCCCCCGCGGTGAGGCCCGCCGTCGCGATCCCCAGCGCCCTGTCCGGGTGGCGCCCGCTCGCCCCGTTCTTCTGCCTGTACGTGACCTTCGGGGCCACGCTCGGCTTCCTGGCCGGCGGGGCGCCGCTGATCCTGCGGGCGCGGGGCCTCGACCTCGCGGGGGTCGGGCTCCTCCAGCTCATCACCCTGCCGGTCGGACTGACCTTCCTGTGGGCGGCCCTGCTCGACCGGGTGCGCCTGCCGTTCCTCGGCCGCCGTCTCGGCTGGATCGTCGCGGCGCAGGGCGCGACGGTGGTCCTGCTCGCCATCATGAGTGTCGGCGAGGACTGGCCGCTGCCCGCCTTGCTGGCGCTCGCCATCGTCACCTGCGCCTGCGTCGCCACCATGGACATCGCCCTCGAAGCCCTGGTGGTCGAGACCGTGCCGGCGGACGAGCGGGCCTTCGTCGCCTCGGCCAAGCTGTGCGGCGGGTCGCTCGGGGGCATCCTGGGCGTCGGCGTGCTGGTCGGCTCCTATGACAGCCTCGGCTGGCCGGCCGCGCTCGTCGCCTGCGCGGCCCTCGACGCGCTCTGCCTCCTGCCGATCCTCGCCTATCCGGAGGCGCGGCTTCAGGGAGCCGGGGGGCCGTCCGAGCGCCGGTCGGGCGGGTTCGAGCGCCTGCGGGGGCTCACCGGGCACATCGCGGCGCTGGGCGCCTATTTCGCCGCCGCCTATCTCGTCGGCGGTCCCAACACCCTGGCGCTGCTCGATCTCGGGGTGCCGCTCGGCCGGGTCGGCTTCCTCACCGGCACCGTCCTGCCGGCGGTCAACCTGGTGATGGCGCTGATGGCCGGCGGCCTCGCGGCCCGGTTCGGCACCGTGCGGCTGATCGGGATCGGCGGGACCGGCGTATTCGCCGCCGGCGGCCTGATGGCGGCGGCCTGCGCCGCGCGCTCCGCCGACCTGGCCGTGACCGCCACGGTCCTGAATTTCGTCTTCGGCGGCTTCCTCGGGGTGCCGGTCTTCACCCTGATCTATCGCTGGTCGGAAGGACCGCGTCCCGCCACCGATTACGCGCTCCTGTTCGGTGCCGCGTTCTTCGCGGCGATGCCGTTGCGCGTCGCCGCTCCGGCGCTCGCCGGCTGGGCCGGCTGGCCGGGCTATTTCGCCGCCACGCTGCCGCTCTACGGCGCGGCGCTCGCCTGGCTGGCGCTGCGGATCGCCCGCACCCTGCGGGCCGACCGGGCGGCGGGACAGGGAGCCCCGCGATGACCCCCGAGATCACCGCCGCCGTGCCGGACTCGCTCGGCACCTATCGCGACGGGGTGGCGGCCGATTCCGGGACGGGCACGGCGACGCCGCTCTCCGCCCTGCACGATCCCGCGGTGTTCGACGCCACGCTGGCCGCCTTCGAGGCCGGGCTCGGCGTGAGCCCCGGCGCGGTCGACCGGCGGGCCCTCGTCTCGTACTGGAGCCAGTTCTACCTCGCGCCCCTCGCCACCCCGGCGATGACGGCGCTCGTGCGCCTCGGGCGGCCGCTTCCGCTCGGTTTCGCGACGACGCGCCTCGCGCTCGACGGGGCGGGCCGCCCCGCCCGCTTCCTGGTGCGGCCCGGGACGCCGGAGGGCAGCGCTCCCGGGCTCGCGGGCCTGGTCGAGGACCACCTGCGGCCCTTCGTCGAGCTGTGCCGGGCGCAATGCGGCATCGCCCCCCGGGTGATCTGGGGCAACGCGGCGGTGATCCTCGATTACGTCGCGCGCGAGATCGGCGAGCCCGAGACCCTGGCCCGCCCCGAGGTCGCGGCCTGCCTCGGCTGGTGCGGCGGGCCTTCTTGCGCCCTCAGCCCGCTCGCCCGGGCCCTGTGCGACCGGCGGCGGCGCACCTGCTGCCTGCGCCAGCGCCTGCCGGGAGTGCCGTCCTGCGGCGATCTGTGCCCGGTCCGGGCGGGAGGGCGATGCGGCGCGGCCGACGGCCCGTGAGCCGACCGTGCCGCCAAGCAGGCTTGCGTTGGCAGGCCAACGCTTCGCCCGCTTAGGTTCTTGTTTTGTCGCAGATTTTTATCGCCGAACCGGTGACCACTTCGGCGACATCTGCTTAGAGCATTTTCCGACCAAGTGGACACCGGTTGGTCGCAGAAAATGCGGCAAAATCAAAAACCTAGAGCACTGCCCGATTGCAGCGTGATCGGGCAGTGCTCTAGGTCATGGATCGATGACGTGCGGCACGAAGCGGGCCCGGTCGGTGGTGATCGGCCCGTCGCCCTCGCGCAGGCACAAACCGGCGGGCTCGTCGCCGACGATCCAGCTGCCGACGAGGGCGTGGCGCCCGTCGAAACAGGGCAGAGCCGCGAGCCCCTGGCGGATGAAGCCCTCGGCCCCGTAGGGCCCCTCCTCCCGGGCCGCGACGGCGCCGTCGCGCACCATCAGGACGTTGGCGCCCTCGCGGGCGTAGAGCGGCTTCTTGACGAAGCTCGGTCCGAGCATCGCCTTGGCCGGATCGTTCTCGAAGAAGGCCGGCAGCAGGTTCGGGTGGCCCGGCGCCATCGCCCAGAGATGGGCGAGCAGGCCCTTGTTCGAGAGCACCGCCTTCCAGGGCGGCTCGACGAAGCGGGTGGGCGAGGCGCCGATGGCACGGCCGAAGGGGTCGGCAAAAATCCATTCCCACGGATAGAGCTTGAACAACGCCTCGATCGGGCGCCCGGCCTGGTCGACGAACCACCCGTCGGATGATTCGAGGCCGATCGCCTCGACCGGCAGGAACGGCGCGGACAGGCCGGCCTGCAACGCGCAATCCTGGAGATAGGCGACTGTCCCGCGATCCTCCGGCGCATCGGAAAAGCTTGCGAAGGCGAGATGGGAGGTACCAAGCGCGGTGCCGAGGGCCGCGAGGCGCGCGACCAGCCGCTCGTGCAGGGAATTGAACTGGTCAGAGCCCGAAGGCAGGCGGCCGCGGGCGAGGCCGTCCTCGAGCCAGAGCCACTGGAACACCGCGCTCTCGTAGAGGGCGGTCGGCGTATCGGCGTTGTATTCGAGGAGCTTCGCCGGCCCCGTGCCGGCGCCGCCATAGCGGAGGTCGAGGCGGCCGTAGAGGCCAGGGTCGCGCCGGCGCCAGCTCGCCCGGATCGCGTCCCAGGCGTGTTCGGGGATCGCCAGGGAGGCGAGGATCGCGCCGTCCTCCACCGCGCGCTCCGCGAAGGCGAGGCAGAGCGCGTGCAACTCGCGGCTCGGCTCCTCGATATCCCGCTCGATCTCCGCCAGGGTGAAGGCGTAATGCGCGCTTTCGTCCCAGTAGGGCGCCCCGTCGAAGGAGTGGAAGTGGAAGCCGGCGCGGGCCGCGTGCTCGCGCCAGTCCGGCCGCTCGGGGATGGCGACGCGGCGCATCAGCCGCCCCCGGATCCGTGCCCGCTCCCCGACGCCGCGACCGTCCGCCCGGTCCCGCCGAAGCCGCCATAGGCGATGGTGCGGGGCGTCGAGGTCGTGGTCCGGGCGACGGAGGCCGGGACATGGGTCCGCGAGGTGCCCCCCGCCGAGAAGACCCGGGCGCCGGCACCGGTGCAATAGCCGCCGGCATACCCGCCACCATGGGCGTGCCGCTCCTCCGCCGGGGCATGGGCGTAGAGCGGCTGGACCGGCAGGTCCTGCTCGTCGGTCCGCCCCATCATGAAGGCGGCCATCACCGGGAGATAGCGGTCTTGCGCCGCCGGCGTCACCGCCGCGCCCGGGACGCAGCCGCCGGGCCCGTGGTGGCGCTCGCAATCGGCCAGGGTCTCGTAGCGCGGCGCGCTCGCCAAATAGGCGGCGCGGGCCGCCGCCTCGGCCTGCGTGCACGCCTCGGCGCTGCGGATCCGCTCGGCGATGCAGGCGCCGAGGCTGCCATAGACCAGCACGTCCTCGTCCCGCTGCGAGGAATCGAGGCGGGCGAGGCCGAAAGCCGCAGCGCCGGCGCCGGCGACGAGCACCAGGGAGATCGTGGCCGAGCGCTTGGCGCGGCGGGCCGGGTCCGGAGGGAGCGCCTCGCTCATGCGACCCCTCAATAGGTCATCGAGGCGGCGTTCAGGACGCCGCCGGCCAGGGAGGCGGCCCCGAGCAGGACGGCCGCCGCGATCCGGTCCTCCTCGATCCGCCGTGACAGGTCGGGCAGGACGAGGCGGACGAGCCAGTAGACCGCGATCTGCACCACCAGGGCGACGAGGCCCCAGACCAGGCAGTCGAGCACGGAGCGGGCATTGTAGATCGCCACCGCCAGCGGCAGGGTGAAGCCGATGAGGCTGCCGCCGAGCGCGACCGAGGCGGCGGCCACATCCCGCCGGATCAGCGCCAGCTCGTTATGGGCCGTGGCGAGGGTATAGACCGCCAGGTAGAGGCCGGTCAGGCCCACGGCGGTGCCGAGATAGAGGAGGAAGTCGGGCAGCCCGGCGATCGACGTCATGGAGAGGTGGCCGTCATCGCGGTCGAGGGGTCGCCAGCAGCAGGGCGGCGATCATCCGCAGCCGGGCGCCGCCCGTCAACTCCGTCGCGCCGGCGGGCCATCGCCGCCGGCGCGGCCGGGCCGGCCCCGCTCGCCCGGTCTCAGGCCGCCCTGACCGTCTCAAGGAAGCGCGCCACCTCCGCCGAGAGATGCGCGGAGTGGCGCGACAGGGTGGACGCCGCCGACAGCACTTGGCTCGCCGCAGCCCCGGTCTCCTCGGCGGCCTGGGCCACGCCGGCGATGTTGGCCGTCACCGCGCCGGTCCCGGACGCGGCCTGGGAGACGTTGCGGACGATCTCCCGGGTCGCCGCATCCTGCTCCTCCACCGCCGCCGCGATGGAGCCGGCGACGCTCGAAATCTCCTCGATCCGCCCGGTGATGCCGCCGATCGCCCCCGCCGCCCGATCGGTCGAGGCTTCGATCGCGGCGATCTGGCTGGTGATCTCCTCGGTCGCCTTGGCGGTCTGGCTCGCCAGCTCCTTCACCTCCGCCGCCACCACCGCGAAGCCGCGGCCGGCATCCCCGGCCCGGGCCGCCTCGATCGTGGCGTTGAGTGCCAGCAGGTTGGTTTGCGCCGCAATCGAGGCGATCAGCCCAGCCACGTCGCCGATGCGTGCCGTCGCCTCAGTCAGGGCCTGGAGGCGGGCCGCACCCTCGCCGACCTCCGCCACCGCCACCTGCGTCAGCCGGGCCGAGCCGTCGACCTGGCGGCCAATCTCATGCACCGAGGCGCCGAGCTGCTCGGCCGCCACCGCCACGGTGCCGACATTCGAGGACGCCTCCTCGGCCGCCGCCGCCACGGCGGTGGACCGGGCCGCGGTCGCCGTCGCGGTCGCGGTCATGGTCCGGGCGGTGGCCTGGAGGTCGGTCGCGGAGGCGGAGACCTGGGCGAGGATCCCGCCGACCGACAGCTCGAACGCCTCGGCCATCTCGCGCATGCCGGCCCGGCGCTGCACCTCCGCCGAGGCGCGGGCGAGCGCCGTCTCCTCCTCCAGGGCCCGGGCCCGCACCATGCCGTCCTTGAACACCTGCACGGCGGCGGCCATCGCGCCGACCTCGTCGCGCCGGCCGATGCCGGGGACCGCGGTCGCAGCATCCCCCGCCGCCAGCCGGCGCATCGCCGCGTCGAGCTGGCGCAGGGGCGCGACTGCCTGGCGCAGGCTGACCCACAGCACCACGGCGCCGGCCAGCGCCAGCAGGAGGCCGAACCCGGCTGACTGGGCGTTCAGGCGATCGATCAGGGTATAATATTGGCTCTTCTTGACCCCGGCATAGAGGATCCCGATCACCGTCCCGCCGGCATCCCGGATCGGCTCGTAGATGGTCAGGTACGGGACACCCAGGATGGTCGCCTCCCCCCGATAGGTCTCGCCGCGCACCAGCACCGCGTCGTAGACCGGCCCCGGCGCCAGGGTGGTGCCGACGGCGCGTGACCCGTCGGGGTTGACCACGTTGGTGGCGATCCGCCGGTCGCCCTGGAACACCGTCGCGGTGCCGCCGAGGAGGTCGCGCACCCGGTCCACCGCCGGGTCGGCGGCGCCGATCACGTGCGATCCGATCATCAGGCGGCCGTCCCGCAGGGCGAAATGCGGCGCACCGCCCTCGTCGGACAGCGTCTGCTTGAGCAGGCGCACATTGCCGCCGAGGGCGTCAGTCGCATGGCGCAGCATCTCCGCCTCGACGTCGCGCATGATGCTGACCACCACCCCGCCGATCGCCAACAAGAGGACGATAATCCCGATCACGCTGCTTCGCATGGCCAGAGACATCGCAGGCAAGCTGGGAATTCGGCCCGACATGACGAACGGTTCCAGGACAAGGAATGACAGAGATAGCCGACATATAGCAGCCACAACACTTATCAAGGGTAAAATTCCTGATCTTTTCAGCAAGTTAACTCTGGGTTACGCTTTACGCTAAATTAACTGCCGGTCGGATCCGGGGCGCCCGGCCGTCAGCGTGGCACCGGCGGCAACGCCGCAACCAAATCGGTCAGGAACGCCTGCACCGCCCGCGGCAGGCGCCGGTCGCGCATCGTCTGGACCTCGATGCCCCGCGCCAGACTGCGGCGGGACTGGATCGGCAGCACCCGGAACTCGCCGCGCCCGACCTGTCCCTGGAGCGCGATCGACGACATGAGCGTGAGACCGCGCGTGTCGCGCACGAAGGGCAGGATGGCCGAGAGCACGTTCGCGCTCAGCACCGGCTCGATCGCGATGTCCTCCGCCGCGCAGGCCGCATCCAGGATGGCGCGCAAGGTGGTGTCCCGCGGCAGGAGCGCCACCGGATAGGCGGCGAGATCGGACAGGGCGATCAGCCGGCGCTCGGCGAGCGGATGGCCGGGGGCGCACAGGGCGACCATGTCGAGGCTGTTGCGGTAGGCGACGGCCGTGTCGGTCGAGGGCTCCAGGCTGAAGGTGAGCCCGATATCGGCGTCGCCCTGGACCACTCTCTGGGTGACCTGGCCCGGCGGCAGCGCGCTCAGGTCGAAGCGGATGCCTGGATGGCGGGCATGGAACGCCGCGATCACCACCGGCACGAGGTCGATGGCGAAGGCTTCGGTGGTGGCGACGCGCACGAGGCCGCGCCGCAGGCCCTCCAGTTCCTGGATCTCCGTGACGACCTGATCGGCGCTCAGGAGCACCTGGCGGGCGTGACGGGCCAGCAGCTCGCCCGCCTGGCTCAGCACCATGCCGCGCGGCCGGCGCTCGAACAGCAGGCAGGCCAGCTCCGCCTCCAGGTTGGCGATCTGACGGCTGATCGCCGAGGGCGCGACGTTGAGCCGGGCGGAGGCCGCCGCGATCGTGCCGTCGCGGGCGACCGCCAGGAAGTAGCGCAACGCCGTGGTCTGCATCGCCGACGCCTGCCTTGCCGTTTCGGCAACGAGCCTATCGCCAAATTCGTCTTGCTGCGATCGGTTCTGCGCAACATCCTGGCAGGGTGAATTTTGCGGCAGCGCAACATCACGGGTGGCAACGCCCGCGCTGCCCCCGACGAGGCGGAGCCGACATGTCGACACGGATCGAAGCGGGCAACGGACGGGCGGGCGTCATGCGGGCTGGGCGGATACGCCGGGCCGGGGCCGGCGCGGCACGCCGCTTGGCAGGCCCCTTGGCGGGCCTCTTGGCGGTCCCCTTGGCAGCCCCCTTGGCGGGCCTCCTCATCGCGGGGGCCGCCGGTCCGGCGCTGGCGGGCAAGGGCAACGACACCCTGGTCTATGCGTCGGACAGCGAGCCGGAGAACCTGAGCCCTTACCACAACAACCTGCGCGAGGGCGTGATCCTGGCCCGGAACGTCTGGGACACGCTGATCTACCGCGACCCGGCGACCGGCCAGCACCAGCCGATGCTGGCCACCGCCTGGACCTGGGTCGACCCGGTGACGCTCGACCTGACGATCCGCGACGGCGTGACCTTCCACAACGGCGATGCCCTCACCCCCGAGGATGTCGCCTTCACCTTCAACTACGTGCTGACGCCCGAGGCCAAGGTCGTCACCAAGGGCAATGTCGACTGGATGAAGTCGACCGAGGTGACCGGCCCGCACAGCGTGCGGATCCACCTCAAGGCGCCGTTCCCGGCCGCCCTCGAATACCTGTCGGGCCCGACCCCGATCCTGCCCGCCGCCTACTTCAGACGAGTGGGCCTCGACGGCTTCAGCAAGGCGCCGGTCGGCACCGGTCCCTACCGCATCGTCTCGACCGAAAGCGGCAAGGGCGTGAAGATGGTGCGCAACGACAAATACTGGCCAGGCAGCCCGATCGGACAGGCGAAGATCGGCAAGCTCGAGTTCCGCATCATCCCGGACGGCGACAGCCGGATGGCCGAGCTGATGACCGGCGGCGTCGACTGGATCTGGCGCGTGCCGGCCGACCAGGCCGAGCAGCTCAAGCGTGATCCGACGCTCACCGTGCTCTCCGCCGAGACGATGCGGGTCGGCTTCCTGCAATTCGACGTGCTGGGACGCGCGGTTGCGAACTCGCCCCTCAAGGACGTGCGGGTGCGCCAGGCGATTTCCCACGCCATCGACCGCAAGGCGATGGTCGACAACCTGGTGCGCGGCGGCTCGCGGGTGATGAACGCCCTGTGCTTCATCGAGCAGTTCGGCTGCACCGAGGAGGGCGTGCCGGCCTACCCCTACGATCCCGCCAAGGCGCGGGCGCTGCTCAAGGAGGCCGGCTACGGCAACGGCTTCGAGATCGATCTCTCGGCCTATCGCGAGCGCGACTATGCCGAGGCGGTGATCGGCTACCTGCGCGCCGTCGGCATCCGGGCGAAGCTCAACTACCTGCGCTATGCCGCCATGCGCGACGCGCTCCGGGCCGGCAAGACCTCGATCGGCTACCAGACCTGGGGCTCGTTCTCGATCAACGACATCTCGGCCTTCACCGGCGTCTATTTCCGCGGCGGCGAGGAGGACCTGACCCGCGATCCGACGGTGATCGCCGACCTCCAGGCCGGCGACAGCAGCACCGATCCGGCGATCCGCAAGGCGAAGTACAAGGAGGCGCTGACGCGCATCGCCGGCCAAGCCTACGCCCTGCCGATGTTCTCCTACCCGTCGAACTACGCCTTCACGGCGGACCTGGCCTTCACCGCCCAGGCCGACGAGGTCCCGCGCTTCTACGCAGCGTCCTGGAAGAAGTAGGAGGGGCGCCATGCTGGGCTTCGCGCTGCGGCGCATCCTCGTCGCGATCTGCGTCGCGCTGACCGTCTCGGTGGCGAGCTTCCTGCTCCTTCACCTCTCGGGCGACCTTGCCACCGCCATCGCCGGCCCGGAGGCGACGGGCGAGCAGATCGCCGCGGTCCGCGCGCAGCACGGGCTCGACCAGCCGCTGGTGGTTCAGTTCGGCACCTGGGCCTGGCACGCGCTCCACCTCGATTTCGGGCGCTCGTTCTACTTCCCCGAGCAGGTGACCGACCTGCTCGCCGCCCGGATGCCCGTGACCCTGACGCTCGGCGTCATCGCGCTCGCGGTGGCACTCCTCGTCGCCATCCCCCTCGGGGTGCTGGCGGCGTTCTACCGCGACACCTGGATCGACCGGACGGCGCTCGCCGTCTCCGTGCTGGGCCAGGCGATGCCGAGCTTCTGGTTCGGCCTCACCCTCATCATGATCTTTTCCGTCAACCTGCGCTGGCTGCCGGTCTCCGGCAACGCGACCTGGAAGCACTTCATCCTGCCGGCGGTGGCGCTGGGCTACTACGCCATGCCGGCGGTGATGCGGCTCACCCGCAACGGCATGCTGGAGGTCCTGTCCTCGGACTACGTCCGCACTGCCCGCGCCAAGGGG
>NZ_LABX01000154.1 GCF_001043915.1 Methylobacterium aquaticum | reverse complement strand
GGTCTGGACCAGGGTCTGGACCAGGGTCTGGACCACTTGGCCGACCCGCAGGTCCTCGACCCGGGCCGGGCGCCCGTCGATCATCACCGGCACGTCGGGTGGGTAGGCGATGCGCAGGTCGTTGACGATGATGCTGCCGAAGCCCCGGATGGTGCCGACGACGCCGGTGCCGCCGATGCCGCGGTCGCCCTCCTCGTCGGGCCCCGGCCGGATGCCGGTCCCGCCGATGCCCTGATCGAGGACCTTGTCGCCGGTAGACCGTGCGGGCCCCGTGACCGCGAGCCCGCTCGCACCGAAGAGGAGGCGCAGCAGACCGCGCCGGGTGACGGAGGAGGCGCGTGGCATCGGCCGTTCCCTCACGCCTTCGGCGCGGGGCGGGAGGCGTCCTCGGCATAGATGTAGATGCCGAAGTTCCAGCGCGCCTCGCCGCCCGGATCGGTCTGGCAGGCGGCATGCGCCTCGCGGTTGGCCTGCTGCAACGCCTCCATGGCGATCTCCCGCGCCCGCGTCTCCAGCCGCCGCGCCAGCTCGGGCGACAGCCCGTCGTAATGCACGGCCCGTTCGAGGAAGCGCGGCTTCTCCTCCAGGATATTGGTGACCGCGGCGGCGATGTGGTCGTGGAGGTTGCGGCCGAAATAATAGAGCTGCTGGCTGCCGCCGCCGCTCGGCACGAAGGCCGCCTCGGCCAGCACGATGCGCTCCTGGTCGTCGAGGGTGACGAGGCCGCGGTCGAGCCACTCGTCCAGCACCGCCCGCGGGCGCAGGTCCCGGGTCACCGAGGCGACCAGGCTCTCGAAGGACGGGCCGCTCTCCGCCACCCTTGGCAGGGCTATGGGCCGGCCGTCGGCATCCGTGAAGTCCGGCGCGGCGACCCAGCGGGCGATGATCCGGCTGGTGCGCGAGACCGAGGCCGGCACCGCACTCACCGGCGCGCCGGCGCCGCGCAGGCGCCGCACTTCCTTGCGGTGGATGCCGGTGAGCAGGCTCACCCGGCTGTCGGTCTGGTCCTTGCCGGGCAGGGCGAAGTCGTACTCGGCGACGTTCACGTAAAGCTCGCGCAACAGGTCGGTCAGCGCCGGGAAGGTGATCCCGCTGCGCACGAACAAGCGCACCAGCGGGCGCAGCAGCCGGGCGAGGGGGGCCTGCAACGCGCCCGCATCCGGCGGCACTCTCGGGGACGGCTCTGACATCCGGGTCGTTGTAGCCCAGGCGCCGTGGGACACAATCCCACGACCACCCGACGCACGACGATTTTCGATTGACGTGGGAATTTTGCCCACATAGACATCGGGGCGTGGTCAGATTTCCCACACCGCCAGCTGCCGCAGGACCCACCGATGGCCAGACCTCTCCCCCTTCCTCTCGTCTGCCGGTCCGCCGAGCCGCTCCGGATCGCGCTGGCTTCCCCCGCAGCCGCCGCCCGGCGCCGGTCCGTGGCGCGGCTGCCCCTCGCGATGCTGATGCGCGGCCTCGCGGTCATGGCCGGTTTGGGAGTGCCGGTGGCGGCGGCGACGCTGGCTGGCCCCGTCCATCCCATGCCGTTCGTGTCCACCCGCTGACCAAGGAGTTCGCCCCCATGCTCGAAGCCCTGCGCCGCGACCGGCCCCGTTCCGCCCGCATCGGCCGGGCCGTCCCGGCCCCGGCGATCCGGGGCCCCCGCCTTGCCGACTCCCGTCGCTCCCGGAGCGAGCCGACGGATGGCGGCGAAGCCCTGATCGTCGTCGCCCTCTGCCTCGTCATCGGCGGCGCCATCCTGCTGGTCGCCCTCCAGGCGATCGTCATTGTCCAGAACCTCTGAAGTCCGGTCCGGACGGCGATCGGCGTCAGGTCGGCCGACACCCGACGGCGCGGCCTGCCCCATGCCGGACCCCGCAAGGGCCGGACTCTTCAAGGCCGGCCTCCTCAAGAGACTCGCACGAAACGGTATCCCGATGACCAGACTGACCGACACGCTCGGCCTTGCCGGCACGCTCGCCCTCACGGTGGCCCTCGCCGTCCCGGCCGCCGCCGCCGACCTGCCGCGCCGGGTTGCCGCGCCGCAGGCTTTCACCCCCGTCGCGGTCTTCACCTGGACCGGCTTCTATGCCGGCGTGACGGCAGGCGCCGGATTCGGCGGCGGCGGCTCCTTCACCGACGCCACCTACGGCACCGTGACCCCTGGCAGCCGCGACGCCGCCTTCGTGGGAGGTGGCCAGATCGGCTACAACTATCAGTTTACACCGGGCTCCGGCCTCGTGATCGGCGCCGAGGCCGACATCCAGGGCACGACCTTCGGGCACGCGCCCAGCGGCCTCGTCGGCACCACGACGTTCACCGATGTCGGCCCCAGCCTCGACTGGTTCGGGACGGTGCGCGGGCGGATCGGCTATGCCTTCGACCGCTTCCTGGTCTACGGCACCGGCGGTTTCGCGTATGGCGGCGGAAGTCGCCCTGCGACCGCTTCCGTCTACACCGGCACCCTGCCCGGGACCTTCCGCACCGGTTGGACCGCGGGAGGGGGCATCGACTACGCCATCACCGAGCGCCTGAGCGCCCGGATCGAGGCGCTCTACGTCGGCCTCGACCGCAATGGCGGCAGCGGCGGCCTCGTCTACGACGCCGGGACCAACGCCTATGTCGGCCTTGGCAAGCCCAAGGCAGAGTTCGGCGTGGTACGCGCCGGCCTGAACTACCGGTTCTCGACGGACTGATATCCCCCCGAGCGTCAGGACGTTCGAGAGGTGAGCCAAGACGCAAAGTTCCGGTTTAGGCGCGAAGTTCCGCCCTGGGACGTGAAGGATACCAACGAGGCCGCCTCCAAAACAGGGGCGGTCTTGTTGCCGTTCGTGCGATTACATCGATCGCTGAGAACGTTCGGGGGCCTGCCGAACCCACGCAGTCGCGCCTTTTCCCCTGTTCCGGGGCTATCTCAGTGTCGGGGACTCGCCGCGGTCTTGCGCCTCGGTGATCGTGCGTCATCCCCTCGACGACCTTTCCGTCCACCCCGTCCGGCAGGGCGATCTGGCTCATGCCGGCGGTGGGACGGGTCCCGTGCCTGTGCTTCGTGCCGGGCGGGATGCACACCACGTCGCCGGGGTGATCTCCTGGACCGGGCCACCCCATCGCTCCACCCGTCCGGCCCCGGCCGTGACGATCAGCGTCTGCCCGAGCGGGTGCGTGTGCCAGGCCGTGCGGGCCTCGGGCTCGAAGGTGACCAGCCCGCCCGACATTCGGGAACGCTCGGTCTCCCTCAGCATCGAGTCGACCCGGACCGAGCCGGTGGACCCCTCCGGCGAGCCCTTGGTCGAGGGCTGGGAGCCGCTCCGCTGGACGGTCACCGGCTTGTCCGTGGGGCTGGCGCACAAGGGTAGGCCCACTCCGCCAGCGAGGATCACGGTCGGGGCGAGCGAGGACGCCCCGACCGGGATGTACATGGTCCTGCTCCCTTCAGGGTGCTCAGGCCGCGTCGGGCATGCGGTCGAGGAGCTTGTCGAGCGTGATCGGGTAGTTCCGCACGCGGATGCCTGTGGCGTTGTAGACCGCGTTCGCCACCGCCGCGCCGACCCCGCAGATGCCGAGTTCGCCCACGCCCTTCGCCTTCATCGGCGAGGACATCGTGTCGACCTCGTCGAGGAAGACCACCTCCTGGTGCGGGATGTCGGCGTGGACCGGCACCTCGTACCCGGCGAGGTCGTGGTTGGCGAAGAAGCCGCGCGTGGTGTCGACCGCGAGCTCCTCCATCAGGGCAGCGCCGGTGCCCATCACCATCCCGCCAATGACCTGGCTGCGGGCGGACTTCGGGTTGAGGATGCGCCCAGCCGCACAGACCGCCAACATCCGCCGGACCCGGATCTCCGCCGTGTCGGCGTCGACACCGACCTCGACGAAATGCGCCCCGAAGGTCGATTGCTGCTGCTTCTTCGAAATGTCGCCGAACTCGATGGTATCCTGGGCCGAGAGTTCGCCCTTGCTCGCCGCCTCGCCGAGCGGCACCGCGCGGTTGCCGGCCCGCACCTGCCCGTCAACGAAGACGGCGTCGGCGGAGTTGATGCCGAGACGCTGCGCCACGGCTTCGCGCAGCTTCACGCAGGCGGCGTAGACGCCGGCCGTCGAGGAGTTGCCGCCGAACTGCCCACCGGAACCCGAGGAAGCCGGAAACGCGGAGTCGCCCAGACGCACCACGACCCGGTCGAGCGGCACACCCATCATCTCGGCCGCCGTCTGGGCGATGATGGTGTAGCTGCCGGTACCGATGTCGGTCATGTCGGTCTCTACCGTGACCGTGCCGGACCCATCCAGCCGCACCCGCGCGCCGGACTTCATCACCATGTTGTTGCGGAACGCCGCCGCCATGCCGAGGCCGACGAGCCATTGCCCGTCGCGGACCTGGCCTGGCTTCGCGTTGCGCTTGGACCAGCCGAACTTCTCGGCGCCGCGCGTGAGGCAGCCCACGAGGTCGCGGTGCGAGAAGGGCCTCTTCGGATCCGACGGGTCGACCTGGGTGTCGTTGCGGATGCGGAACTCGACCGGGTCGAGCCCGAGCTTCTCCGCCATCTCGTCCATGGCGACCTCCAGGACCATCAGGCCGGGGGCCTCGCCTGGGGCGCGCATGGCGTTGCCCTCGGGCAGGTCGAGATGGGCGAGCTTCAGGGCGGTCAGGCGGTTCGCCCCTGCATAGAGCAGCTTCGTCTGGTTCACCGCCGTCTCGGGATCGCCGTCGGGCAGGTTCCCCGAGGTGCTCTCGTGCGCGATGGCCGTGATGGTGCCGTCCTTCGTCGCGCCGATCCGCACCCGCTGGATCGTGGCGGGCCGGTGCGTGGTGTTGTTCATGACGAGCGGACGGGTCAGCGCCACCTTCACGGGACGCCTGGCCGCCTTGGCCCCGAGCGCCGCCAGCACCGCGTCGGCGCGCACGAACAGCTTCCCGCCGAACCCGCCACCGACATAGGGGGAATCGAGCCGGACGTTCTCCTTCGGCACGCCGAGGATCTTGGCGAGGCTGCCATGGCCCCAGGCGATCATCTGGTTCGAGGTCCAGAGGGTGACCTTGTCGCCGTCCCACGCCGCGATGGTCGCGTGCGGCTCCATCATCGCGTGGCTCTCGTCGGCGGTGGAGTAGGTCTCGTCGAACTGCACCGGAGCTTGGGCGAAGGCGCCCTCGAAGTCGCCGACACGCTCCTCGCCATTGCCGCCGCTGCCCTCGCCGCTATCGCCCGGCACGGGCTTGGCGCGTTTCGCCTCCGCGGCGAGGTCGAACTGACCGGATACAGGGGCGTAGTCGATCGTCACCAGGAAGGCCGCGGCCCGGGCCTGCTCGAAGGTCTCGGCCACCACCACGGCGATGGCCTGATGGTAATGCTGCACCTCGTCGCCGCCGAACAGGTACGCAGCGTTCATCTTGCCCCGCTCCATGCGGGGATGCTCAAGGGTCGTCACGATGGCGAGGACGCCGGGCGCCCGCTTGGCCGCCGACGTGTCGATGCGGCGCACGCGCCCCTTGGCGATGCCGGCGCCGACGACGTAGCCGTAGGCCTGGTTCGCCGCCACGTCGTGGCGCTCGTAGGCGTAGGGCGCCGTGCCGGTGGTCTTGTACTTGCCATCGATGCGGTCGGTCGGCTTGCCCACGACCTTGAGTTGGTCGATGGGGTTCTGGCCCGCCGGGGTGTCGAACTTCATGGCTCAGGCCCTCGCTTGGTTGAGCGCCGCCGCGAGCGTGCGCTCGGCGAGCTTCAGCTTGTAGGCGTTGTCCTCGGTCGGCTTGGCGCCGGCGAAGACCTTGTCGGTGACCGCCTTGGCGCCGCGCGGCAGGTCGGCCTCGGCCGCCTCGACCCGCCAGGGTTTGTGCGCGACGCCGCCGAAGGCGACGTGCCCGCTGCCGTCCTTGCCGAGGATGGCCGCCACCGAGACCAGCGCGTAGGCGTAGGAAGCCCGGTCGCGGACCTTGCGGTAGATGTGCGTGCCGGCGACCGGCTTCGGCAGCGTCACCGCCGTGATGAGCTCGCCGGGCTTCAGCGTCGTGTCGATCTCGGGCTTGTCCCCGGGCAGGCGATGGAAGTCGGCGATGGCGATCTTCCGCTCGGCCCCCTTGGCGTCGACCGTCTCGACGGTGGCATCGAGCACCCGCATGGCCACAGCCATGTCGCCCGGATGGGTCGCGATGCAGGCATCGCTGGAGCCGATGACGGCGAGCGACCGGCTCACGCCGTCGAGCGCCGAGCAACCCGAGCCCGGCTGGCGCTTGTTGCAGGCCTGGGCGGTGTCGTAGAAGTACGGGCAGCGGGTCCGCTGGAGCAGGTTGCCGGCGGTGGTCGCCTTGTTGCGCAGCTGGCCGGAGGCTCCGGCAAGCAGCGCCCGGCTCAGAACCCCGTAATCCTTCCGGACCCGCGCGTCGGCGGCGAGGTCGGTGTTGCGCACCAGGGCGCCGATGCGCAGGCCGCCCTCCGGCGTCGTCTCGACCTGGTCGAGGCCCAGACCATTCACGTCGACGAGGTGCGTCGGCGTCTCGATCTGGAGCTTCATCAGGTCGAGCAGGTTGGTTCCGCCGGCGATGAACTTGGCGTTCGGCGTGCGCGCGACCGCGGCCGCCGCCTCGGCCGGGTTCGACGGGCGCTCGTAGGTGAAGGACTTCATGCGGGCCTCCCGGCGACCTCGGTCATCGCCTCGACGATGTTGGAGTAGGCGCCGCAGCGGCAGATGTTGCCGCTCATGCGCTCGCGGATCTCGGCCTCGGTGACCTGCATCGGCGCGGTAAGGTCGGCGGTGACGTGGCTGGGGATGCCGGCCTTGATCTCGGCGAGCACCGCCACGCCGGAGCAGATCTGGCCCGGCGTGCAGTAGCCGCACTGGTAGCCGTCGTGCTTCACGAACGCCGCCTGCATCGGGTGCAGGGCGTCGGGCTGGCCCAGCCCCTCGATGGTGGTGATGTCCGAGCCCTGGTGCATGACCGCAAGCGTCAGGCAGGCGTTGATGCGCCGCCCGTCGACGATCATCGTGCAGGCGCCGCACTGGCCGTGGTCGCAGCCCTTCTTCGAACCGGTCAGGTGCAGGTGCTCGCGCGCCGCGTCGAGCAGGCTGGTGCGGGTATCGAGCTCAAGCTCCCGGCGCTGCCCGTTCACGGTGAGCGACACTTTCGCCATCACGGGCTTGTCGGTGCCGGCGGCGGCCGCGTTGGCGCGGGCGCCGGCTGGCGTGGCGGCCAGGACCGCCGCGGCGGATGCTCCGACCATCAGGTCTCTCCGATTCAATGAGATGTCTCCGGGACGACCCATGATGGCCTCCGAGCTTGCGGGGGATGACCGACCGAAGGTCGTGCATCGTTCAGGGGATGCCCGGGCAACCCGGCGAGCTTGGATAGGCTCCAAGGTACGGCACTTGGCCGCAACGATGAGCTTCCGTTTCTACGTCGACTTATGAGCGTGGCTTATGGATCCGCGCGTCGTCGTGTGGGGCCAGGGACGACGGGCTCGGCCGGGGATGGGCGATGGCGAGACAGGATAGGCCCGACCTGCTCTCCTTCGCGACCGTGGCGAGTGAGGGCCGCTTTACCCGCGCCGCCGAGCGCCTCGGCGTCACGCAGTCGGCGCTGAGCCACGCCAAGACCGGGTTGGAGACGCGGGTCGGGATGCGCCTGCAAGAGCATGTTCCGACGAAGTGGATACCGGTTCGTCGTAGAAAATGCGGCAAAATCAAAGAGCTGGAGTAGGTTCGTGATTGCACCGCGATCGTGAACCGCTCTCGGCGGCGTCGCCCCCCGGTTCTCGCCAAGCGAGGTCGAACTCAGCGCGGTGATGGAGTTCCGGGACACGCCTGCGGGGAGTGGGCTTGCCCCTTCTGTGGTTCCTGCCGCCTGACCTTCGCGAAGTGAGCAAGAACCACAAGAACGGGGCGAGCCCGTTACCAGAGGAGCGGGTGCCGGAAGACCTCCACCCGGTCTCCCTCCATCACGCCCGTCACCGCCTCCGGCAGCTCGGCGAGCCCGTCGCTGCCGGTGAGCGAGGACAGGATTCCGGCCCCGTCGCGGGGGAACTTCACCGCCTCGACCGCCCCGTCGGCCCCGCGCCGGAGCGAGACGCGGACATATTCCCGCCGCCCGGCCTTCTTGGCGTAGCGGAAGGCGGCCCGGGCGGGCTGGCTCGGGGAGGGTTCGAGCAGGGCGCCGCCGAGGCGGGCGAGCAGCGGGCGGACCACGACGAGCAGCGTGACGTAGACCGCGACCGGATTGCCCGGCAGGCCGACGAAGGCGGCGTCGCCGACGAGCCCCATCGCGACCGGGCGGCCGGGCTTGATCGCGAGGCGCCAGAACACCAGCCGGCCCGCGGCCTCCACCGCCGCCTTGACGTGATCCTCCTCCCCGGTCGAGACGCCGCCGGAGGTGAGGATCAGATCGTGGCCGGCCGCGGCTCCCCGCAGGCGGTCGGGCAGGATGGCGGGATCGTCGCGCAGGATGCCGAGATCGCTCACCGCGGCCCCGAGGCGGCGCAGCAGCGCGACGAGCAGCACCCGGTTCGAATCGTGGATCGCGCCCGGCCGCAGCGGCGCCCCCGGCTCGGCGAGCTCGTCGCCGGTCGAGAACACCGCGACCCGCAGGCGGCGGCGCACCGCGATCCGGTCGTGGCCGGTAGCGGCGGCAAGCGCCAGATCGGGCGGGGTCAGGCGGCGGCCGGCCGGAATCACCAGGCCGCCCCGGGCGACGTCCTCCCCGGCACGGCGCCGGTTGGCGCCGGGTTTCAGCCCGGCGGGCAGCGCGACCGCATCGCCCTGGCGCCGCACATCCTCTTGCATGAACACGGTGTCGGCGCCGGGCGGCATCGGCGCCCCGGTGAAGATCCGCATCGCGGACCCCGCGACGCCCACCGCCCCGGGAGCGGCGCCGGCCGGCAGGCGCCCGCGCACCGGCAGCACGGTCTCGGACCCGGCGGCGAGATCGGCGAAGCGCACCGCGTAGCCGTCGACGGCGGAATTGTCGAAGGGCGGCAGGTCGAGGCCGGCAAGAACGTCGGCGGCGGCGATCCGCCCGTCGGCCTCCGGCAGCGGCACGGTCTCGATCCCGGCGAGCACCGGCAGCCGCTGGCCGATGATCGCCGCGGCATCCTCGACCGAGAGCAGCGGGCCACCGAAGGCGAAGCAGTCGTCAGTCAGCTGCGCCATGAGGGGTCCCCTTCCGGGCTTCCAGCCTCTCCAGGATTGCGGCGAGGGGCTCCGACCGCGCCAGCACGATATCGGCGACCGCCTCCACCGCGTCGAGGGGGACGATGGGCCGGCCGGCCTCCGGGAAAGGATGGTCGCTCGCCACCGCGACGATGCGGGGATCGTCCGGATGGAGCGGCGGGCGGCCATTGGCGTGGCGGTAGACTTCGAGCTTGGGATGAGCCTCGCGCTTGAAGCCCTCGATCACCACGAGGTCGCAGGGCCCGAACCGGCGCAGCAGATCGGGCAGGCGCGCCTCCTCGGCGACCTCGCGGATCTGCACGACCCGGCGGCGCGACGAGACGATCACCTCGCCGGCGCCGGCCTCCCGGTGGCGGAAGGAATCCTTGCCCGGCTGGTCGACGTCGAAGGCGTGATGGGCGTGCTTGAGCGTCGCCACGCGCAGGCCCCGGGCGCGCAAGGCCGGGATCAGCCGGACGAGGAGCGTCGTCTTGCCGGCGCCGGACCAGCCGGCGAGGCCGATGACCCGCACCGCTACCGTCCCGCCCGGGTGAAGCCGAGGCCGGCGAGGTCGGCGGCGAGAGCCTCGTCGTCGAGGAGGGCCAGGAAGGCCGCCAGGGCCGGCGCGTCGCGGCGCTCCGCCCGGTAGGCGAAGTCGTAATGCTCCTCGGTGAGGGCCGAGAAGCCGAGGCCGTAATCCCGCGCCACCGTCGCGATCGCCACGCCCCAATCGGCCCGTCCCTGCGCCACCGCCGCCGCGACGGCGTTGTGGGAGCGCGGCTGGTTCCAGTAGCCGGCGGGCCGGGCGCCGTTCAGGAGCCCGTCGACCAGGGCCCGGGTGCCGGCGCCGGTGTTGCGGTTGACCATCACGGCCCCCTCGTCGGCGACCAGCGCGGACACGGCAGCTTGCGCCGAGGCGCCCTCGAAGCGGGGATCGCCCGGGCGAAACACCACCCCTTGCAGCCGGCGCCACCCTGGGGCCAGGGCGAGGCCGGGGGTGAGGTAGGGCGCGTTGTAGCGGCCCGTCTCGGGATCGAGCAGGTGCATCGCGGCAAGGTCGCATTCGCCGCGGCGCAAGGCGGCGAGCCCTCCGGCGGAGCCGACCCAGAGGGTGCGGGCCGAGACGCCGCGGGCGGCAAGATGCCCGACCAGCCGGTCGAGCCCGAGGCAGTGGCTGCCGACGATCGTCAGGTCCGGCGGGCGCGTCGCCCGGCCGATCCGGGACACGCGCACGGTCTCGCTGGCCTCGATCCCGGCCCGGTTCGCCGGCACCGCGAAGAACCCGTCGGCCTGCGAGAACGCCGTGACGGCGCCCGAGCCCTTGGCGAGCGGCAGAGCCACGAGACCCTCCGCCCCCCGCGAGAGCGCCGCCATCACGTATTCGGTGCGGCCCAGCTCGGAGCTGAAGCGCTGCGGCAGGCGCGCCTCGACGCTCTCCTCCTCCCGCGCGGGAAGGGCGGCCAGCGCCCGGATCAGCGGCACCACGAATTCGTGGAAGGTGAACATCGCCGAGGTCGGAAAGCCCGGCAGCACCACCACCGGCACGTCGCCGGCCCGCGCCAGGCAGAGCGGCTTGCCGGGCTTCAGCGCCACGCCGTGGACCAGGATGCCGGGCTCCCCGAGCCGCGACAGGATCCGGTGCGAGACGTCGCCGGCCCCCTTCGAGGTCCCGCCCGACAGGACGACGAGGTCGGCGGTCGCGAGGGCCGTCCGCAGCGCCGATTCGAGCGCCGCCTCGTCGTCCGGGACGATGCCGCCCGGCAGCGCAAGGCCGCCATTCTCGGTCACGCTCGCCGCCACGATGGCGCCGTTCGAATCGTAGAGCCGGGCCGGAGCCAGGGGGCGGCCCGGCGCCACCAGCTCGTCGCCGGTGGAGAGCACCGCGACGCGGGGGCGGCGCACGACCGCGACGTCGGCGAGGCCACAGGCCGCCAGCATCCCGATTTCCCGGGCGGTGACCAGGGTGCCGCGGCGCAGGACCGTCTCGCCCCGCGCCATGTCGGCGCCGGCATAGCCGACGAACCGGCCGGGCCCTGCCGGCTGCGCGAGGGCGATCGCCGGCTCGGGCCCGTCCTCGAACTCCGTCGCCTCGATCATCACCACCGCGTCGGCCCCGCGGGGCAGCACGCCGCCGGTGGCGATCGGCGTCGCGGTGCCGGGGCCGACGAGGAGGGATGGCGCGACCCCGCAGGCGAGGATCTCGGCGTTCAGGACGAGGCGGCGCGGCTCCGCCGGGCTCGCTCCCTCGGTGTCGGCGCTGCGCAGCGCGAACCCGTCCACCAGGGCGCGGTCGAAGGGCGGCACGTCGATCGGCGAGGCGATGTCGGCGGCAAGCACCCGGCCCAGCGCCTCCCGCAGGGGCACGGTCTCGGGCGGCAGGGGAGCATGCGGCACGGCCTCGCGCCAGCGTGCCATCGCCTCGTCCCGGCTCACCACCGCCAGGAACTGCTCCTGGCGGGAGGCGGCGGCGAGGCGCGCGAGGAAGGGATCGGCGGGAGGCAGGGTCACAGCGGCAGCACCTCGACGGGGGTCCCGGCCGGATAGCCCTCATGCGCCGGCGGCACCAGCAGGGCGACATCGGCCCGGGCCAGGCGGTGAAGCGGGATCTCGGCACCGCCGAGGGGCTCGGCCCCCGCCGGGACGCGGCGCAGGAACACCACCTCGGTCAGGCCGATGGCGGAGGCGACCTTGCGGGTGAGCGGCAGGCGCACCGGGACATCCGGCGCGGCGCCCGCGAGGGCGTCGAGCAGCGGCCGGCCGAGGGCGAGCCAGGCCGCCAGGGCGGCATCCGGCCGGCCCGGCAGCAGCAGCACCGGCCGCCCCGCCGCCTCGCCGAAGCCGGCGGTCTCGCCGGGCCGCAGGGCGATGCCGTGGGCGTGCAGGCGCCCGGCCTGCGCGAGCGCCGCCGCGCTCCCGTCGCGCCGCCCGGGCCCGGTGCCGCCGATCACCACCAGAGCGTCGGCCCCCGGCGCCCGCATGGCTGCCGCAAGGGTGTCAATCTCCGCCGGCCGCGCCCCGCTCTCGGCGCTGCCCCCCCGGGCGTTGATCCAGGCGTGCAGGACCGGGGACAGGGTGTCGGGCGTCGCGGCGAGGAGCCGCCAATGCGGGCGGCGCACGGCCACGCGGCCGAAGCCCGCCGCCAGGGCGAGGCCATGGAGCGCGCCGACCCGTTCGCCCGCGGCGAGGATCCGGGTGCCGGCCGGGATCTCGGCGCCGGGGGCCCGCGTGCCCTCACCCGCAGCGGCCTCGGTCTCGATCTCGCGCGGGTCGGCGCCGAGCGCCGCCGTCATCCGCGGGTCGGCGCCAAGCGCCGCCATCATCCGCGGGTCGGCGCCAAGCGCCTCGGGCGGCAGCAGCGCGTCGGTGCCCGGAGGAAGCGTCTCGCCGGACTCGACCCAGAGGGGTGGTGCCACGAGCCGGACCGGCGCAGAGGGCGAGGCGCCGACGCTGTCCGCCGCCCGCACCGCCCAGCCGTCGCGCAACGCGGTCCGGTCCTCTGGTTGTCCGGCCTCGACCGTAAGGTCCCCGGCCACCACGGCGCCGAGGGCCGCGGCCGGGCCCAGCGACACCGGCGCGACCGGCCGCGCCAAGGCGACGAGCGCCGCCGCCGCGTCGGCGACAGGCATCAGCGCGGTCGTGGACGCCCGGGGGATCACCGGCGGGCGCCCGGAGGCGAGGGCGAGGCCATGCGGCTGTCCTGGTCCCGGAACGGAGGGTTGAGCCGATGCGGCAAGCGCCGGCCAGGATCAAGGTTTCGGCACCCGGCGAAGAACCCGGCGGAGAAAATGTCGCGGACGGGCGACCCCGGCCCGGTGCCCGCCCGGAGCGCACGGCTGTGCGGGGACAAGGAAAGACGCGGGTTCCCCGAACGGCCCCGCAAGGGATGCCGGCACAGGCAGGTGGCCGGGGGGTTACGGCGACGCCTCCCGCTCCGCCACCCCGATATCCGCATCGGTCACGGCCTCGATCGGCTTGCCGATCTTGAGCGCCCGGGTCGGCTGCCCGGCGCGCATCAGCAGGATCACGGTCTCGGTGTCCGGGCAGCCGGGATCGGCGCAGGCGATCTCGTTCACCGAGACCGCATCCTCCTGCGCGAGCGCCAGGACCCGGCGGACCTGCTCCGTCAGGGATTGGCGCGCCGAGGCCCGTTCCCGGGCCCGGGCGCGCAAGGTCTTGAGGCTCGGGAACACGGCCAGGTCAGGCCGCGCCCGCGCCCCAGGCCGGGAACGGGTCCGGCAGGGCCCGATCCGCTCGCACCGGGCCGTCCTCCGTGCCGACGAGGCAGTCATCGAGGGCGCGGCGGATCGCCGCCTCGTCGAAGCCGGTGCCGATGAACACCAGTTCCTGGCGCCGGTCGCCCCATACGTCGCTCCAGTTTCGCGCGAGCATCTCTCGCGATTCCTGATGCTCGGGCCAGCGCGACCGCGGCACCGCGGCCCACCACCGGCCGAGCGGCGTCACCCGCGCGGCGGCGCCGGCGAGCGAGAGTTCCCCGACCCAGTCGGGCCGGGTCGCGAGCCAGAAGTGGCCCTTGGCCCGGATCAGGCCCGGCCAGGTCTCCTTCGTGAAGGCGTCGAAACGCGCCGGATGGAACGGCCGGCGCGCCCGGTAGACGAAGGAGGCGATGCCGTATTCCTCGGTCTCGGGCACGTGCTCGGCGGCGCCATAGAGTTCCCGGTACCAGAGCGGGTGGGTCTGCGCCCGCTCCTCGCTGAACAGCCCGGTCTCCAGCACGGCACCGAGCGGGACCTGGCCGAACCCGGCCTCGACGATCCGGGCATCGCCGTTGAGGCCGCGCACGACCTTGCGCACGAGATCGCGCTGCTCCGCCGAGACGTCGCCGGCCTTGTTGATGACCACCACGTCGGCGAACTCGATCTGCTCGACCAGCAGGTCGACCAGGGTGCGCGTATCCTCCTCGCCGGCGGTCTCGCCACGGTCGCGCAGGAAGTCATGCGAGCCGTAATCGCGCAGGAGGTTCACGGCGTCCACCACCGTCACCATCGCGTCGAGGCGGGCGATGTCCGACAGCGACTGGCCGTCCTCGTCGCGGAACGAGAAGGTGCTGGCGACCGGCAGCGGCTCCGAGATGCCGGTGCTCTCGATCAGGAGGGCGTCGAAACGGCCCTCCTCGGCCAGCCGGCGCACCTCGCGCATCAGGTCGTCGCGCAGGGTGCAGCAGATGCAGCCATTGGTCAGCTCGACCAGGCGCTCGTCGGTCCGCGACAGGCCGGCCTCGCCGGCCCGGACCAGATCGGCATCGATGTTCACCTCGCTCATGTCGTTGACGATCACCGCGACCCGCCGCCCCTCGCGGTTGGCCAGGACGTGGTTGAGCAGGGTCGTCTTGCCGGCGCCGAGGAAGCCGGACAGGACGGTGACGGGCAGGCGGGCATCGCTCATGGGAACCTCCGGGTGTTGTAACAATATAACATCACCCGTTCTGTCAAGGCGTCCGATGCCGGGGCGGTCCCCGTGGCGTTCCGGCGCCTTCCCGGCGCGGGGGCCGGCGCGTAGACCCGGCCTGCTCCGCCGGGACCCTGCCGCATGCCGATCGCGCGCCGCCTCGCCCTCGCCACCCTGGCGTGCTGCCTCGCCGTCACCGCCCGCGCCGAGGCGCCGATGCGCGGCCATGGCGGTCCGGTCCGGGCGCTCGCCGTGACGGCGGACGGGACCCGGGCGCTCTCCGGCAGCTTCGACGCCTCGGCGATCCTGTGGTCGGTCGAGGACGGGGCGGCGCTGCGGGTGCTGCGCTCCCATGACGGGGCGGTGAACGCGGTGGCGCTCCTGCCCGATGGCGGGCTCGTCACCGGGGGCGAGGATGGGCGGATCGCCCTCTGGCGCGACGGTTCGGAGCCGGAGCGGATCGTCGTCACCCATGCCGGCCCGGTCTCGGGCGTCGCGGTGGCGCCGGACGGGCGGCGGATCGCGTCGTCGTCCTGGGACGGCACCGCCCGGATCACGCCCCTCGACGGCGGTCCCGCCCTGGTGCGTACCGGCCACCAGGGCAACGTGAATGGGGTCGCTTTCCTGCCCGACGGGCGCCTCGTCACCGCGGGCTACGACGCGACGGTGCGGATCTGGCCGGAGGTGGGGCCGGCGGTCACGGTGCCGTTCGACACGCCGGTCAACGCCGTGGTCGCCGCCCCCGACGGCGAGATCGCGGCGGCCGGCGCCGACGGGACGCTGTCCCTGCTGCGGCCGGATGGCGGCCTTCGGGCGCGCCTCGAGGTCGGCCCCCGGCCGGTGGTGGCCCTGGCGCTCTCGCCCGATGGGCGGACCCTCGCCGCCGCCACGGTCGGCGGGGCGGTCGCGATCGTCGACCGTGCCGGGGCGCAGGTGCGGCTCACCCTGGTCGGGCCCGGCCTGCCGGTCTGGTCGCTCGCCTTCCGCGGCGACGACGAACTCGTCACCGGCGGCGGCGACCGGCTGGTGCGGCTTTGGAACCTCCGCACCGGCGAGCCGATCGGTCCGCTCGCCATGGCCCGCCCGGCGGACGCGCTGGCGGCTTACGCGGGCGACCGGGGCGCCGAGGTGTTTCGCGCCTGCGAAGCCTGCCACACCCTGACGCCGGAGGGTGGCAACCGCGCCGGACCGACCCTGCACGGCGTGTTCGGCCGCCGGATCGCGACGGTGCCCGACTACCCCTATTCCCCGGCCTTCCGGCGGCTCGACATCGTGTGGACGCCCGAGACCGTGGCCCGCCTGTTCGAGATCGGCCCCGCCCGCTTCACCCCCGGCACCAAGATGCCGGAACAGACGATCACGACGGCGGAGGACCGGGCGGCCCTGGTGCGGTTCCTGGAGCGGGCGACGCGGTGAGGCTCAGCCCTGCCGCGCCCGGATGTAATCCTCCGAGGTCCGCGGCCGGTTTTCTTCCGCCGCGTGCGGGTCGAAGCCTGCGGTGAGAACGTGCGAGACCCGGCAGGTGTCGCACATCATCAGCGCCTTGATCCGCTCCTCGCCGGCCTGGCCGGCGAACATCCAGTGGCGGTCGCGCAGGCGGCCGACCACGCGCTCGATGGTGCTGCGGGTGCCGAACGCCTTGCCGCAGGCGATGCAGTCGAACGGCTCCTCCTCCTTGAGGACCCGGCGGGGCGCGGCCCAGGCGGCGAAGTCGAGCTGCGGTACGAGGCCGATCGCGTCCTCCGGGCAGGTCGCGGCGCACAGCCCGCATTGCACGCAGGCGCTCTCGGCGAAGGTCAGGCGCGGGCGGTCGGGATCGTCGGCGAGCGCCCCCGTCGGGCAGGCGCCGACGCAGGCGTGGCAGAGGGTGCAAGCGTCGGTCTTGAAGGCGAGGCCGCCGAAGGGCGCGCCGGCATCGAGCGGCACCCGGTCGACGGGTCGCGGCGCGGCATGGTGCAGCTCCGAGACCGCGAAGCGCAGGACGCTCCGCACATCGCCATCCGGCATGAAGCGCGACGGGACGGGGGCGGGCGTGCCGCGCGCGCCCAGCGCCAGGGCGTCGCCCAAGGCATCCGGGTCGTCGGTCTCGATCAGCGAGACCACGCGGCCGCCCGCCTCCGGGCCATAGCCCAGGGCCTCGGCCACCGCGTCGAAGCGGGAGGCATTGCGGACGAGGGCCGCGATGTCGTGATGCGGCTTGTCCCGGACGAGGAAGCGCACCGCGCTCGCGCCATACGCGAAGGCGGCCGCGATCGTCTCGGGGCCGACCTGGGTCACCTCGTTGACCGGGAACGGCAGCACGTCGGCCGGCAGCCCGTCACCGAAGCGGGCGAGCGCGTCGATCAGGGGGGCGCCGTGCGCCTCGTCGTGGACCAGCAGCACCGGGGCGGTGCCGCCCGCCTTGTGGAAGGCGGTGAGCAGGGTGCGCAGGCGCCGCATCAGTGCGTCGGCGGGCGGCAGGGCATAGGCGGCGGCCCCGGTCGGGCAGACGGCGGCGCAGGAGCCGCAGCCGGCGCAGATATGCGGGTCGATCGCCACGTGATCGCCCGCAGGCTGGATGGCGCCGGTCGGGCAGACGTCGAGGCAGCGGGTGCAGCCGGTGACGCGTGAGCGCGAATGGGCACAGAGATCGGCGTGAAAGTCGACGAAGCGGGTCTTGTCGAATGTCCCGACGAGGTGGGACGCCTCGAACAGCACCCGCTCCACCGCCGCCGGATCGCGCGGATCGGCGCGCAGATAGCCGCTGCGCAAGCCGTCGGCCGGGAAGAGTGGCGGGCCGCCGGTAAGGTCGATGACGCTATCGCAGGTCGAGGTCGCCCCGTCCCGGCTCGGCCCGAATTCGAGCCTGCGGCGCGAGGAGGGCAGCGGCAGGGCGGTGTCGTCGACCCGCAACGAGAAGGCGCCGAGATGGCCGGTCGCCGCCCGCACGGTCCCCTTCAGCACCGGGATCTCGCCGGAGCGGGGCGGCGCCACGTCGCCGGGGCGGGAGAGCAGAACCGTCACATCGAGATGGTCGGCGAGCCGCAATCCGGCCTCGATCGCGACCTCGTCGCGGCCATAGACGAGCGCCACGCCCCGGCTCTCGAAGGTCACGTTCGCGGGCGCCGGCATCGGCTCGGCGGCGGCGGCCAGCAGAGCCGCCATCTTGGGGCCCGCCCGGTCTCCTTGCGCCGACCAGCCGGCATTCTCGCGGAGATTGGCGAAGACGACCCGGTCCTCGGCGCCCAGCTCCTCCGCCACCTCGCGGAAGAGCGGCGCCTTGAGGGTGCAGGAGACGGTGACGGGCGCGCCGGACGCCAGCGCCGCCCGCACCCGTTCCAGCTCGCGACCGCAGAGCTGGTCGCCCGTCTCCAACCGTCCGCCGCAGGCCCTGCCGATCGCCGCCGTGTCGAGCGGCATGCTGCCCTCGCAGGAACAGGCGATCACGATCCGATCCGACACCACGCGCGTCTCCGAGCAGGCACGGCCCCCGGGTCCCGGGTCTCGGCTCCCCTGGGGCGTCATGCCTCTTGTTCACAGGTCAAGCGCTATATACGAGCCGTTCAAAAGAACGAACCGACACGTGCGCGCAGGCAACGCCATCTCCCTCATGACCCCCGTGGATCCGCCCGGCCTGATGCTCCCCCCGGCCTTCCGGCTGATGCGCCTGCCGGCGTTGCCCGAGACGGCGCATGACCAGGCCTGCGCGCTCGCCGAACGGGACGATGAGGCCGCCGGGACCCTGGTGGTCGGCATCCGGTCCGGCCTCGTCGAGGCGGCGGTGGTGCTGGCGCCGGAGGAGCCGCTGTCGATCGCCCGCCATGCCGGGCTCGTTGGCCTGACGGCTTTGGCGGAGACGGTCGGCAGCCACGCACCGCCCGACAAGCCGCTGACGCTCGATGCGGGCGGCACCCTGTTCTTCGACCGCGCCCGCCTCGGCGGCGGGCGCCTTGCCTGGCCGCCTGCCTGTCCCGACGCGGCCGTCCCGGACTGGATGGTCTTCTCCTGGATGCTGATCGCCTCGAAGCGCGAGGCGGGCGATCCCGGCCACACCCCCGACTCGACCTCGCTGGAGGAGGAGGGCTTCGAGGCCGGTGCCGAGGCGCTGGTCGAGAGCTTCGCCCGCCACCTGCTGCGCGGGCTCTCGCTCTGGGCCGAGGACGGTCCTGCGGCGGCTGTCGCACGGGCCCGGGATGTCCTCGACGCCGATCCCACGGCGCTGCGCCTCGACGGCGCCGGCTGGTTCGATCCGGCCCGGGGAGGCCCGCGCCTGTGAGCCTCAAGCTGCCCCGCACCCTGCGGCTCGACCCCTCCGACACCCTGGTCTTCCCGCACGCCGCCCCGCCCGGCGAATGGGCGGTGACCGGCAGCTTCCTGTTCCTCGACGGGGATCCGGCGGTGCTGGCCGGCAAGGAGCGGGCGGCGTTCCGGGCCGGCTTCCTCGGCATCGATTCCTTCGGCTTCTCGACCCTGGTGGTGGTGAGCGCGGCGAGCGAGGCCGAGCGCGATGCGGCGGCCGAGGCGCTGGCGGCCCAGTTCGAGGCCCGCCTCGGCGCACCGGACCGGGCGAGCGCCCGCGCCGCCGCCCGCGAGGAGATCGCCGTGGCCGAATCGCTCTGCGGCCCGCCGGTCGGCACGGTGCTGGCCTTGCACCGGACGCTGGAGGACGGCGAGATCCGCGAGCGCTTCCGGGCGCTGCGCCCGCGGGAGGGCGCCGTGCCCGGCAGCGACCGGCGCCACGCCTATGCCCGTGCCTTCGACTTCTACGAGACCGACGAGCCGCCCGAGGAGCGGCTCGACCTCGCGGGCCTGCTCACCGGCAAGCCGCACGACGATCCGCCATGACGGTCGTCCCGACGCCCGTCTCCCCGACGTCCAAGAAGGGGCGCGAGCGGGAGACGGTGCCTCGTCACCCATCGTCATGAGACGCCCCCCACTCAAACCGGCTCTGGAAACCCGCCATGCCTGAATTCTGGGTCTCGAGCGGCCATCACCTCACCCGGCGGGACGCGGGCGGCGGCCTCGTCGTCACCGACGAATTGCTGCTGGCCTATCTCGCCCGGCCCGAACTGGTGCCGCCGGCGGATGCCTGCCCGGCCGAACGCGCGCTCCATGCCGCCTTGCTCGGCGATCCCCGCCGCCCGGTGACGGCGGCGGAGGTCGCGGCCCTGGCCGATGCCGATGCCCGCGAGAACTGGGGGGTGATCCTCGCCTTCCGTGATCGCCTGCTCGCCGCCCCCACCGTCGAGGCAGCCTATCTCGATCTCGTGCGGCGGGGGACGGCTGGCACGCCGCCGCTCTTCCTCAACCAGCTCGTCCACCTGATCCTGCGCAACGCGCTCGACGGCTGCGACGCCCCCCATACCCTGCGCGCGGCCGAGCTGTTCTTCCGCCCGCAGCGGGCTGCGGTCAGCGACGGCGCGCTGCTGCTGGCCGATGCCGAGCTGGTCGACGAGGCCGAGGGTGCGCGCGGGCGATCGCCCCTCGTGGCGATGCTCGGGCGTGAGCCGGTCTCCGAACTCGACGTGCTCACCTCGGACAATGCCTGGACCTATTGGAGCCGGTCCGACGCCTTCAGCATGGCACTCAACCTCGGCGCGGATCCGAGGAGCCGCGACGGGCTCGCGCGGGCGATCGAGGCGTTCGTCCACCACCTGCTGGCGGTCGAGGTCGCGGTCGCGCCGATCCCCGCGATCGAGGACAGGGACTGGCGCTGGTTCGTCGGGCTCGACGCCGAAGCGACGCGGATCGGCAATGCCCTGTGGCGCGGCGAGCCGGTCGAGGCCGCCACGGGCGAGCGGGTGATCGCCCTGTTCCGGCTCACGATCCGCGATCCGGCGCGGGCCGACCCGCGGGTCGGCGACCGCCCGGTCTACCTGATGCTCGCCATGAATCCGGACCGGATCGTGACGATGAAGCCGCAGAACCTGATCGCCGGCCTGCCGGTTGTCGCGACGGGAGGGGCCTGATGAGCACGCAACTGATCGCCGTCGGGGTCGTCGTCGCCAGGCGCACGCTGAAAGGGCCTTGGGCGAGCCATGCCTGGCTGCCGGTGGCGGTGCTGCCGGGGCAGCCCGGCACCGCGCCCTGGACCCGCCTGTCGGTCTCCGACGACGAGGAGACCTTCTACGCCGGGTCCTATGAGATCGAGCTGCACCCGGCCGAGACGGCGCATTACGGCGACAACCTCGCGGCGGCCCGGCCCTCGCTCTGGGTCGCCTTGCGCGAGACGGGGCCTGAAACCTACGCGGTCGCGACCGTGACCGCCGATCCCTACGAGGGCGAAGCGCTGGCGGAGGGCATCGGCGAGATCGTCGAGGCGGTGCCGATGCCGCCCGAGATCCAGGCGGAGGTCGGCGCCTTCTACCGGGCGTTCCACGTCGAGCGGGTGTTTCACAAGCGCAAGCGCGACCGGGCCGATCCGGAGGCGCTCGCGCGCCAGGGGACGAATCAGGGCGGCGGCGTGCGGCGTCGGCCGGAGGAGCCATGAGCGACGGCTTCCTCGCCCGCTGGTCGCGGCGCAAGCGCGACGAGGCGCGTCGGGTCCCGGAGCCCCCGACGGCCGCGCCCGATTCCGCATCGCCGGTCGCGGTGCCGGCCGAGCAGGAAGGCTCCCTGAGCCCCGAGGAGCTGGCCCGGCTCCCCTCCCTCGATGCGCTGACCGCGGCGACCGACCTCGCGCCCTTCCTGCGCGCCGGGGTGCCGCGGGCTCTGCGCAATGCGGCGTTGCGCCGGATGTGGTCGCTCGATCCGACGATCCGGGACTTCGTCAGCGAGGCGCGGGAATACGCCTATGACTGGAACACCCCCGGCGGGGTGCCGGGCACCGGCGGCGCGATCTCGGCCGAGGACGTGCGGGTGATGGTCGACACGGTGTTCGGGGGTGGGGCGGAGACAGCGCCCGCGGCCGATGCCAAAGAAGCAAGCGCTCCCGCAGATGGCGCCTCTTTCCCCTCTTCCCGCGGGCGGGGAGAGGGCTCTGTCGACCCTGTCCTCGACGGAGCGAGCCCAAAGGGCGAGGACGAGGGGGGGAGTCCGGATGACGCGCGTCCGGCACGTCCTCGCTCCGACTGCGCCGGCGCTCCTTTCGCCCCCGACGAGGAGGGAAAAAGCCTCTCCCAGCCCGCCGGGAGAGGAGAGGTCCCGCTCGTTTCCCGTTCCCCGGACAGCCTTCCGTTTGCGGGGGACCGTGAACCGAGCCGCGCGCCAGAGTTCTCCTCGAGAGAGGGACGCCCCCGTCTCGCGTCGGATCGCGCCGACTCCCCCTCCCCGTCCCGCCTGCGACGCCATGGCGGGGCGCTCCCGATTTGAAGCGTTAGAAAGTCGAATTGCGCTCGATCGGGTTCCCGCTATGGTGCGGACAATGGGACGTTGCATCCTCCACATGAAGGAGGAGCGCGACAGCCGGCAGGCCCCGATGGCGGAGTTGTGTGGCGCGAGGTGACGGTGAACCAGGAGCCCGATCCGGTCGACGAGATCGATGCTCTGCGCGCGCAGGAATACGACCTGCTGGCGGCTCTCCTCGGCCGTGCGCCGGTGCCGGAGCTGCTGGCGTCCTTGCGGTGCCTGGAGACCGACGCGTCGCCCCTGGGTCCGACCCCTCTCAGCAAAGCGCATGCCAGCCTCGGCCGCGCGGCCCGTGAGGCCGAGGCCCGCGAGATCGGCCGCGACTACTTCGCCCTGTTCGTCGGCGTCGGGCGCGGGCTGATCATGCCGTATGCCTCCTATTACCTCACCGGCTTCCTGAACGAGCGCCCGCTCGCGCGGGTGCGCCAGGATCTCGCTGCGCTGGGGCTCGAGCGGGACCCCGCTTCAAGCGAGCCGGAGGACCATGCCGCGACCCTGCTCGAAGTGATGGCCCATCTCGCGGCGAAGCGCCTGCCGGCGGAGCCCGGGGCGGATCATCGCTTCTTCGAGCGGCATCTCAGGCCGTGGATCGGGCGCCTCTTTACCGACGTTGCAGCGCAGGCCGGGACACCCTTCTACCGTGCCGTCGGCGAACTCGGCGAGGTGTTCACGACGATCGAGGCCGAGGCTTTCGCCATGGAGGCGTAAGCCGACCCCAAAAATGGAGCAGGCGTAAGCCGACCTTGAAACGGAGCAGGCGTAAGCCGACCGAACACTCAGCAGGCGTGAGCCGACCAAGGAACGACCAGACGCAAGCCGATCCGACACAAGCCCGGACATGAATCGCGCCGGGACGCGGACACAGGGAGGAGAGCCGCGATGCGGCAGAGTGACAAGACCCGGAAGGACGGCGAGGGCGGAATCGGGCGGCGGCAGTTCTTCCGTGCGCTCGGCGGCGGCACCGCCGCGGCGGCGGCGGCGGTCGCCTCCGTGCCGCTGACGCCCACCGAGGCCCAGGCCTACGACCCGGGCAATGCCGAGACCCGGTCGCGCTACCGCGAGACCGACCACGTCAAGGCTTTCTACCGCACCAACGGCTACGAGACGCTGAAGAAGTGAGACCCGCGATGCTGACCAAGCGCAGAAGCGGCGTCGCAGGCCGCAGCAACCACCAGGCCCTCGCCGCGGGCCTCACCGCTCCCACCCTCGACCGCCGCGGCTTCCTGCGGAAATCGGGTCTGGCCGCCGGCGGCCTCGCGGCCCTCGGCACGGTCCGGCTCGGCGCGGTGCGCCCGGCTCAGGCCGCCGGCGCGTCGGCCGATCCGGCGCAAGCCGTGATCCGCAAGAACGTCTGCACCCATTGCTCCGTCGGCTGCACCGTCACGGCGGAAGTCGTCAACGGGGTCTGGGTCGGCCAGGAGCCGTCCTGGGCAAGCCCGATCAACCGCGGGGCGCATTGCGCCAAAGGCGCGGCGATCCGCGAGCTGGTCCACAGCGACCGCCGCCTGCGCTACCCGATGAAGGTCGTGAACGGCGAGTGGCAACGCATCTCCTGGGATCAGGCGCTCACCGAGATCACCGACAAGCTCCAGGCGATCCGCACCAAGAACGGCGCGGATTCGGTCTACTGGCTCGGCTCGGCCAAGTTCACCAACGAAGCTGCCTATCTGTTCCGCAAGTTCGCGGCCTATTGGGGCACCAACAACGTCGACCACCAGGCGCGCATCTGCCACTCGACCACGGTGGCGGGCGTCGCCAACACCTGGGGCTACGGCGCCCAGACGAATTCCTACAACGACATCCGCAACGCCAAGACGATGATCATCCTCGGCGGCAACCCGGCCGAGGCGCATCCGATCTCCATGCAGCACGTGCTGTCGGGCAAGGAAATCAACCGCGCCAACATGATCGTCATCGATCCCCGCTTCACCCGCACGGCGGCGCACGCGACCGAATACGTCCGCATCCGCTCGGGCACCGACATTCCGGTGATCTGGGGCATCCTCTGGCACATCTTCCAGAACGGGTGGGAGGACAAGGACTTCATCGCGCAGCGCGTCTACGCGATGGATGATGTCCGCAAGGAAGTCGCCAAGTGGACGCCCGACGAGGTCGAGCGGGTCTCCGGCGTGCCGGGCGAGCAGCTCAAGCGCGTCGCCGAGCTGTTTGCCAAGGAGAAGCCCGCGACGCTGATCTGGTGCATGGGTGCGACCCAGCACACGGTCGGCACCGCCAACGTGCGGGCGCTCTGCATCCTGTGCCTCGCCACCGGCAATGTCGGCAAGCCGGGGACGGGGGCCAACATCTTCCGCGGCCACACCAACGTCCAGGGCGCCACCGACCTTGGCCTCGATGTGACGACGCTGCCGCTCTATTACGGCCTCGTCGAGGGCGGCTGGAAGCACTGGGCCCGGGTCTGGGAGGTCGAGTACGCCTGGCTGCAATCGCGCTTCGATGAAGTCCCCGCCAGCGCCGGCCGCAAGGCCCGCTCGCGCAAGGAGAACATGGAGACCCCCGGTCTCACCTCGACCCGGTGGTTCGACGCGGTGAGCCTGCCGGCCGATCAGGTCGACCAGCGCACGCCGCTGAAGGCCATGATGGTGTTCGGCCATGGCGGCAACACCGTGACCCGGATGCCCGAGGCGGTGAAGGGCATGGCGGAGCTGGACCTGCTCGTCGTCGCCGATCCGCACCCGACCACCTTCGCGGCGATGGATGCCCGCCGGGACAACACCTACCTCCTGCCGATCTGCACCTCGCTGGAGATGGACGGGTCGCGCACGGCCTCGAACCGCTCGCTGCAATGGGGCGAGCAGATCGTGAAGCCGGCCTTCGAGTCGAAGACCGACTACGAGGTGATCTACCGGATGGCGAGCAGGCTCGGCTTCGCCGACAGCTTGTTCAAGAACATCAAGGTGGTGGACGGGATTCCGGTCGCCGAGGACCTGCTGCGGGAGATCAACCGCGGCGGCTGGTCGACAGGCTATTGTGGCCAGAGCCCCGAGCGCCTGAAGGCGCACATGAAGAACCAGCACAAGTTCGACCTCGTCACCTTGCGGGCGCCGAAGGACGATCCGGAGGTCGGCGGCGATTATTACGGCCTGCCCTGGCCGTGCTGGGGCAAGCCGGAGATCCGGCATCCGGGCACCCATATCCTCTACAACACCGCGCTTCACGTGAAGGAGGGTGGCGGCACCTTCCGGGCCCGGTTCGGCACCGAGCGCAACGGGCAGACGCTGCTCGCCGAGGAGTCCTTCTCCAAAGGCTCCGACCTCACCGACGGCTACCCGGAATTCACCTTCGGGGTGTTCCGCAAGCTCGGCTGGGACAAGGACCTGACGGCGGACGAGCTCGCGACGATCCAGCGCATCGGCGGCAACACCCCGGACGCGGTGAGCTGGGCCACCGATCTGTCGGGCGGCATCCAGCGGGTCTGCCTCGATCACGGCGTGATCCCGTTCGGCAACGGCAAGGCCCGGGCCAATGCCTGGAACCTGCCCGACCCGGTGCCGGTCCATCGCGAGCCGATCTACTCGCCGCGGCCCGACCTCGTCGCCAAGTACCCGACGCGGCCCGACGAGCGGCAGTTCCGCATGCCCAATGTCGGCTTCTCGGTGCAGAAGGCGGCGATCGATCGCGGGATCGCCAAGCAGTTCCCGATCATCCTGTCGTCGGGCCGCCTCGTCGAATACGAGGGCGGCGGCGAGGAGACCCGGTCGAATCCCTGGCTCGCCGAGTTGCAGCAGGACATGTTCGTCGAGGTCAATACCCAGGACGCCGCCGAGCGCGGCATCAAGGACGGGCAGTTCGTCTGGGTCTACGGGCCGGAGAACACCGCCAAGACCAAGGTGAAGGCCCTGGTCACCGACCGCGTCGCCAGGGGCGTCGCCTGGATGCCGTTCCACTTCTCGGGCTGGTACCAGGGCAAGGACATGCGCGGCTTCTACCCGAAGGGCGCCGACCCGGTGGTGCTGGGTGAGAGCGTCAACACCGTCACCACCTACGGCTTCGATCCCGTCACGGGCATGCAGGAGACCAAGGTGACCCTCTGTCAGATCAGCGCGGCGTAAGGGGGATCCTGATGGCCAGAATGAAGTTCCTCTGCGACGCCGACCGCTGCATCGAGTGCAACGCCTGCGTCACCGCCTGCAAGAACGAGCACGAGGTGCCGTGGGGCATCAACCGCCGCCGGGTCATCACCCTCAACGACGGCAAGCCCGGCGAGCGCTCGGTCTCGATGGCCTGCATGCACTGCACCGACGCGCCCTGCGCGGCGGTATGCCCGGTGAACTGCTTCTACACCACGGCCGATGCCGTGGTGCTGCATTCCAAGGACCTGTGCATCGGCTGCGGCTACTGCTTCTACGCCTGCCCGTTCGGAGCGCCGCAATATCCGCGGGTCGGCAATTTCGGTTCCCGCGGCAAGATGGACAAGTGCACCTACTGCTCGGGCGGCCCGGAGCCCGACCTCTCGGTCGCCGAGTACGAGAAATACGGCTCGAACCGCCTGGCGGAAGGCAAGCTGCCGCTCTGCGCCGAGATGTGCTCGACCAAGTCGCTGCTCGCCGGCGACGGCGAGATGATCGCCCAGATCTACAAGGAGCGGGTGATCAAGCGCGGCTACGGCTCGGGCGCCTGGGGCTGGAAGACGGCCTACCGCGAGACGATCGCGATCTGAGGGACTTCGATGCGCAGGCTGACCTCCCTCCTCCTCCTGGCGGCGACCCTCGCCCTGACGGCGCCCGCCGTCGCCCAGGTGCGCGCGCCCGACGGCGCGCCCAACCCCACCGCCTCCTCGGTCAACGAGGAAATGCTGTTCAAGCAGGATCCGACGATCCACGGCCGGATCTCGATTCCGAACGCCACCGCCGCCAACCTGATCCAGCCGCAGGGGCGGGAATGGCGTCAGTTCCGCGAAGCCTGGCTGCCGTGGATCGGTGCCCTCGCGGTGCTCGGCATGCTCGGCGCTCTCGCCGCGTTCTACTTCACCCGCGGCCGCATCCGCCTCGAGCACAGCGAGGAATCGGGCAAGAAGATCCTGCGCTTCAACAGCTTCGAGCGCTTCTCGCACTGGATGACGGCGAGCTGCTTCATCGTGCTGTCGCTGTCGGGGCTGAACTACATCTTCGGCAAGCGGCTGCTAATGCCGTTGATCGGGCCGGAGGCGTTCGCGACGCTGGCCCAATATGCGAAGTACGCGCATATCTACCTCGCCTGGCCGTTCATGCTCGGCGTGCTGTTCATGCTGGTCCTGTGGATCAAGGACAACATCCCGGGCCGGATCGACTGGATCTGGCTCAAGCAGGGCGGCGGCCTCCTCGGCGACGCGCATCCGAGCGCCGGGCGCTTCAATGCCGGCCAGAAGATGATTTTTTGGATGGTCGTCGGCTTCGGCTTCGCCATGGGCGCCACCGGCCTGATGATGATCTTCCCGTTCGCCGTCACCGACATCAACGGGATGCAGGTCATGCAGGTGATCCATTCGCTGATCGGCGTCGTGTTCATCGCCGGCATCCTGGCGCACATCTATATCGGCTCCCTCGGCATGGAGGGCGCCTACGACGCCATGGGCAGCGGTGAGGTGGATCTCGCCTGGGCCAAGGTCCACCACGATCTCTGGGTCAAGGAACAGCAGGCCAAGACCGCGAGCGGGCCGCAGCTCGGCCGCGGTCAGGTGCCGGCGGAATAGAGCGGGGTGGAGAGAGCGATGAAAGCCTTCCTGGTCGCGGTAGCGGCGGCCCTGGTGCTGGCGAGCGCGGCGAGTTTCTTGCTCGCCGAGAACCAGCGTTTCGCCTACCAGGCTTTCGCCACCTCCGGCGCGCGGGTCTCGGATCCGGGCACCAACCTCGTCGGCCCGCGCTGGACCGGCGATATCGCGGAGCCCGGCAAGGCCGGCCACAAGGCGGAGGCGGGCTCGTGAGCCGGACCAGCATCGTCGTCCTCGCCGCCGCGATCCTCGCCGTGAGCGTGGGCAGCCCGCATGCGGCCGGCCCGCCGGCCAACCTGTGCCAGGAACTCGTCGCCTTCGTGCATCCGAAAGCGCCGGACGCCGCCCCGAGCGCTCCGCAACCCGCGACCGCCGCCGTGCAGGCGCCCGACCGCGGCGCCGCGCAGCTGCCGAGCAGCGGCGCCGGCGAGACGCAGCAGAAATCGGGCCTGAGCGGCCCGGTGGCCCAGACCGGGCCCGGCGCCTCGGGGCCGCAGGGGCAGGCTCAGGCGCAGTCCCAGGCCGCCCCGGCTCCGGCCGGGACGCCGGCGCAGAAGAAGCCGAGCCCCGAGCAGATCGCTCAGGTCGATGCCGCGGCGGAGGCGAACGACATCCGGGCCTGCCGGGCGGCGGCGCAGTCGATCCGGCGTGCCGGGGTGGTGATGCCGGCGCCGTTGCTCGCGCTGTCGGCGTTGGATCCGACGTTCTTCGCGGCACAGTGAGACTCCTGGCGGCACAGTGAGAATCCTGCGTCTTCGACGATCCTCACAGCCGGGATAACCGCTTCCGCCGGACGGTGATCCCGGATGGATCCATCCGGCTTCGCTCAGGCGCCGCGCGGATTGATGAGACGGCGTTCGGAAGAATTCTTCCGGATGCCATCTCGACGTCATCCTCGGTCATCGGCCTCGCAGGAGGGCGGCGACACGTCGAACTGGCTTCCCGGCCCCGTCGCTCGCGGCCGGGCCCGCGAGCGCATCGATGCGTCGGCCTCTCGGGCCCCGGGAACTCACGGCCGCCCGGTCAGCCACGTCTTCGCCCGCACCAGATCCGCCTGCGACAGGCCGTGTCCGGCGGGCAGCACCTCGTGGGTGACCCGTGCGCCCGCCGCGGTGAGCAGCCCGGCGAGATGCGCGGCATTGTCCGCCGGCACGATCGGGTCCATCCGGCCCGACAGGATCAGGACCGGCTCACCGGCGAGCCGCCCGGGCGGCGGAGCGGAGAGCGGCACCATCGCCCGCAGCAGCACCGCCCCGGCGAGCACGCCCGGATGCAGCAGCATCAGGGCGGCGGCGATGTTGGCGCCGTTCGAGAAGCCGACGGCGAGCGGCGCCGCAAGACCGTATTCCTCCCGCGCTGCCGCGACGAAGCCCGCCAGGTCGCCGGCCCGGCGCAGCACGTCGGCCTCGTCGAACACGCCCTCGGCGAGGCGCCGGAAGAAGCGCGGCGCGCCGCCCTCCAGCACCTGGCCCCGGGGCGATAGCAGGGCCGCCCCGGGCGACAGGGCCCGGCCGAGGGGCAGGAGGTCGTCCTCGTCGCCCCCGGTGCCGTGCAGGAGCAGGAGCGGCACCGCATCCGGATCGGCGGCGGGTTCGAAGCGGTGCTGGAACGACAGGGCGGCCATCGGATCCCTCCGGGCGGTGGTGTCAGCTGTTGAAGAGGGCCGCGACCCGCTGCGTCTCGCGGGCGAGCAGGAAGGCGTCGCCCGCCACCGCCACGAAGCCGAAGCCGGCCTCGAAATCGGCCTTGGCGCCGGTCTCGTTGAAGTTGAGCAGGCCCGCCGCCTTGCCGGCCCCGCGGATCCGCGGCAGGGCCGCGGAGATCGCCGCGCGCACCGGAGCGGCGCCGGGCTCCCCGAGATGGCCCATGCTGGCGGCGAGATCGTTCGGCCCGATGAAGACGCCGTCGACCCCCTCGATTGCGGCGATCGCGCCGGCGGCCTCCAGCGCCTCCTTGGTCTCGACCTGCACGATCACGCAGACCTCGTCGCCCGAGCGGGCATGGTAATCCGGCCGCAATCCGTAGCCGGTCGCCCGGGAGGTGCCGGCAAAGCCCCGGATGCCGTGCGGCGGATAGCGCGTCGCCGCGACGGCCCGGCGCGCCTCCTCGGCATTCTGCACGAACGGGAACATCAGCGAGCGGGCGCCCTGGTCGAGCAGGCGCTTGACCATCACCGGCTCGTTCCACGGCACCCGCACCACCGGCTCGGCGGTGCCGCCCTCGGCCGCCCGCAGGTGATCGACGACCTGGATCAGGTCGTTGGGCGAATGCTCCATGTCGATCAGCATCCAGGCGAAGCCGGCGCCGGCGGCGAGTTCGGTGATGCCCGGCGAGCCGGTGGTCATCCACAGGCCGGGCAGCCGGCGGCCCTCGGCGAGGCCGCGCTTGAACGGGTTGTCGAAGGATTTCATGGCGTCTCCTCCCTGGTTCTGGTGCCGGCTCAGACGGCCGGCTTCAGGTGCTTGAACATGTGGCTGCGCGCCTCGGCGTCGAATTCCGCCTTGAAGGGGAAGCGGTCCTTCAGGGCGACGGCCCTGGCGGCGGCAGGCCGCGCGGCGATCGCGTCGTGATGGCGCTTGAGGTTCGGGACGGCGTCGAAGGCGCCCTCGCCCAGCACGAAGGGCACCATCCGGGCCCAGCCCCAGACCGCCATGTCGACGATGCCGTAAGCCTCGCCCACCATCCACTCGCGCCCGGCGAGGTGCCGGTCGAGCACGCCGTAATGGCGCTTCGCCTCGAACTGGTAGCGCTCGTTGGCGTAAGGCACCTTTTCGGGGGCGAAATGGCGGAAATGCACCGCCTGGCCGGAGAACGGCCCGATGCCGGTCGCGACGAACATCAGCCAGGACAGGAGCGCGCTGCGCTCGGCGGCAGGGGGCAGGAACTGGCCGGTCTTCTCGGCGAGGTAGAGCAGGATCGCGTTCGAATCGAACACCACGGTGCCATCGTCGACGATCACCGGCACCTTGCCGTTCGGGTTGAGCGCGAGGAATTCGGCGGAGAACTGCTCGCCCTTGCGGGTATCGACCGCCACCGGCTCGTAGGCGAGCCCCGCCTCCTCCAGGAAGAGCGCGACCTTGGTCGGGTTGGGCGAGCCGTTGAAGTAGAAGGTGATCATCGGGGCCTCCGGGGAGCGGCGGGGAGCCGCGCGCCACAGGGCCCCAGATACCGGCTGGGATCAATCGGACGGCCCGAAACCCAGCGTTGCCGTGCGGGGCCTGGACTCCGGGCGCCGATCCGCCATGGTGCGGGATCGACCCCGCAGAAAGCCCCCTGCCCTGTTCCTCACCCCCGACGAGTGGAGCGCGCTCCAGCTCAGCCTGCTGGTGGCGGGCGTGGCGACGCTGGCGAGCCTGCTGCCGGGCCTCACCGTGGCGTATCTCCTCGCCCGCCGGGAGTTCCGCGGCCGGGCGCTCCTCGACGGGCTGGTCCACCTGCCGCTGATCCTGCCGCCGGTGGTGACCGGCTACCTGCTGCTCCTCGCCTTCGGGCGGCGCGGGTGGCTCGGGCCGGCCTTGGCGGAGATCGGCATCGTGTTCTCGTTCCGCTGGACCGGGGCGGCGCTCGCCTGCGCGGTGATGGGGTTCCCGCTGATGGTCCGGGCGATGCGGCTGTCCCTCGAGGCGGTCGACCGCAAGCTGGAGCAGGCCGCCGGCACGCTCGGGGCCTCGCCGGTCGCGGTGTTCCTCGTCGTGACGCTGCCGCTCTCCCTGCCGGGCATCCTCGCCGGGGCGGTGCTGGCCTTCGCCAAGGCGATGGGGGAGTTCGGCGCCACCATCACCTTCGTGTCGAACATCCCGGGCGAGACCCAGACCCTGCCATCCGCGATCTACACCCTGACCCAGGTGCCGGGGGGCGAGGCGGGCGCCCTGCGCCTCACCCTGGTCTCGGTCGCCCTGTCGATGGCGGCGCTCCTTGCCTCCGAGTGGCTGGCCCGGCGGGCCCGGCGCAGGCTGGGCGCATGATCGAGGTCGCGATCCGGCACAGCCGCGGCGCCTTCACGCTCGACGCGGCCTTCACGGCGGAAGGGCGGGTCACCGCGCTGTTCGGCCGCTCCGGCTCCGGCAAGTCGACCCTCGTCGACGTGATCGCCGGGCTCGTGCGGCCGGATCACGGGCGGGTGGTGGTCGACGGTGTCCGGCTGGTCGATACGGCCGCAGGCATCCGGGTGCCGGTGCACCGGCGCCGGATCGGCTACGTCTTCCAGGAGGCGCGGCTGCTGCCGCATCTCAGCGTGCGGCAGAACCTGCTGTTCGGGCGCTGGTTCGCCCGCGACCGAGCGGGCGGCCCGAGCCTCGCGGCGGTGGCCGATCTCCTGGGGCTCACCCCCCTGCTCGACCGGAGGCCGGCCGGGCTGTCGGGCGGGGAGCGCCAGCGGGTGGCGATCGGCCGGGCCCTGCTCGCCCGCCCGCGGCTCCTCTTGATGGACGAGCCGCTTTCGGCCCTCGACGAGGCGCGCAAGGCCGAGATCCTGCCCTACGTGGCGCGCCTGCGCGACGAGGCGCGGGTCCCGATCGTCTATGTCAGCCACGCAATCGCCGAGGTGGCGCGCCTCGCCGACACGGTGGTGGTGCTGGATCAGGGACGGGTGGCGGCCTGCGGCCCCGCGGCCGACGTGCTGCGCCGGGGCGCCCTGTTCCCGGGCCGCGAGACCGGGGAGACCGGCGCCCTCCTGCATCTGCGGGTCGCCGCCCACGACGACGCTTTCGGCCTCACCCGGCTCGACGGGCCGCCCGGCTGCCTGACCGTGCCGCGCCTCGACCGGCCGGTCGGAACCGGGTTGCGGGTGCGGGTGCGGGCCCGCGACGTGCTGGTGGCGTGCGAGGCGCCGCGCTCCTTGAGCGCCCGCAACGTCCTCCCGGGCACCGTCACCGCCGTGACCCCGGGCGACGGCGCCCATGCGCGGGTGGAGATCGCCTGCGGCGGGGCGAGCCTGGTCGCCGAGGTGACGCGGCTCGCCGTCCGCGACCTCGCCCTCGTGCCGGGACTGCCGGTCCTGGCGATCGTCAAGAGCGTCGCCTTCGACGAGGAGACGATCGGGGCGGTGGAGATCTGACCACGCCCCCGGGCACGGGAGCCCGTCCGGGGAGATCCCCTCCGACGCCATAAAGGAAAGCCCGGCCTCCCGGCCGGGCTTCTCACCAATCGACCAGTCCGTCGCGCTCAGGCGTTGGACTGGATCCAGCGGGACAGGTCGCCCTTCGGCTTGGCGCCGACCATCTGACCGGACAGCTCGCCGCCCTTGAAGATCATCAGCGTCGGAATCGAGCGGATGCCGTACTGGGCCGAGATCCCGGGATTCTCGTCCACGTTGACCTTGGCGATCTTCACCCGGCCGTTCATCTCGCTGGAGATCTCCTCCAGCGCCGGGCCGATCGCCCGGCACGGGCCGCACCACTCGGCCCAGAAATCCACCACGACGGGCTCCGCCGATTGCAGGACGTCCTGCTCGAAGCTCGCGTCGGTCACCTTCACGGTTGCCATCGCCAAAATCCTTCCGGTCGAGAAGCCGGCCACCTCTGCGGGCCGGTCCGCGTGAGCAGGAACGTAAGAACCGCGCGCGGGCCGATCAAGCGCAACCGTCGCGCCATCCCCGCTCTGCTCGTGCGCCGGCGCACCCCCGGGGTCAGGCCAGCGTGGCGAGGGCGGCGTCGCATTCCTCCGGCGTCAGGCGCCGCACCACCGGTCCCGCGGTCCAGACCAGGAGCGGGTGCAAGGCCCGGCTCGGATAGATCGTCGCCAGGAGGCGCGCATAGAGCGCGACCTGCGCCGCCTGCCCGCGCGGGATCGGCGCCCTCTCCAGGGGAGGCCGGCCGGTCTTGAAGTCGACGAGCCAGACCGCCGCCTCGGTCACGGCGATCCGGTCGACCCGGCCATGCACCGGGCGCGGAACGCCTCCGACCACGATGTGGCCGGCGAGCGTCACCTCGGCCCGGGCCGCCGGCCCGAACAGCACCGCGAGATCGGGATCGTCGAGGAGCCGCAGGGCTTGCGCCGCGATGGCGGCGCGCTGCCTCGGATCGAGGCCCGGGGCGCGGGCAGCCACGAAAGCCTCCGCGGCCGCCGGCCGGCGCTCGGGCGCGAGGCCCGGCAGATGCTCCAGCAGGGAATGGACCAGCACGCCGCGGCGGCGGGCCGCCGGGTCGCTGGAGCGGGCCTCCGAGCGGCGCGGCTCATCGGCCGCCCCCAGACCGGAGGGGCGCAAGGGTGGCAGCGGCTCGGCCTCGGGCATCACCGGACGGTGCAGCCAGTCCGGCACCGCCTCGGCTTCGGGCACGGGCACGGCCGTCGCGGGCGGCTCCGGCAGGGCGGCGCCTTCGCGCCAGCTCTCCGCCGGGCCGTAGGGCATCTCCGCCACCGCGACGCCGCCGAACTGATGCACCAGGCCGCGGCGGATCATCTCGCACCAGGCTTCGGCCGGGGTCTCCTTGTCGTTGCCGGAATAGGGCGCGATCACCAGCCGGTCCTTGGCCCGGGTCATGGCGACGTAGAGCAGGCGGTTATGCTCCTCCCCGGCCTTGGCGTGGAGCGCGTCGCGCGCCGCCGCGACGCCTGAACTGTCATGGGCCTTGGCACTCGACCAGACCGGCACGGTGCTGCCGTCCTCGAGCCGGATCGGAATCAGGGGCGGGTCGCGCCCGAGGGCGTCGCAGCCGTCGAGCACCAGCACCAGGGGCGCCTCCAGGCCCTTGGCCCCGTGCACCGTCATCACCCGCACCTCGTCGCGGGCGGAATCGAGGTCGCGCTTCACCGTGTGGCCGCCGGCATCGCGCCCGCCGCTCGGGGCGTAGCGGGACAGGAACCCGGTCAGCGAGGGCGCGTCCGGCCCGGCCTCGGCCTGGGCGGCGGCGGTGAGGAAGACGTCGATGGCGTCCCCCGCCTCGCCGCCGAGGCGCCGGACCAGGAGCGCCCGGCCCCCCAGCGGCCCGAGCAGCTCGGCGTAGAAGCCGAACGGCCCGTGCGCCCGGGCGAGGGCCGCCCAGCCATCGAGTGCCGCGGCGCCGCGCAGGGCCGCCGGATCGCCGGACTCGGCATGACGGCGTAGCGCCGCGACGAGCGACTCGGCCGGGTCGCGCCCGGCCGCGATGCCGACGAGATCGTCGTCGGTGAGGCCGACCAGCGGCGTCTTGAGCGCGGTGGCGAGCGTCAGGTCGTCCTGCGGCAGCAGGGCGGCGCGGCCAGCCGCCACGAGGTCGAGGACCGCGATATGGGCGGCGATGTCGAGGCGATCCTGGCCGGCCACCGGCACGTCCTCGGCCTTGAGCGCCCGGATCACGCCCTCGAAGGCCGCCGAGCGCTTGCGCACCAGGATCAGCACCTCGCCGGGCCGCCAGACCCGGCCGGTTTCGTCGCCCTTGGTGGTCCAGAGCCGCACCGCCCTGGCGACCCGGCGGGCGGTCACGAGGGCCGGCGCCCCGGCCTCGATCGCGTCGACCGGATGGGTCCAGGCGTCGGGCTCCGCCTCGGCGCTCGGCCGCTCGACCGGCCACAATTCGATCTGGCCCGGCGCCCGCACCCGGGCGGTGGAATGCACGGTGCCGATTGCGGTGTCGCCGAAGGACAGGCCGCGATAGTGATCGGCGAGCGCGAAGGTCGCGTCGACCGCCCGCAGCACCCCGATCGCCGAGCGGAACGACAGGGTCAGGCCGACATCGGCGAAGGGCAGCCCCGCCGCTTCCGATTCCCTGCGCCAGGCCCGCCGCGTGGTCTCGAACTCCTCCGGGGCGGCTCCTTGAAAGCTGTAGATCGACTGCTTCGGGTCGCCGACGGCGAAGCGGGTGCGGGCAAGCCCGTTGCCCGCGTCGCGGGCCCCCTCCCCGGCGCAGAAATCCTCGGTGATCCGGCGCAGGATCTCCCATTGCTGCGGGTTGGTGTCCTGCGCCTCGTCGATCAGCACGTGGTCGACGCCGCGGTCGAGCTTGTACAGCACCCAGGCCGAATCGACCCGCGTCAGCAGGTCGAGGGTTTTGTGGATCAGGTCGTCGAAATCGAGGGCGCCGAGGCGGGCCTTCTGCGCCTCCATCCGGCGGTGGATCTCGGCCGCCAGGGTGAACAGGGCCTCGGTGCGGGCATAGGCCCGGGCGGCCTTGAGGTGGTCGCGCAAGCCCGCGAGCCGCGCCTGCTCGGCGAGCAGGGCCTCCTTGGCGTCGGCCGGCACCGCCTTGGTGCCCAAGGACGAGGCGGCGTAGGCGTCACCCTCGCCCTCGTCCTTGAAGAACGCCGCCAGGGTGAGGGTCAGCCGGGCCGGGCCGGAGGCGGAGGCGGCGAGCGCCAGCGCGTCGGCGCGCTTCTCGTCGGTGGCCTTGCCCGTGCGCAACGCCGCGATCAGCCCGGCGAGGTCGGGGCCGCCGTCGAGCATCCTGGCCTCGATCGTCGCCAGGGTCTCGCCGCGGGCCAATCCCAGCGCGTCCCGCAGGGCGTCGAGGCGGGCCGGCAGCCCGTCCGGATGGCCGATCACGCCGCGATTCTGCACCGCCGCCGTCATCGCCCGGCGCAAGGCGTCGCCCGCCGCCTCGGGGGCGACGAGGGCGAGCGCCGCGGCGAGGTCCGGATGGCGCGTATCGACCGCGTCGGCCAGCACGTTGTCGATCGTCCGGTCGATCGCCTCGCGGGTCTGGGCCTCGTCCAGCACCACGAAACGGGCCGGGACGTTGGCCTCGAACGGCACGAGATGCAGCAGCCGCTCGCAGAGGGCGTGCAGGGTCTCGATCTTGAGCCCGCCGGGCGTCTCGACGGCGCGGGCGAACAGGCGCCGGGCCCGCCGCAGGGTGGCGCCGTCCGGCGCCTCGCCCTCCAGCGCCGTCAGCTCCGCGCGGAGCGCCGCCTCGTCGAGGGTGACCCAGCGGCCGAGGCGCTCGAACACCCGGATCGCCATGTTGGCGGCAGCGGCCTTGGTGAAGGTGAGGCACAGGATCTTGGCCGGGGCGGCGCCGTGCAGCAGCAGGCGCACCACCCGGTCGGTGAGCACCTTGGTCTTGCCCGCCCCCGCATTGGCCGACACCCAGGCCGAGGCCCGCGGATCCGCGGCCCGCCTTTGCGCCTCCTGCGTCAGCCCGTCGACGACGAACCCCTCGATCCCCATCCGCACTCCCGCCGATTCTACACGGCCATTCTGCCGCGCTCGCATTCAACGGGGCGTTGCCTCAAGCGGGATCGCCGGGCGGTGCACAGGGATTTGAGAGAGCGTGGCGGCTGGGGCACAGGGATGCCGGCGCGTCCGATCCGGCGAGACGCGCCCTTACGTCCGCTCCGCCACAGGCTTCCCGCCATGCCGCTGGCGCAAGGCGTTGATCTGCTCCTCGGCCTGGCGGAAGGCGGCGAGGCTCGGGCCGGTGAGTTCGCGGGCGCTCGGCAGGCGGATCTTCATCGGATCGACGAAGCGGCCGTTGATCGCGACCTCGTAATGGACGTGGGGACCGGTCGAGAGGCCGGTGGTGCCGACCGCGCCGATCACCTGGCCGAGGCGCACCCGGGCGCCCGGCGCGATGCCGTGGGCGATCCGCGCCATGTGGTTGTAGGCGGTGGTGTAGCCGTTGGCGTGCTGGATCTCGACCCGGTTGCCGTAGCCCGAGCGGGCCCCGGCCGAGATCACCGTGCCGTCGCCGGTCGCCATGATCGGGGTGCCGCGGGTCGCCGCCCAGTCGACGCCGTTATGCGGCCGGTAATAGCCGAGGATCGGGTGCAGGCGGGCGCCGAAGGGCGACGAGATCCGCCCCTCCGCCACCGGGCGGCGCATCAGGAATTTCTGGCTCGAACGGCCGTTCGGGTCGAGATAGTCGACCTCGGACGAGCCCGGCACCCGGTAGCGGTAGAGGCCGTAGGTCTCGTCATGGACGCGCAGGCCCACGAAGAGCAGTTCCGGCCTGGCATCGTCGTCCTCGGTGAAGACCAGTTCGGCCCGGTCGCCCGGGGTGGTGCGCTGCTGCAAGTCGGTGCTTGTCGCCAGCGCCATCACCATCTCCTCGATGATCGGGCGCGGCACGCCGTTCTTGAGCGCGGTGCCGTAGAGGCTCTCGTAGAGGGTGACGCCGGATTCGTCGGCCTCGGCCTGAGAAGCGCCGGCGCGGGGCGGTGCCACCGAGACGAAGCCGCCGCGGTCGTTGGCCGCCACGATCTCCTGGACGCCGTCCTCGCCGTAGAGGGTGACCCGGACGATGCCGCGCTCGCCGGCCTTGCCGTCAGGGCCTTTGCCGTCGCCCTCGGGGGCGACGAGCAGGCGCACGTGCTGGCCCTCGGGCAGATCGCCCTTGGCCCGGGCGCTGAGGCTGCCCAGCATCGCGGACAGGCGGGCCGGGTCGGCGCCGTTGCGCTTCAGGAGATCCGCCAGGCTCTGGTCCTTGGCGAGCACGAGGTCGCGCTCCTCGAACAGCCGGGCCCCGGCGCCCTCCCCGCCGGTGCCGGTCTCGGCGATCTCGGTCAGGTTCTCGGGCAGGATGCGGACCTCGATGTTGCGGAAGCGCGCCTCCATCGCAGGATCGTCGGGCAACGCCGCCGGCCGCAAGGCCCGGGAGAGCAGGCGCTCGGCCGGGAAGGCCGGCGGCAGCGACCCGCCGGAAAGGTTCTGGGTCTCGGCCACCAAAGCGTCGACCTCGTCGTCGGTGAGGGCCGGCGCGCCCTCCTCCAGCGACGCCTCGGCGAGGGGGCTGCGGGTCAGGGTCACGGCGGTCTCGGCCGGGTCGGTGTCGCCCTCGGCCACGGCCGGCGCCTCGATCCGGGCGCTGCGCAGGGGATCGAAGGGCGGGACCGGCACGTCGGGCGCGCGCAACGGCAGCTCGGTGGCCATCTGCACGTAGGCGTGGACGCGGATCACCTCGCGATCGCCGGCGCGCTCGGTCATCGGCGCCTTGAAGGCGGTCTTGGCCGCCACGATCATCTCGTCGCGCACCAGCCGGTCGCCCTTGCGGGCGACCTCGCCGGACCCGCCCTCGCCGTGCGGCGGCAGCGCCCGTTCCGGCAGGGCCGCCACCACGCCGTCGGCAGCGGCCAGGTAGAGCGAGATTCCAATCAGCCCGGCGCCGGTCACGCCGGTGAGCAGGCTGCCGGCGAGCCAGCGCAGGTTGAGGGCCTGCCGGGGCGGCCGCGACGCGGCGGGAGCAGCGGGAAGGGAGGGCGCGTCGACGAAAGCGGACAAGGAAGCGGGCCCTGGATTCAGGCGGAAGGCTGAACGCCGCCCTTGGCGCCGAAACCGTGACCGTTTTGAGACGCGGGCCCTGCCCTTATACCAACGGCCCAAGATGCTGACGCATCGGGCCGTTGACCCATCTCGAATTTTCGATGTCAAGCCAGAGGCTTGGCGAAAATTCGAGAACAGAACCAAAGGTCGTTTTCAACGACCGTTGGTATTACTCCGCGGCGGCGCGGGCCGCGTAGCCGAGCCGGACGTTCAACTCGTCGATCAGCGCGCTTGCGGCCTCCGCGATGACGGTGCCGGGCGGGAAGATCGCCGAGGCGCCGGCCTGGCGGAGCGCCGCGAAATCGCCCGGCGGGATCACGCCGCCGACCACGATCATCACGTCGGGCCGGCCGGCCTCGTCGAGGGCCCGCTTCAATTCCGGCACCAGGGTGAGATGGCCGGCGGCCAGCGACGAGACGCCGACGATGTGGACGTCGTTCTCCACCGCCTGGCGCGCCGCCTCCTCGGGGGTGGCGAAGAGCGGCCCGATATCGACGTCGAAGCCGAGATCGGCGAAGGCCGAGGCGATCACCTTCTGGCCGCGGTCGTGCCCGTCCTGGCCCATCTTGGCGACCAGGATGCGGGGACGGCGCCCATCCGCCTCCTCGAACGCCTCGACCTGTCCGCGCACCCGCTCGACCGCCGCCGACATGCCGCCCATCTCCCGCTTGTAGACGCCCGAGATCGCCCGGATCTCGGCCCGGTGCCGGCCCCAGGCCCGCTCCAGAGCCTCCGAGATCTCGCCCACCGTGGCCTTCGCCCGCGCCGCCTCGACGGCCAGCGCCAGCAGGTTGCCGGAGCCTTGCGCCGCCTCGGTGAGGGCCGCCAGCCGCGCCGCGACTGCCTGGCCGTCGCGCTCGGCGCGCAGGCGCTTCAGCTTGTCGATCTGGAGGGTGCGGACATTGCCGTTATCGACCCGCAGGAGATCGATCGCCCGGTCGCCATCCGGCTTGTAGCGGTTGACGCCGACGATGACCTGCTGGCCCGAATCGATCCGCGCCTGGGTGCGGGCCGCCGCCTCCTCGATGCGCAGCTTCGGGATGCCGGCCTCGATCGCCTTGGCCATGCCGCCCAAAGCCTCGACTTCGCGGATATGGGAAGAGGCCCGGGCGACGAGGTCCTGGGTCAGCCGCTCGACGTAATAGGAGCCGCCCCACGGATCGATGATCCGGGTGGTGCCGCTCTCCTGTTGCAGGAACAGCTGGGTGTTGCGGGCGATGCGGGCCGAGAAGTCGGTCGGCAGCGCCAGCGCCTCGTCGAGCGCGTTGGTGTGCAGCGACTGGGTGCCCCCTTGCGTCGCCGCCATCGCCTCGACGCAGGTGCGGGTGACGTTGTTGAACACGTCCTGCGCCGTCAGCGACCAGCCCGAGGTCTGCGAGTGGGTGCGCAACGCCAGCGACTTGTCGGATTTCGGGGAGAAGTCCTTGACCAGGGAGGCCCAGAGCAGGCGCGCCGCCCGCATCTTGGCCACCTCCATGAAGAAGTTCATCCCGATCGCCCAGAAGAACGACAGACGGGGAGCGAACTTGTCGATGTCGAGCCCCGCCGCCATCCCGGCACGGATATACTCGACGCCGTCGGCGAGCGTGTAGGCCAGTTCGAGGTCCTGCGTCGCCCCGGCCTCCTGCATGTGGTAGCCGGAGATCGAGATCGAGTTGAACTTCGGCATGTTGGCCGAGGTATAGGCGAAGATGTCCGAGATGATCCGCATCGACCCGGCCGGCGGGTAGATGTAGGTGTTGCGGACCATGAACTCCTTGAGGATGTCGTTCTGGATCGTGCCGGCGAGTTTTTCCGGCGGAACACCCTGCTCCTCGGCCGCGACGATGTAGAGGGCGAGAACCGGCAGCACCGCGCCGTTCATCGTCATCGACACGGTCATCTGGTCGAGGGGAATCCCCGAAAAGAGCGTCCGCATGTCGTAGATCGAATCGATCGCCACGCCCGCCATGCCGACATCGCCCGACACCCGCGGATGGTCGGAATCGTAGCCGCGATGGGTGGCGAGGTCGAAAGCGACCGACAGGCCCTTCTGCCCGGCCGCGAGGTTGCGGCGGTAGAAGGCGTTCGAATCCTCCGCCGTGGAGAAGCCGGCATATTGCCGGATCGTCCAGGGCTGGGTCGCGTACATGGTGGGATAGGGGCCGCGCAGGAACGGCGCGATGCCCGGATAGGAGCCGGCGAGGTCGATCCCGTCCCGGTCCTGCGGGCCGTAAGACGCCTTCACGGGAATGCCCTCGGGAGTCATCCAGGGCTCGGCGGCGGTCGCAGCCGCGGCTTGATGGGCCGCAGCGGCCGGCGCGAAGGCGATTTCCGAGAAATCCGGGATGCGGGTCATCGGCCTGCGGCTCTCATGGCTGGCGTTCCTGTCGCCAAACTTATAGGAGCGGGTGCTGCTGCGGCCAATGGGTGGAAGGTCGGAGACGCGGCGCGATCAGCGCGCCTCCTCACCCCCCGCGACCCGGCCGCGGGCCCGCGCCCGGACCCAGTCGCGCCGGCGCTGGTCCGCCTTCGACTCGGCCGCTTCCCGATCCGCCGGGACGGTGGCGTAGAAATCCTCGACCGCTGCGCCGCCATGGATGCGCTGACCGCGGCCGGCCTCGTGACGCAGCCGCCAGCAGCCGAGCCCCTGCCGTTCGCCGTCGCTCCGGGCGCGGGTGCAGGCTTCCGCCCGGTTGGCCCGGGGCGAGGCCTCGGCCTGCCCCGCGAGGGCGACGAGCGCGAAGGGGGCGAAGATGGCGAGACAAGACAGAGACGGCTTGCGGAGCATTCCGGACCTTTCGTATGGGGAGGCCCCGAGCGTAGAGATCCGCCTCGATGCCCGCAACCTCCCCGAGCATCCGGCCGTGACGCAGCCGGACAGCGCCGCGCGGCTCTGGGCACCGCTCGCGGCCTTCGCGGAGGTCGAGGAGCGGCTCGGAGCCTGGGCGATGGCCCGGGGCCCGCTCTCGGCCGGCGTCTACGAGTTCCTCCGCTTCGGCGTGAAGCAGGGCTGGGCCTGCCTGTTCGGCGGGGCCTTGTGTGGCCTCCTGATCCTCACCCACCTCGCCTATCCGGCCGGCGCGCCGATCGCCCGCTACGATGTTCTGACGCTCGCGGCGGTCGTCATCCAGGCGGCGATGCTGGCCTTCCGCCTCGAGACCTGGGGTGAGGCCAAGGTGATCCTGGTCTTCCACGCGGTCGGCACCGCCATGGAGCTGTACAAGACGCAAATGGGCTCCTGGGTCTATCCCGAACCCAATCTGTTGCGCCTCGGCGGCGTGCCGCTCTTCACCGGCTTCCTGTATGCCAGCGTCGGCTCCTATCTCGCCCGGGTGTGGCGCCTGTTCGATTTCCGCTTCACCCGCCACCCGCCGCTCTGGGCCCTCGTCACCCTGTCGCTGGCGATCTACATCAACTTCTTCACGCAGCACGTCGTGATCGACCTGCGCCTCGGGCTGTTCGCGGCTGCGGCTGCCCTGTTCGGGCCGTCAGTGATCCATTTCAAGGTCTGGCGGGTCCACCGGCGCATGCCGCTCCTCCTCGGCCTGCTCCTTGTCACGGTGTTCATCTGGTTTGCCGAGAATATCGGCACGGCGACCCGAGGCTGGATCTACCCGCACCAGGCTGCCGGCTGGGCCGCGGTGTCGCCGCAGAAATTCGGCTCGTGGTTCCTGCTGATGATCATCTCCTACACGCTGGTCGCGCTGGCGAGCCGGCCCAAGCCCCTCGGCATGCACCTGGCGGGCGCCGACATTGACGCGCCGCCCGCCCGGCCCACTTCCTCTCCGGCAAGCTCAGCCGGCGCGAGCCCCCTCTCGGCAAAGCCTCTTTCGGAGTGACGAAACCGGTGCCCGATCGCTTCCTGCGGATCGCCGTCACGGCGAGCCTTCTGCTGCTCGCTCTGTTCGTGGCGCAACCCTACGTCACGAGTCTGCTGTTCTCCGCCGACACGCCCCGGGCGGTGACGGCGCGGGGCGACCTGTCGCCGATCGAAGCCTCGACCGTGGCCCTGTTCGAGCGCGCGGCGCCGTCCGTGGTCTATGTCTTCGCCCGTCAGCCGCAAGGCGCGGTGACCTTCGATCCCGAGACCGGGGAGCGCCGGCAGGGCGGCGGCGAGCAGACCGGCTCGGGCTTCGTCTGGGACGCGGCCGGCCATGTCGTCACCAACAACCACGTCATCCAGGGCGGCGGCGACATCCAGGTCCGGCTCTCCACCGGCGAGGTGGTGCCCGCCACCGTGGCCGGCACCGATCCGAATTACGACCTCGCCGTCCTGAAGCTCGGGCGCGTCACCGCGAGCCCGCCGCCGATCGCCATCGGCACCTCCGGCGACCTCAAGGTCGGGCAGTTCACCTATGCCATCGGCAACCCGTTCGGTCTCGACCACACCCTGACCACCGGCGTGGTGAGCGCGCTCCAGCGCCGGCTGCCGACCGCGGAGGGGCGCGAACTGTCCGGGGTGATCCAGACCGACGCGGCGATCAACCCGGGCAATTCGGGCGGGCCGCTGCTCGATTCCGCCGGGCGGCTGATCGGGGTCAACACCGCGATCTTCTCGCCCTCGGGCGCCAGCGCCGGCATCGGCTTCGCGATTCCCGTCGACGTGGTCAACCGGGTGGTGCCGAACCTGATCCGCACCGGCCGCACCCCGAATCCGGGCATCGGCATCGTGGCGGCGAGCGAGGATGCGGCGGCGCGGCTCGGCATCGACGGCATCGTGGTGGTGCGGGTCCTGCCGGGCTCCCCCGCGGCCCAGGCCGGCCTCCAGGGCGTCGATGTGGCGACAGGCGAACTCGGCGACATCATCATGGGGGTGAACGGCCGCCCGGTGCGGCGACTGGCCGATCTCACGGCAGCGCTCCAGACCGCCGGTGTCGGAAGCCGCGTCTCGCTCCAGGTCGAGCGCGACGGGCGGGCGATCACCGTCACGGTCACTCCGGCGGATATGGGTCAGCGCCGGCGCTGACCCCTCGGCCGGCTTTATCTCGCGAAACCCGCGACCGCCTTGGCGACAGCGGCCCGGGTCGCGCTGCGGCACCGGAGGCGCTATCCTGGCGCCGACCTGCCGCGGAGCCCGTCCCGTGACCCAACGCCTTCTCGTCGCCCTTTTCCTCACGGTCGCCGCTCTGCCGGCTGCCGCGGGCGAGCGCGGCGCCCGCCTCCCCCGCCTGTGCCCGCAGGACGCGCCGTCCGGCGTGCGCCTGCCCGACCGGCCCGATTGCCGCGAGGCCCCCCCGGCCGCCGTTCGGGCCACGGCCCCGGGCTTCGTCGATCTCGGCAACGGCACCGCGCTGCGCGTCAGCGGGCGGGCCGTCTACGAGATGGGCTATACCGGGCGCTAAGCAGATTTTGCCGAAGCGATCACCGGTTCGGGGGCAAAAATCTGCGTCAAAGCAAGAGACTAGAGCGCTTCACGATCGCACTGCCATCGCGAAGCTTCTCTTTCTCTTCGATTTTGCCGCATTTTCTACGACGAACCGGTATCCACTTCGTCGGAAAGTGCTCTAAGCGGACGAAGCGTGGGCCCGCCAACGCACGTCTGCTCAGCCCGTGCGATCGGGATCGGGCCGGACCGCTCCCCGGACCCTGCCGCTCCGGAACCGTCCGGGCCTCCGCCGCATTCGCTGTACCGAGGCGTGACGGAGGGCACGATGATCCTGGCAGCTTGCGAGGGCCGGCACTGGCAATACGAGATCGCCGAGCATGCCGACGGCTACGTCGTGCGGATGCGCGACCTCGATACCGGCGATATTGAGGAGAACGGCGAGACGGTGTTCCGCACCATGCCGGTCGCCTTTGCCTTCGCGGAGATGTCCGCCGCCTTCGACCGCTTCACCGCCTCGACCGACGAGGAGCCGGACGACGTTCAGATGGCGACCGACTTCGCGGTGCGCGAGCAGATCTTCTGCGATCTCAGCAGCCGCCTGTGCGACGGCGGCGTGGCCGGCACCCTGGTCCAGGCGTGGGACCGCCAGCCGGCGGAGGGGCTGCGGCTGACGCTGCACTGAACGGCACGACCCGGCCTCACGACCCGAGCCGCTTGAGCACGTCCCGCGCCGCCCGCTCGCCGTCGAGCGTCGCCCCGCCCACCGTCATCGCCGCGCCCCCCGCCGCAGCCTCGCCGGCAAGGAAGATCCGCTCAGCGACCGGCAGGTGCAGGGCCTCGCGGGCAGCGAGGTGCCCGGGCCGGGCAAGGGAGTAGCTGCCGCGGGAGAACGGGTCGGTCCACCAGGGGGCGAGGCGGCCTGCGGTGACGGCGGCGCGGATCTCCGCCCCGAAGACGCTCACCAGATGGTCGGTCGCCGCGGCGAGCGCCGCCCTCTCGCCGGCCTCGCACAGGGCGCGGGCCCCGTCGCCGCCGCAATGCAGCACCGCCAGCGGCTTCCCGAACGGCTGCATCTCCAGATAAGCGGTGAGGCCGGGCGTGCCGCTTTGCAGGATCACGGCGTCGCGCAGGTCTTGAGGGCGCCAGCGGGCGAGGTCGAGGGCGAGGCCGATCTTGGTATAGGCGCCCATCGTCAGACCGGCCACCGCCTCGGCATTCGGCGCCGGCAAGGCGGGGATGAAGCGCAACGCTTCCGAGGCCAGCACCCCGATTGGCACCGTCACGATGGCGCAGGCCGCCCGCAAGGTGCCGCGCGGCGTCTCGACGGCGACGCCCGGGCCGCGCCAGTCGATGCCCGTGACGGGCGTGTCCAGCCGCACCGGCAGATCGGCATAATGCCGGGCCACCAGGGCGCCGTAGCCGTCGACCCAGATGTCGTCCCCGGACCAGAGCTGGTCGTAATCGGCGGCCGAGACCCGGTCCGGCTCCTCGCCGAGGGTGAGGCGGGTGAGCCCGGTGGCGGCGGCCCGCGCCGCCTCGTCCTCCCCGGCCACGGCCTGCGCCACGGAGCGGTCCGGACCGGCCGGATGGTCGAGAAGGGCGCTCACCCGGCCGAAGCCCGACCGGCGCTGGCGGCGCTCGGCCTCGCTCGCCCGCACGCCGTCCCGCACCAGCACCGGCCAGGAACCTGTGGCATCGTCGCTGGTGCGGACACCTGCTGCCCGCACGATCTCCCGCCACGGATTGCGCTCGGCCCAGTGCACGTATTGCCCGCCGGCATCGAAGCTGCGCCCGGGCCCGAGGGCGGTCTCGGTGAAGGCCCGCCCGCCGATGCGCCCGCGCGCCTCCAGCACCACGACGCTGTGGCCGCCGTGCCGGATCGCCGCCGCGGCGGCGAGGCCGGCGGCTCCCGCGCCGATCACCGCGACGTCAGCATCCGCGGCGGCGCGCGCCCTGGACGATGCGGCCAGGATCGCGGCCCCGGCCAGCAGCGAGCGACGCGACAGCGTCATCCCGGTTCTCCGCTTGGTTGTCGTCCGTCCTCACTTCGGCGGCACCGGAGGCCCGGCAAGGGCGGAGGGCGGGCGGGACCGCGTGGCAAAATGGCGCCCGGCCGGTCTCCGGGGCCGTCAGCCGCCGCGGGCGACGATGGCCTCGATGTTGCGTTCCGCCAGGGCCGAGATCGTCAGCGACGGGTTGACGGCGCCGGCCGAGCCTGGCAGCAGGGCGCCGTCCATGACGTAGAGGCCGGGCTGGCCGATCACCCGTCCGTAGCCGTCCGTGGCCTTGCCGATGACGGCGCCGCCGAGGGGATGGGCAGTCCAGTTCATGCCGCTGACATCCCCGATGAAGGGGACGGCCCCCGGGATCGTGTTCGAGGCGGTGGCGATCCGGTTGTTGACCTTGCGGCAAGCCGCGAGCGCGTCGGCATTGCCGTTCGGAGCCCAGTCCAGGGTGACGCCGCCGCTGCCCGGATCATACGCGAAAGTGCCGCGGTTCGACTGGTCGAACACCATCCCGAGCGACGGGATGATGCTGATGTTGAGGGGAACGCCCGGGACGTACCAGTTCTCCAGGGTGACCGGCAGGCCCGCCGCCGTCTCGTGGATCATCGAGGCGCTCGGCGTGCCCTCGGTCAGGCCGGTGATCCGCCCGAGGCTGCGCACCACCAGCACGTCGCCGTTGGTGCCCCAGCCGGCCCCGATATGCTCGTTGAGGTTCGGCAGGCTGCGCGTGGCCCGCGCCTTGACCAGGAGGTTCGAGGTGCCGATCGAGCCCGCAGCGAGGAACAGCCGGTCGCAGGCGATGGTCTGCGTCGCGAGCTGCCGCCCGTCCGGGCTGCGCAGCAGGCCCTGCACGACATAGCGCCCGCCGCTCTGGCCAATGGCCAGGATCTCGAAGCCCGGGAAGATCCGCGCCCGCCCGGTCGCCTCGGCGTAGCGCAGGTAGTTCTGGTTGAGGTCGAACTTGGCGCCGTTGCTGTTGCCGTGGTTCGAGGCGCCGACCGTCGCCGAGGGCCGGCTGGCCAGGCGCGTCTCGGCCCGCACCACGTCCCAGTTGAAGATCGAATCGATCCGGGAGGGCGTGTAGCCTGCCGCCGCCACCTGGCGGTCCCATTCCCGCGAATGACCGAATGCCTGGGTGGCATAGACGTCGGCCGGCATCGGGCTGAGCCGCAGCATCTGGCGCACCCGCGGGTAGTAGACGCGATCGAGTTCGGCATAGGGCACGACGCCACCGAACAGGGCATCGAAATACGCCTGGCGCGGCTGGATCATGACACCGGTGAACACCAGCGAGCCGCCGCCCACGCAGGCGGCGCGCCACGCCGTCATGGTCGGATACTCGGTGGCGTCGACGATACCGCCGAAGGAATCCATATACGCCGTGTTGCCGGCGATCATGCGGGCGGAGCGCCGGAACCAGAACGCCCGGCCATCCGGCAGGGTGTCGTTGGAAAAGATCGGGCGCCAGGGGTTGTTGGGCCAGCGGAACCCGCGCTCGACGATCGTGACCGGCTGCCCGGCCTGGGCCAGGCGCAGGGCCGTGATGGCACCGCCGAAGCCCGACCCGATCACCAGGTTGGGGGTATAGCTCGGCGGCACCGACAGACCCTGGAAGATCTCCGGCACCAGGGCCCGGTAATTCGGCGCGAAGAACTGCGCCTCTGCGTCCTGCGCCTTGAGCGCACTGCCCATCGCTGCTCCGCCGAGAGCAAGCAGAGCTTGTCTACGGTTGAACCCAGCCATCGTCGTCGACTCGCTTCGAAATGATCTGACGCATCGTCATATAAATCGAATCGCAGATCGGGTCAGTATTAATTATCATAAACCCACATCATGTGATGAATATTTTATTGATACATCACAGGCGAAGCCCTGGATCGCAGCGACCCGGTTGAAGCAATGACAGCGCTGACCGGCTCCGGTTGATCGCCCCGCACGGCACTCGCGCGGCAGATGCCGGCTCCGTTCGCCAAAGCAGACGCGCCATCGCCGCAAAAAAACTGACGGCGATGCGGTATCGGGTTCGCGACCGGCGACCAGCGCTGTTGGATCGGTTGGAGGAAGCGACGGATGATTGTCGTCGGGCTGATTGCGGGCGCTCTGCTGATCCTGGGTGGATGGCACTGGACGAAGCTCGAAAGCATCGTTCGGCCGAGAATTCCGAAGATGGCGGAGGAGGAGTTTCGTGTCGCCGTCTGGTATTGGGTTTGGCATCGGGACATGCCCGACAGAGCGCGGCATCATGCTGTCAGGATGACAGTCGCCGGCACGATGGCGACGCTCCTGATGAGCATCGTCATCTGGCAGGCCGTGCACCCTGCATTCGCGATCGTCTGGGCAGGCGCTGCCATGTACGGACTTTTCGACGTTTTGTGGAAGTTCCGGACGTTCGAGCGCGAGCGCCGCTCGCCGATTGCCTGACGGCACGCCGCGATCACGGCTCGCTCAGGTCCCGGGCAGGGCGTTTTGCAATGACAATCACAGGACATGACACAAGAGGCGGCCGCGTGTGCGAGAGCGACGGCCGCCCTCACGCCCGCGCCACGAACCCCATCCGCCCCTGATTGTGCCCGAGATTCCGCGGCATTCGCTCCGCCGCGAAGCCGGCCTCCCGGAGCCGGGCCAGCATCCCGGCCTCGTCGTAGCGGGCAAGCCCGAGCCTCCGGCGCAAGGCGCGGTAATCGGAGAGGCACGTGCGGGCGAGGCCGAGGAGGGCGGCCCAGAGAAAACCGTCCCGCCGCGCGAAGGCGAGGAGCGCGGTCGCGTCCGCCACGGCGCCGAGATGCGGCGGGATCACGTCGGCCAGGATCAGGCAGGCGCCGGGCTTCAGCAGGCGGCGCCAGTCCCGCAGGCAGGCATCCAGTTCCGGCCCGGTGAGGTATTGCGCCAGGGAGTTCGCCACCACGAGATCGAGGCTGGCGGCCGGCAGGGCGGCGAGATCGTCGGGGGCCAGGACCGTGATGGCGGGGCAGGCCGCGAAGCGCTGCGCGAGGGCGAGGCGCTGGCGCGGTGAGGCGTCGCAGAGATAGAGCCGGCGGCACGCCCCGGCGATCCGGTCGGCGGACAGCGCCTCGCCGCTTCCATGGTCGAGGACGACCGCGCCCGGATGCGGCACCAGGGCGACGATCTCCCGGGCCAGCCCGGCATAGTGCCGGGCCTTGTGGCGGTCATTGACGTAGATCGGGTTGTCCCGGTCCCAGAAATCCCGCCAGGAGGAGACCACCTGACTCTCCCGCGTCGGAGCAAGGGTGCGGCGTCAGCCGCCGATGAGCAGGACCGAGACCGCCCGGTCGATCGAGAGATAGAACACCGCGAAGGCGACGGCCGCGGCCAGCGCGAACTCTGCGGCGTCATTCGGCAAGGCGCGCAGCTCGCGCAGGGTCTCGCGGCCGTAGAGGGCGCCGAGCCAGGCCAGCGTCAGCACCACCGGCATCGCGAACAGGAACGACCAGGTGCTCTCGACGCGGCTCGCCGCGGGATCGATCAGCGCGCGGATGTTGCGCACCCACGGCGCCTGGATCGCGGCCGCCAGCGTCGTCACCCAGGCCAGCCCCACGGCGATGCCGAGATGAGTGGTGAAGGTGCGGTGCAGGCGCGTGAAGCTGTCGGTGGCGGCGTGGTCGGTCACTGGTTCAAGCCCCGAATCGCGGCCCCGCGACGATCATTCATCGTCGTCGCTCCAGGGCGGTGGACGGCCGGGAGAATCGGCCGCGAGTTCGGGTTTTTTGTGGCTGCGGCCGGAGCCGGCCGCAACCTTTTTCGACGTCAGGCGTTGCCGCCCTTGGTCTGGCGCATGAGGCTGACGAAGCGGTCGAACAGGTAGTGGCTGTCCTGCGGGCCCGGGGACGCCTCTGGGTGGTGCTGCACCGAGAAGGCCGGGCGGTCGGTGAGCGACAGGCCGCAATTCGAGCCGTCGAACAGCGAGACATGGGTCTCCACGGCATTGGCCGGCAGGCTCGACGGATCGACCGCGAAGCCGTGGTTCATCGAGACGATCTCGACCTTGCCGGTGGTGTGGTCCTTCACCGGGTGGTTGGCGCCGTGATGGCCCTGGCTCATCTTCACCGTGCGGCCGCCGAGCGCCAGGCCCATCAGCTGGTGGCCGAGGCAGATGCCGAAGGTCGGAACCTTCCGGTCGAGGAGCGCGCGGATCACCGGCACGGCGTATTCGCCGGTCGCCGCCGGATCGCCCGGGCCGTTCGACAGGAACACGCCGTCCGGCTTCAGGGCCAGCACCTCCTCGGCGCTCGCGGTCGCCGGCACCACGGTGACGTCGCAGCCGGCCTCCGCCAGCAGGCGCAGGATGTTGCGCTTCACGCCGTAATCGATCGCCACGACCTTGAGGCCCTCGCCCGGGGCGCGGCTGCCATAGCCGACCGGGTGCTGCCACACGGTCTCGCCCCAGCCCTTCGCCTCGCGGCTCGTCACCGGCGGCACCAGGTCGAGGCCCTCCATCGGCGGCAGCGCGGCGGCCTTGGCCGTCAGCGCCTCGCGGTCGAACCGGCCCTGCGGGTCGTTGGCCAGGATGGCGTTCGGCATGCCGCGGTCGCGGATCAGCGCGGTGAGCGCCCGGGTGTCGATGCCGGTGATGCCGACGATGCCGCGGGCCTTCAGCCAGCCGTCGAGGTGGCGCGAGGAGCGCCAGTTCGACGGGTTCGTCACCGCCGAGGCGATGACCGCGCCGCGCACGCCGGAGGCCGGCGCCGCGTCGAGGCTCTCCAGGTCCTCGTCGTTGGTGCCGACATTGCCGATATGCGGGAAGGTGAAGGTGACGATCTGCCCGGCATAGGATGGATCGGTGAGGATCTCCTGGTAGCCGGTCATCGCGGTGTTGAAGCAGACCTCGCCGGCGGCCTCGCCGGTGGCACCGATGCCGAAACCCTCCAGGACCGTGCCGTCGGCGAGCACCAGGAGGGCGGTCGCGACGGGCTCGGCCCAGCCTTCGGGTTGCGCGGGGGCGGCCGCGTCGTCTTGCAGCATGATCGTGAACTCGCTTATGTCGCGGCCGGGCACGGCCGACGGGCGCGGCCGGCTGTTTACGAGGCCGGCGGCGGCCCGGTCAATCTGGGGACGCCCCGCTATCCCCTCAAGTGCCTCACCGTTCAAGTGCCCAGCACGACAACCAGAAGACCAGGAGACCGGCATGCTGCGCCAGCGCCTCACCGCCGAGATGAAGGAAGCCATGAAGGCCGGCGACAAGGCGAAGCTCGCCACCGTCCGGCTGATCCAGGCGGCGCTCAAGGACAGGGACATCGAGGCCCGCGGCCTCGGCAAGGAGCCGCTCTCCGAGGAGGAGATCTTCTCGCTGCTCCAGAAGATGATCAAGCAGCGCACCGAATCGGCCGGCGTCTACGAGCAGGGCGGCCGACCCGAACTCGCCGAGGGCGAGCGCGCAGAGGTGGCGATCATCGCCCAGTTCCTGCCCCAGCAGATGGACGAGGACGAGACCCGCGCGGCGATCCAGGCCGCCATCGCGGAGACCGGCGCCGCCTCGCCGAAGGATATGGGCAAGGTGATCGCCGCCCTGAAGGGCCAGTATGCCGGCCGGATGGACTTCGCCAAGGCGAGCGGCCTCGTCAAGACGATGCTGGCCTGACGCGATCCGGCCTCGATTGCGGATCCCGGACACGCCCCGGGATCACCCGGCCCCTCTCGGACCCGGCATCAGCCGAGATCCGGGAGCGGTACCGTGACTCCCGCGAGGGACGCCGCCTCCGGCCGCAAGGTCGCGTCCCGGGACAGTTCCGTCACGTCGCGACAGACCCCCTCGACCGGCGACCGGTGCATCCAGGCCCCGCGCTCCTGCGCGTCGACCACCCAGTATTCCCGCACCCCGTGCCGCGCGTAGAACGCCGCCTTGCGGCGCCGGTCATCGGCGAGGCTCGAGGCCGCGACCTCGATCACCAGCGGGATCTCCGGCCCCTCGATGGTGCAGAACCCCTCCGGCGAGGCGCGGCGGGCGCTCACCGGAGCGAGAAGAAGGTCCGGCGCCAGCAGCAGGCCCGGCCCGAGCTGGAGCGTGCCCTCGATGCCGAGATCGATCGTCGCCGGGAGAGGACGGACGAGACGGCGCATCAGCGCGTTCTTCACGACGTCATGCGCGAAGCCCTTCGCCGCCATCTCGACCAGCTCGCCATCCAGGAGTTCGACCCGCTCGTCCTCATGCAGGATTCCGGCAGCCAGCATCAGCCGCAGGTCTTCGGCCGTGAAGCGGCGAGGAAGCGGCGCGTCGAGCTTATCTGGCCAGGTGCGGAATGGCACGCCATCCGCGGTTGACCCTCCGTCGCTCGCGCATCCGTCAATTGACAGGCACGGCCGGCCACCGCGAAGTTGTTATAGCTAAAAGGTGCGAACCGATCGCCCCCGGGCGGTGCCCCACGCGCCTGCCCTCCCGCAGGCTAACCGACGGAAACGCCCATGATACGCCTGAACGTGAACGGCTCCGTGCGCGAGGTCGAGGTGGAGCCCGACACGCCACTGCTCTGGGTGATCCGCGAGCAGGTCGGCCTCACCGGCACCAAATATGGCTGCGGCATCGCCCAGTGCGGCGCCTGCACGGTCCACATTGATGGGCAGGCGGTGCGCTCCTGCTCGATGCCGGTCTCGGCCGTCGAGCCGAACCAGAGGATCGTCACCATCGAGGGCTTGAGCCCCGACAGGTCCCATCCGGTGCAGAAGGCGTGGGCGGCGCTCGACGTGCCGCAATGCGGCTTCTGCCAGTCCGGCATGATCATGGCCGCCGCCGCCCTGCTGGCGCAGAATCGCAAGCCCAGCGAGGCCGAGATCCGCCAGGAGATCACCAATATCTGCCGCTGCGGCACCTATGGCCGGGTGCTCGCCGGCATCGCGCTTGCCGCCGAGGGCGGCGAGACCGGCCGCGGCTGAGGGGACACGCCATGACCATGACCGCCTCCCCCGCCCTTTCCCGCCGCTTCTTCCTCGCCGGGTCCGCCGCCGCGGCCGGCGGCCTGGCCCTCGGCTTCGACCTGGCCGGTGCGCAGGCCGCGCCCGGTGCGACCTCGCCCGAGGTCAATGCCTGGGTGGTGGTGCGCCCGGACGAGACCGTGGTGATCCGCATCGCCCGCTCGGAGATGGGCCAGGGCACGCTGACCGGCCTTGCCCAGCTCGTCGCCGAGGAACTCGGCTGCGACTGGACCAAGGTCACGACCGAGTACCCGACCCCGGGCCAGAACCTCGCCCGCGGCCGCGCCTGGGGCGATTTCTCCACCGGCGGCAGCCGCGGCATCCGTGAATCCTACGTCGCCGTCCGCCAGGGCGGGGCCGCCGCCCGGACGATGCTGGTCGCAGCGGCCGCCCAGGAATGGACGGTTCCGCCCGGCGAGTGCCGGGTCGAGCGCGGGGTCATCCGCCATCCGGCATCCGGCCGCTCCACCACCTTCGGCAAGGTCGCGGAGGCCGCCGGGCGGATGGAGCCGCCGAAGGACGTGGTCCTGAAGGACCCGAAGGACTGGATCATCGCCGGCAAGCCGCTGAAACGCCTCGATACGGTGGAGAAGACCGACGGCTCGCAGATCTACGGCATCGACCTGATGCTGCCGGGCATGCTCAACGCGGCGATCCGCGACTGCCCGGTGGTCGGCGGCACGGTGAAGAGCGTCGATGCCGCCTCCGTGGAAAAGATGCCCGGCGTGCGCAAGGTGGTGCGGGTCGGCGACAGCGCCGTCGCGGTGGTGGCCGATACGTTCTGGCGCGCCAAGAAGGCGGTCGAGGCGCTCGCGATCGTCTGGGACGAGGGGCCGAACGCCAAAGTCTCGAGCGAGACCATCGCGGCGATGCTGAAGGAGGGCCTCGACGCGCCGGAAGCCTTCATCGGCAACAAGGCCGGGGATGCTGGCGCTGCGCTTAAGGGCGCCGCCAAGGTCGTCGAGGCGACCTATGCCTACCCGTTCCAGAACCACGCCACGATGGAGCCGATGAACGCGACGGCGCGCTGGACGCCGGAGCGGTGCGAGGTCTGGACTCCGACCCAGAACGGCGAGGCGGCTCTCGCCGCGACGGCCGAGGCGGCCGGCCTCCCGGCCCGGCAATGCGACGTCTACAAGATTCACCTCGGCGGCGGCTTCGGCCGGCGCGGCGCCACCCATGACTGGGTGCGCCAGGCGGTGCTGATCGCGAAGGAACTCCCCGGGACCCCGGTCAAGCTGATCTGGACCCGCGAGGAGGACATGACCCATGGCCGCTACCACCCGGTCACCCAGTGCCGGATGCGGGCGGCGCTCGACGAGAGCGGCAACCTCACCGGCCTGCACATGCGGATCTCCGGTCAGTCGATCCTGGCCGGCATCATTCCGGGACGCTTGGGCGCAGACGGCAAGGACCCGGTGGTGTTCCAGGGCCTCAATCCCGGCGGGGCGGAGGCGGCCATCGGTTACACGATCCCGAACCTCCTCATCGACCACGCGATGCGCAACCCACCGATCATCCCGGGCTTCTGGCGCGGCGTGAACACCAACCCGAACGCGATCTACCTCGAATGCTTCCTCGACGAGGTGGCGCATGCGGCCGGGAAAGACCCGCTCGCCTTCCGGCGCAAGCTGATGGAGAAGCATCCGAAGCACCTCGCCGTGCTGAACGCGGTGGCCGAGCGGATCGGCTGGGACACCAAGCCGCCTTCAGGTGTGCATCGGGGCCTCGCCCAGATCATGGGCTTCGGCAGCTACGTGGCGGCCGCGGCGGAAGTGTCGGTCGGCGATGACGGCAAGATCAAGGTGCACCGCATCGTCGCCGCCACCGATCCGGGCGTCGCGGTCAATCCGCAGCAGATCGAGGCGCAGGTCGCCGGGTCCTTCGTCTACGGGCTGTCGGCGGCGCTCTACGGCGAGTGCACGGTGAAGGACGGACGGATCGAGCAGACCAACTTCGACACCTACCCGGTGCTCCGCCTCGACGAGATGCCGAAGGTGGAGGCGATCCTGATGCCGTCGGGCGGCTTCATCGGCGGCGTCGGCGAGCCGACGATCGCCGTGGCGGCGCCCGCCGTACTCAACGCGGTCTTCGCCGCCACCGGCAAGCGGGTGCGTCAGATTCCGGCGAGCCGCACGGACCTGAAGCGCGCGTGAGGACCGCTCTTCTGCTCGTCCTGCTCGCCGCCGTCACCCCGGCGGCGGCCTCGCCGCCGGGCGCCTCGTCCTGCTCGGGGTGCCACGGCGGCCCGGGTGGGGCGGTGCCGGGCCTCGCCGGCCACTCGGCCGAGGACATCGCGGCATCGCTCGCGGCGTTCCGGTCGGGTGCCCGCCCGGCCACGGTGATGACCCGAATCGCCAAGGGGTTCTCGGACGAGGAGAGCCGGGCGATCGCCGCATGGATCGCGGGAGGAGGCCGGTGACGACGATCGGC
>NZ_LABX01000153.1 GCF_001043915.1 Methylobacterium aquaticum | reverse complement strand
GGGCGGTGGTGGGCGGGGCCATCGGGGCCGCCGTCGGCACCGCCAACGGCATCCTGGGCATCGACCGGCGCGAGCGCTTTCGCATCTACGCCGCGGGCGAGCGCCGGCCGTCCTTCCGCTACGACGGTCCGTTGCGCGTCGGCACGGTGCTGCCGCCCGAAGGCGTGATCTACTACGACGTGCCGCCGGAATTCGCCCTCAAGGGCCTCAACTACACCATCGTCAACGACCACCCGGTGCTGGTCGAGCCCGGGACGCGCCGCGTCGTCGAGGTGATCGACTAATGCGATCGCCCGTGACGCAACGGCCGGATTCGGGGTAAGAGCCGGGACCGAAGCCGCCGGCCCTGAATGTCCCGCCCGTCCGATCCGCCAATTGCCGTGTGCGATCCCGACCGCCTCGCCGCGCTCGACTCGTATGCCATTCTCGACACGCTGCCCGAGCAGGGATTCGACGACGTGGTGCGCCTGGCGAGTCGGGTCTGCGACACGCCGGTGGCCCTGGTGAGCCTGGTCGCCGGCAGCCGGCAATGGTTCAAGGCCCGGACGGGCTTTCCGTTCCCGCAGACCGATCTGAGCCGCTCGGTCTGCGCCCATGCTCTGACGCATCCGGGCGCACTCTTCGTGATCCCGGACTTGAGCGAGGATCCCCGCACCCGCGACAACCCGCTCGTCACCGCCTCGCCGGGCATCCGGTTCTATGCCGGGGCGCCCCTGCGCACGCCGGGGGGACAGGTGCTCGGCACGCTCTGCGTGATCGATTACGTCCCGCGGCCGGAGGGCCTGACCGCCGCCGAGGCCGGCGACCTCGTGGCTCTGGCGCGCCAGGTGATGGGACAGTTCGCCCTGCGCCGGGCCGTGGCGGAGCATCAGACGGCCCTGCGGGTGGCGCAGGCCGCCGAGGAGCGCTACCGCCGGGCGGCGCAGGCCACCCGGGACGCGATCTGGGACTGGGACTTCTCCACCGACCACGTGCTCTGGAACGAGGCGCTGGAGACCGCCTATGGCCACGCCCCCGCGGACGTCGCGCCGACCGGCCTCTGGTGGATCGATCACATCCATCCGGACGACCGCGCCCGGATCGACGCCTCGGTCCATGCCGTCATCGACGGGGCCGACACCGTCTGGAGCGACGAGTACCGCTTCCGCCGCGCCGACGGCTCCTACGCGCATGTCTTCGACCGCGGCTCGGTGATCCGCGACGAGGCCGGACGCGCGGTGCGGATGATCGGCGCCATGCTCGACCTCACCGAGCGCCATCGCGCCGAGGCGGAGCGGCGCGAATCCGAGCGCCGCCTCGCGCTCTTTGCCGAGCAGTCGAGCGATTTCATCGCCATCGCGGATGCGGATGGCCAGATCGTCTACCTCAACCAGGCCGGCCGGGCCCTGGTGGGCCTGAGCGAGGACGCGGCGCGGGCGGCACGCCTGACCGACGTCTTCACCCCGGACGACCTCCCCGTCGCCGTCGCCACGATCCTGCCCGCCACCCGGTCCGCTGGGTCCTGGAGCGGCGAGTTCCGCCTGCGCAACCTCGCCACCGGGGCGGTGGTGCCGGTGCGCTACAGCCTCTTCGCCCTGCGGGGGGCCGGCGGGGCCTTCGAGGGCTTCGCGGCGGTGAGCCACGACATCTCGGCCCGCAAGGCGGCGGAAGCCCAGCAGGAGATCCTCAACCGCGAGCTGAGCCATCGGCTCAAGAACACCCTGGCGATGGTCCAGGCCATCGCCGTGCAGACCCTGCGCAACGCCACCGATCCGGCGGCGGCCCGCGAGGCGCTGGTGGCCCGGCTGGTGGCGCTCGGCAAGGCGCACGACATCCTGCTGACCGGCGAGGGCGAGGGCGCCGACCTGCGGGCGGTGCTCGACAGCGCGCTGGCGATCCACGACGACGGCCGGCCCGGACGCTTCCGTCTCCAGGGACCGCCGGTGCCGTGCGGGGCGCGGGCGGCGCTCTCGCTGGCCCTGATGGCGCACGAACTCGCCACCAACGCGGTCAAGTACGGCGCCTTGCGCAGCCCCGACGGCCACGTCACCCTCGACTGGACGATCACCGACCCGGCCGACCCCGTGCTCGCCCTGCGCTGGCAGGAACATGGCGGTCCCCGCGTGACGCCGCCGACCCGCAAGGGCTTCGGCTCGCGCCTGATCGAACGGGGATTGGCCGGCACCGTCGATGGCGAGGTCGCCACGCATTACCCGCCCGAGGGCGTGGTGTGCACGCTGACGGCGCCGCTGGCGGAGTTGCGGCGGGGGGAGTGATCAGAACCGCACCACCTCGCTCCCATTCACCGCCCGCACCGTCCCGCACGGCCGCTCGGCACCGATGAAGGTGAGACGGCGTTCTCCCCTCGGTGCCAGAGGGAACCAGTTGTCTGACGGGCGCCCTGCGCCGTCGAGCATGACATGCACCCCGCGGGCATGCCGCTCCGTCGCGATGCGCAGCACGACATCGCCGCCGTCGTCGACGACAGCAGCGGAGAGGCCGATCTCCCGCGGTTCCGCGTCCCGCCCGACCGGGAATTGGAACGCCTCGGCGAGGAATGTCCCATCGGTGCGGCAAAGCCGCAGATGCGCCAGGTCGTGCGCCGCCGGGCCGAAGCGGTAGGCCACGGTCGCATCGAAGAAGCGGCCGAGGAGAGTGGCCGAGGAGAGCGAGACCGTCGCGCGGGGCCCGAGCGTCAAGGCCCGCTCAGCCTTCGCCACGGCCTTGCCGGCGGCTGTGGCGAAGGTCAGCGTGAGGGTGGCGTCGATCGCCTCGGCGGTCTCGTTGATCAGATGGGCGTGGAGGCCGTTCAGCCCCTCGTCCGACAGCACGGCCTGGACCGGCCGGAAGGCGCGCTTGAGGGCGTACCAGGCCGATTTCGGCCGCCCCGTCACGTCGACCACGCCCCAGCCCGCCCCCGGAGCGAGGTCGCGGTAGAGCCAGACCAGGCCGCCGGCGGTGATCGAGCCGTTGCGGCGCCACTCGGCGAAGGTCGCCTCCATCACCTCGGCGACGGCCGCGCGGCCGAGGGTCAGGTAGCGCTCGGGATCGTCGCGGCGCAGGGCCTCCGGGTCGACGCCGTAGAGGGCGCCGACGTAATGGTCGCGCACGCCCTCGAAGTCCCAGTCGGCGCCGCGGTCGCGCGGGACGAAGCGGGCCCAGGCGGGATCGCGCGGGTCGGTCAGGCCCGCTTCCGTCAAGGAGACCGGGTCCGGCACGTTGGCGAAGGCGAGGCACTCGGAGGCGAAGCGCACCTCGGCCCGGCGGGCATCCTCGAACGGGCGGCAATAGGCGCCCACGCCATAATAGTGGGTCACGCCCGCATTCGTGGAGAACGGCAGGTCGCCGCCCGAGGGCGAGTTCGGCACCACGACGAGGTCCGGCCGGCGCGCGGCGACGGCCTCGCGCAGCATCGCCTCCACCGCCCGGGCGCGCCAGGCTGATTCCGGAAAGCCCAGCATCGCCGCCTGCTGCTCGACCTCGCTGCCGCCGCCGACGACGCAGAGCGAGGGCGAAGCCTGGAGCCGGTCGAGGAGTTGCGCGATCTCGGACCCGAGCGCCGACCGGAAGGCGGGATCGTCGGTCGGATAATCGAAATTCGCCAGCATCAGGTCCTGCCAGACCAGGAGGCCGCATTCGTCGCACAGGTCGTGGAAAGCCTGGCCCTCGTACAGCATCGTGCCGCCGACCCGGATCATGGTCATGCCGGCCTCGACCGCGAGGGCGAGGAGCGGGGCATAGGCGTCGCGGTCGCCCGGCAGACCGACGAGATCGGGCGGGGTCCAGCAGGCGCCCCGGCAGAAGACCGGCACACCGTTGACCGCGAGGCTCAGGCCGTCCGCGAAGGTGCGCCGCATCGTGACGGTGCGGAATCCGACCCGGCCGAGATCGAACGTCTCGCCCCCGGCCTCGACCGTGACGGCGTGCAGGCGCGGCTCGCCATGGGTGTGTGGCCACCACAGGGCGACGCCTGGCAGCGCCAGCCGGCCTTCGAACCGGCCCGGTGTGGTCTCGGTGAGCACGCTCTCGCGGCCGTCGCAGCGGAGGATGACGGGGCCGCCGCCCGCCGGCAGGGTCAGGCCGGCGGCCAGGATCCCGGTCCCGTCCTCGACGCTCGCCCGCAGGTCGATGCCGGTGGGCCGCCCCCCCTCCCCTCTCCGGGTGATCGGCCGGTAGGGGCCGACGGCGTCGACGCTCGGGCACCAGCCCGGCATGAAGCCGAGCAAGGTGGTGCGGGCGTGGCGCAGCGATCCGGGGGTGGCGAGCTGCGGCCGCCAGCGGCCGCGCTTGTGCGGCCGGGCGAGATCCTGCGCCAGCGAGCGGAAGGCGAGCGCGAGGGTATGGCGGCCGTCGAGATCGACCGCGATCTCGTGGGCGAGGAACATCGAGCGGGAGCTGAGCAGGAGGTGGCCGTCGAGCCAGATTTCGCAGAGCGTCGCCAGCCCCTCGAAGCGGAGGATCTCGCGGCCATTGCCCGAGAGTGTCGTGCGGTACCAGATGTCGGAGCCGTGCAGCGGCGTCGGCACCGCATCCGACCATCGGCCGGCCGCGCGCAGGGCGCCGGCCGCGGTGCCGGGGACCGGGGCGGGGATGAATCCGGTGAGCGTGTCGAGATCGCCCGGGCCGGCGCAGGCGCCGGGTTCGGTGACGATCATGTCCCACGGACCGTCGAGGGCCCGGTCGACGGTGCGCAGAAGGGCCATGCCGGTGTCGGAGCCTGTTCGAGGGATGGAAATGAAGACACGCGGCGCCTGTCCCGCCGATCGGACATGCTCTCGGAGACTGTCTGAGGTGATCGACGGTAGTGGCCCCCTCGCGTCATTCCGGGCTCCGCTTTCGCGGCCCCGGAATGACGCGGTGGAGGCAGGCCCGTCGCGCTCACCAACAGGCTCGAGCGCTTCACGATTGCGTTGCCATCGCGAAGCGCTCTCGCTCGTTGATTGTGCCGCATTGTCTACGACGAACCGGTATCCACTTCGTCGGACAATGCTCTGTCATGCCAACGGCCCAGGATGCTGACGCATCGATTCGATCTCGGGCAAGCCCGAGATCGACGAGGCCGCTGACCCATCTCGAATTTTCGATGCCAAACCAGAGGCTTGGCGAACATTCGAGAGCGGAACCGAAGGTCGTTTCCAACGACCGTTGGTCTCACTCCGTGGCGAGGGCGCGGTCGAGCGCGTCGAACACCGCCGCATAGGTCGCCTCGGCTGCCGTCAGACGCTCGGGCAGTCCCGCCAGCTTGCCGCGGGCGAAGGCGCGGGCGAGCTGGAACTGGAACGCCTTGGCCTCCTGGGCGAGCCGCGTCGCCGCCTCCGCCGCCTCGCCGAACGGCCCCACGCCCGCCTCCGTCAGCCAGGCGAGATGGCTGCCCAGAAGCTCGAAATTGGCCCCGAGCTGGCGGGTGGTGTTGAAGGCGTAGGCATGGAAGGCGGTGAGCGGCCGTTGCACGAAGGCGTCCGCCTTGCCCGACAGCGCCGCGCGAAAGGCGGTGACCGGGTTGGCCGTCGGGGCGTGGCCGCGGTGCCGGCGCAGCAGCGCCAGCGCGGCGCCCGGCAATTCGGCCGGGCTCAAGGGCTGGCCGCACGGCTTCACGAACTCGGCATAGGGCAGAAGACGCCCCTTGGCGAAGATGCCGTCGTAATCGGCGCCGTCGAGCTGGAAGCGGCCGGCATTGTGGACGTAGTCGAGGAAGCGACGCGCCGGATCGAGGGCCAGGATCGCGATCGTGGTCTTCGACGCCTCGCGGCCATAGGTGGTGCCAGCGGTGTCGGGCAGGAAGAAGGCGTCGACCTCGACCAGCACCGGCAGCCCGCGGGCCGCCTGGATCAGGCTGTGGCTCTCCAGATCCTCGTAGAGCGCGAGTTCCAGGATCTCCAGGCCGTAGAGCGCCTCGATGTCGGCGGCCTTCGGCTTGAAGAAGGTGAACTGGTCGCCCTCGAAATCCTGCCGCAGGGTGAAGCCGAGCATCGCCTCGGGCGCGAGCCCGCGCAGGTGCAGCAGCTCGATCCAGAGATCGACGTAGCAGTTCGTCTCCGGCCAGGTCCGGTCGGGGGCGTGGAGCGCGTGCGGGACGTGCAGGGGCCGGGGAAGGACGGGGGCCGCGGACGTCTCCGTCCGCGGCGCCTCGATCACGGGATCCCGCGTCACATGGGCGAGGGCAGCCGACATCGCGGCCTCAGCCGAAGAGCTGGGCGCGCACGGTCGCCGGCCAGGCGTCGAGATCGAGGCCGTGATGGCGCAGCAGCGCGAGGGTGATCCGCTCCAGGCCGAAACCGACGCAAGCCGTGTGGGCCACCGAGCCGTCGGCCTGCTGGATGCCCCAGGTCGTGCCGAAATGGTCCTGGTGGTAGTTGAAGCTGAGGCAGGCGGTCGGCTTGTCCTCGCTGTTGACCGGCACGTTCAGCTCGAACTTGAGCGCCTGGGCGCGCTGGTTGTTGGCGAGCATCTTGCCGGCGCGGCCGAAGAACGGGTCGTTGGCCGGGTCGATGGCGAGCGGCAGGCCGAGATCGCTCATCATCGTGTTGCCGCGCTGGAGCCACAGCTCGCGGAAGGCCAGCACCTGCTCGGGCGTGCCCATGCGGACGTATTCGCGCATGCGGAACAGCTGCATGCGGGTCGGCTCCAGCGACGGCTCGTGCCGGAAGCAGTAGGATTGCAGGTCGAACAGCAACCCGTCCTCCGGCAGCCGGCCGCGGGCGGCAGCGACCGGGTAGAGCGGGTAGCAGGCGGCCGGGGTCAGCACGATGTCGGTGGCGGCCTGCTTGGCGGTCCAGTCCTCGCCGGCATCGAGGCAGGCGAGAAGGCGGGCGTGGTCGGCCTCGTTGCCGCAGAAGCTGTGCACCGTGCCGGCGAGGTGCGGGAAGCCCTTGAGATAGCCGCTGCGCTCGAAGCTCGACCGGGCCATGCCGGGCGGGAAGCGCAGGGCCTCGGCGCCGTCGGCCGCGCCGATGCGCGAGACCAGCCGGTCGAGGGCTTCGACCACGCTCTCGAAGGCGCCGGAGCGGCCATAGAGCCCGTCGACCCCGGTGCGGATCAGGAGGCCGCGGTCGAACAGGCGGTCGAGGAACGAGAGCGGCGCGGGCGCCTCGGTCTCGTCGGCGACGGGAAGGAGGTCGGAGGAGAGGCTCTGGTCCATCACGCGCTCAGGAGCTTGCCGCTGCCCTTCTGCACCAGCAGAAGGTTGGCGGTGTTGGAGAGGATGCGGTCGTTGTTGATCATCAGCGGCGCCGAGAGGACGTCGCGCAGCTGCCGGCCGAGGCTGAACGGGGTGCCGTTCTTGTAGCCCGCGATGCCGACCACCGAGAGGGCGCGCTGCACGATGTCGACGGACTGGACCGAGACCGTGGTCTTCACGTTGTTCAGCATGATCGAGAACCCGATCGCGCTTAAGCTGTCGGGGTCGCCCTTGGCGTCCTCGTAGCGCGCGAGCCCGGCCACCACCGTGCTCTTCATCGCCTGGAGCGCGTTGGCGGCCTCGGCGAGACGAAGCGCTCCCGGCGGCACCTGGCCCGGCTTCTTGCGGGCCTCGCTCTGCACGAAGGCGCGGGCGCGGTCGACCGCGTAAGCAGCGATGCCGAACCACACGCTGCCCCAGAGCAGGTGCGAGGCGGCGAGCATCGACTGCGCGGCGATCTCCGCGAAGGGCTTCTGCATCACCTGGACGAGGGGCAGCCCCTCGGCCTTGAGGAGGAAGCCGTCGCTGCACGTGCCGCGCATGCCGAGCGTGTCCCACACGCTGGTGCGCTCGAGGGTGATCTGGTCGGCGAGCAGGGCCACCAGCACCTGGTCGGAGGTGGCGGCGTCCTTGTGGCGGCGGGCGGTGGCCAGGATCAGGTCGGCCTGGGAGCCGTAGGAGATGACGCTCGCTTCCTTGGTCAGGCGGAACGTGTCGCCGTCCGCCTGGACGGCGCAGAGGCTGTTGCGCAGGTCGCCGCCGATGCCGGCCTCGGTGGTCGACGAGGCGATCAGCAACTGCTCGGCCGCGATCCGCTCCATCAGGGTGCAGTGCCAGGCGCTCTCGAGGCCGTGGGTGACGAGGCTCGCGAGCTTGATGTGGTGCATCGCGAACACCATCGCGGAGGCCGAGCAGGCGCGCCCAAGGATGGCGCACAGCTCGGCAATCTCGCTCATCGAGGCCCCCTCCCCGCCCAAGGAGCGCGGGACCTGGATGCCGAGCAGGCGCTCGGCCTTGAGCGCGGCGATCGCCTCGGCCGGGAACCGACCCTCGCGGTCAACCGCGTCGGCGTGGCGGGCGGCGACATCCGCGACGCGCTTGGCCCGCGCATCGAGGGCGTCCACCGGGGCTGACGTCGCGGCCGGCAGGGTCGCCGCGACCTCGACGTGCATGTTCATGCGGCCTCCTGCTGGGACAAGCCCGACACCGTGTCCCGGATGATGCGGATGGTCGAGAACGAGCGCCGGCCCAGAGCCGAATCGGGGAACTCGATGTCGAACCGCTCCTCGAGGGCCAGCATCAGTTGCACCGAGCCGAAGGAATCCAGCCCCTTCTCGAACAGATCGTCGTCGTCGGACAGGCTGTCGACCACGCTCTTCAGCGACTCCAGCGACTTCAGCACATCTCGAATGTCAGAGATATCGACCATCTGGCACCACCTTCCTGTATGACACGAGCATCCCATCCGGCAGATGAGATTGCAATCTTTGACCTAAGTCTTGGTAAATTTTCGAGCGTGTATTTTAGGGAAATTTCCGATCCACTGCGAATCGGGCGGTCCGATTCGGGTGGATGGGTGACACTCAACTCCGAACAGCTTAACAGCTCGCAAATCACGGGCCGGACCTTGGGTGAGAATTCCGTCAAGCTTACGGATTTCCCAGGCAGGGCCGGGCGTTACGGGGCGTCTGGATCCCGCCTCGCCGCGATCGGGCAGCGGGCCGGATCGGGCGCCCGGAGGACATGCGCCGACGCTTCCGGCGCCGCTCCTTTGGTGCGGGGTCGCAGGCTGGTCGGGACGGGTCGCTGGCGATGTCGGGGGGAGCCCGGGCCCCCTCCCCCGGCTGCTCGCCCGCAAGATCGGCGCGATCCTTGCGCGGAGCTTGTGCCGGTGGCGCGGGGGCAATTGCCAATCGGGGCTGAAACGCGCCAATTGCAGTTTGAACGCCGAACCGGCGAATTTTCTGCAAACAGGGCTTGCGAGGATGAATCAACCGATGCCGCTGCAACCCCCCGCCCCGGTGGCGCCTGCCGCGATGATCGGCGCCCACGCGGCGACGCTGCGCGAGCAGCTCCAGGCGATCTCCTCCGGGCTGTTTCCGCCCACCGCCGCCAAGGGCCTGCGCCGCTTCACCTCGACCGAGGCCGCCCGGATCATCGGCGTGACCGTGTCGCGGTTGCAGCAGCTCGCCGCCGACGGGCTCGGGCCGCAGCCGGATGTCTCGGCCAACGGGCGCCGGTCCTATTCCCTCGCCGACATCCACGGGCTGCGGTCCTATCTGGACGAGAACACGCGGGGCGGCCGGCGCTACCAGCCGCGCCGCAGTGGCGCCGAGCACCTCCAGGTCGTGGCGGTGGCGAACTTCAAGGGTGGATCGGGCAAGACCACCACGACCGCCCACCTCGCCCAGTCCCTGGTGTTGCGCGGCTACCGGGTGCTTGCCATCGATCTCGATCCGCAGGCCAGCCTCTCGGCCCTGTTGGGCGTGCAGCCCGAACTCGATGTCGGGGCCGACGAAACCCTTTACGGCGCGATCCGCTACGACGACGCCAGGCCGCTCCGCGACGTGGTGCGCCCGACCTATTTCACCGGCCTCGACCTCGTTCCGGCGAATCTCGAACTGATGGAGTTCGAGCACGAGACGCCGCGGGCGTTGAACCGCCGCCGGGCCGGCGACCCCTTGTTCTTCGACCGGGTCGCCCATGCGATCGAGACGGTGGCCGCATCCTACGACGTCGTCGTGATCGATTGCCCGCCGCAGCTCGGCTACCTGACCCTCTCGGCGCTCTGCGCCGCGACGTCGCTTCTCATCACCGTCCATCCGCAGATGCTCGACGTCGCCTCGATGAGCCAGTTCCTGGCGATGACCGAGGACCTGCTCGGCGTGGTGGCGGAATCCGGCGGGCGGCTGCAATATGACTGGCTGCGCTATCTCGTGACCCGCTACGAGCAGCAGGATGCGCCGCAGACCCGGATCGTCGGCATGCTGCGCACCCTGTTCGAGGATGCGGTGCTGACCGCGCCGATGCTCAAGTCCTCGGCGGTTTCGGATGCCGGCCTGTCGAAGCAGACCCTCTACGAGATCGGCCGCGAGAGCGTGACCCGCTCGACCTATGACCGCGCGCTCGAATCGCTGGAGGCGGTCAATGGCGAGATCGAGGCCCTGATCCGCCGCGCCTGGGGCCGGTCATGAGCCGCAAGTCGAACCTCGACGCCTTGTTCGGGGCCCGGCCGGCCGCGAAGCCCGCTTCCCCCGAGGCGCCGCCGGCGCCGGATCCCGAGGCGTTTGCAGCTGCAAACCCGCCGCCGCCCGAGCCCGAGTTTGCAGCTGCAAACGCCCGCGCCCCGGAGCGAAGCCGCAGCGGCGCGGTGCGGGCGATGAGCAGCACCCTGCGGGGCCTGGCGGCCCGGGCCGACGCCGCGGCGGAGATCGAGGCCGGGACCGTCGTGGTCGAGATCGAGCCGGAGCGGATCGACGATTCCTTCATCGCCGACCGGGTGGCGGATGCCAACGATCCGGGCCTCGCGGCCCTCGTCGAGAGCATCCGCGAGAGCGGCCAGCAGGTGCCGATCCTGGTGCGGCCGCACCCCTCGGCCCCCGATCGCTATCAGGTCGCCTATGGCCGCCGGCGCATCCAGGCGGCGCGGCACCTCGCACAGGCGGTGCGCGCCGTGGTCCGCCCGCTCACCGATGCCGAGCTGGTCGTGGCCCAGGGCAAGGAGAACCTGGAGCGGCAGGATCTGAGCTATATCGAGCGGGCCTTCTTCGCGCTCCGGCTCGAGGAGCATGGTTTCCCGCGCGCCACGATCACCGCCGCCATGGGCGTCGGCAAGGGCGACCTCTCGACCCTGATCTCGGTGGCCCGGACCGTGCCGGCGGAGATCGTCCGGGCGATCGGCCCGGCCCCGGCCGCCGGGCGGCCGCGCTGGATGCTGCTCGCCGAGCGGGTCCGGACGGCGGAGCCCGGCCAAATCGCGGACCTGCTCGCCGATCCCGGATTCCGGGACAAGCCTACCAACGAGCGCTTCGCTGCGGTGCTCAACGCCCTGGCGCCTCCCGCCGTGCCGCGCCCGGCGCCGCAGGTCTGGAGCGACGAGGCCGGCCGCGGCATCGCCCGGATCGAGCGGAGCCCCGACCGGGTCGCCCTGTCCTTCGACGAGCGCGCGGAGCCCGGCCTCGCCGATTACCTCCTCGACCGGTTGCCGGAGATTCTGGCCGCCTACCGCGCCGGCCGCACGCGGCCCTGACGCCACCCGCCACGCCTCCGGCCGGGAACCAAAGCACCCGGCCGGGCCTCTTCCGGACAGACCCTGTCCGCATCGAGGCCTGCCATGCGACACGCCCTCCTGATTCTCGCCGTTCTGAGCCCTGCCGTCGCCCTCGCGCAGGACACGCCCGATCCGGGTCCGGCCGAGGCGCGCCAAGTCTGCGAAGCCAAGGCCGACCGGAGCGGCATCACCGGTGACAACCGGGCAACCTACCTGCGCGAATGCGAGGCGGGCGAGCGACTGGTGCGGAGCACGACCCCGCGCTGAGGCGAACGCCGGACGGCCCGGCGCGTTGGTCCTCGCACAGGCACGCGCTGCGGAGCATCCGATGACCGATTGGAGGCCCATCGATCGCGCCCCCCGGGATGGGCGCTGGATCATCGCCATTCACCGGGACGAGCCGGACCGGCGCGCCGTGATCCGCTGGGATCCCGGACGGGTTGGAGATGGCCGGCCCTGGCACGTCGCGACCACCGATTATGGTTATGAGGTTGACGCCTTCACCGACTGGACGCCGTTCCCGGACCCGCCGGAGCCGGGGCAGGGCGCATGACCTCGGTCATGCCATCCGCGCGACGGTCTCCGGCCGGGGGAGATTGTCGCGCACCGCGACGCCTCTGCGGCCTGCGGCTGGCGTCGCGTGCGAGGGCCGCCGCAGGGATGCGGGCCTGCACACCCAAGCCCTCGTTGCCCTCAGCTCGGCCGTCTCGTCCTGAGGCTGCTCGACCATTTCGGCCCGCCGGGCGGCGGTGAGCCCTGAACGGACCGCGCCCGTGAGGCTTGCCCGTTTGGCCGGATTGCGCGGTCGGGTCGGATCAGGGATAAAACGGAAGCACCGCCGCGATGGCGTCGCGGCGGTGCTCGCCCTCGACGAGGGCCTTCCTCCCCAGACTTCGAGCCGCTCTCGAGGGCGGCTTGTGTCGTGTCTGTGATCACACTCGTAGCCGCCGATTCGCGCCCGCACAAGCACAATTGTGCGTCATGCGCGGGCACTTGGCATTTTGATGCGCAAGCGGCGGGGCAGGGGAGGGGATCGGCACGCCCCGTCTTGCCCAAGCCCCGTCCTGCCCAAGCCCCGTCCTGCCCAAGCCCCGTCCTGCCATGAGGGAGCGGCGGCCGTCAGATCGGATGTGCGGCGTGCCCCGTCGGCTCCCGCCGGTCCGTCTTCGGGCCGCCGGCCTCCGGCCGGATCCGCACCGGCACCGATTTCGCCGCCGGCGTCCCCGACTGGACGTCGTGGTGCGAGAGCGCCATCAGGGGGTTCATCTCGGGGTAATAGCCCCCCAGGCACCCATCCGGCAGCGAGAACGGCGTCACCGTGAGGCCGGTCACCTCCCGGGTGATCCCGTCGCCGGCATCGCTGACGAGGCTGACGACTTGGCCCTCGCGCAGGCCCGCCCGGCGGATCTCGCCCGGATTCATCAGGAGCACGTCGCGGGTGCCCTCGATCCCGCGCAGGCGGTCGCTGTAGCCGTAGATCGTGGTGTTGAACTGGTCGTTCGACCGCATGGTGATGAGACGGTAGCGGCCGGGCTCATCGGAAAAGCCCGTCGCCGACAGGACCGCGGGGGCGGTGAACTCCGCCTTGCCGCTCTCGGTCTTCCAGATCCGCTCGCGCGCCGAGTTGCCGCGATAGAAGCCGCCGGGGATCCAGAGCCGGTCGTTGAAGTCGTGGAACTCTTCCCGGTAAGTCCTGGCGATCTCGTCGCGGATCAAGCCGTAATCGCCGACCCACTCGTCCCACCGAACCTTGGGGTTCGGCGCCAGCGTCGCCTTGGCGATCCCGGCGACGATCGCGACCTCGGATTTCAAAAAGTCGCTCGCCGGGGTGCGTCGGCCTTGCGAGCCGTAGATGCAGCTGAACGTGTCCTCGATGCTCACCGCCTGCGGGCCTGATGCCTGGCGGTCCTCCTCGGTGCGGCCGAGGCAGGGCAGCAGGTAGGCGATCTCGCCATTGACGAGATGCGAGCGGTTGAGCTTGGTCGCGACCTGCACGGTGAGGCGCATCCCGGTCCACGCCGTCTCCATCCGGTCCTGGTCGGGGATCGCCCGCACGAAGTTGCCCCCTAACCCGATGAAGCTCTTGATCTCGCCCGACAGGATGCCTTCGCAGGCTTCCACCGTGTTGACGCCCTTCTCCCGCGGTGGCGTGAACCCGAACTGCTGGCTGAGGCGATCGAGCGGCACCAGTTCCGGCTTCTCCGAGATCCCGACGGTGCGCTGGCCCTGAACGTTGGAATGGCCCCGCACGGGCGACACGCCGGTGCCGTCACGCCCGATATTGCCCCTGAGCAGCAGCAGGTTGACCACCATCGCGACGTTCTCGAAGCCGTGCACGTGCTGCGTCAGCCCCATGCCGTAGAAGGCGCAAACCCGCTCGGCCTCGACATAGACCTGTCCCGCCGCCTCGATGTCGGCGCGACTGATCCCGGATTCGCGCTCGATCTCCTCCCACGAGGTTGCCCGGACCTTCGCCTCGAAGGCGTCCAGCCCCGTCGTGTGCTGGGCGATGAAGTCGGTGTCGAGGATGCGGGTGCCCTTGGCCTTGGCGGCGTCATCGGCCGCGAAGACGTGCTTGCACAGGCCGAGCATCACCGCGATGTCGCCGCCGGGCCGGACCTGATGGTACTGCGTGCTGATCGGGGTCGACGAGCGGGTCAGCATCTCGACCGGGCTCTGCGGGTTGGTGAAGCTCTCCAGCCCCCGCTCGCGCACCGGGTTGAAGGTGATGATCTTCACGCCCCGCTTCGACGCTTCCTGCAACGGGTGCAGGAAGCGCGGCGAGTTGGTGCCGGTGTTCTGGCCGAAGAAGAACATCGCATCGCATTTTGACAGGTCGTCGAACACCACCGTGCCGACGCTGGCGCCGATCACCGTCTTGAGGGCCACCGAAGTCGTCTCGTGGCACATGTTGGAGGAATCGGGCAGGTTGTTGTGGCCGTAGAGCCGGGCGAACAGCGCGTAGAGATACGAGGTTTCGAGACTGGCCCGGCCGGAGGAGTAGAACACCACCGATTTCGGATCGAGCCGGCGCAGTTCCGCGCCGATCGCGCGAAACGCCTCGTCCCAGCCGCAAGGAACGTAGCGGTCGTTGGCGCGGTCGTAGCGCATCGGGTGGGTCAGGCGGCCGAGCTGTTCGAGATCGTAGTCGCTCCAGCCGCGCAACTCGGTCAGCGTGTGCTTGGCGAGCGTGTCCGGCGTGCAGCGCCGCGTGGTCAGCTCCCACAGGGTCGCCTTGGCGCCGTTCTCGCAGAACTCGAAGGGATGATAGTTTGCCGGCTTCGCCCAGGAGCACGAGACGCACATGAAGCCTTTCGGCTTGTTCTGGCGAAACAGGGTCTCGGTGGCGAGCGGCGTCGCCCATTCCTTGCCGAACACCTCGGCAATGCCGCGCACCGAGCCCCAGCCGCCGGCCGGGCTGTCGTAATGGACCGTGTTCTCCTCGACCGACATGCTGGCTCTCCCGGCGGCGACGGACGGCCGCCGACAGGGGAACCCGCCGGGATGGGGGAAGTTCGCGGGGAGCGGGGTCAGGCGCCCTGGGCGTTGCGCCGCAGCCGCATCAGGGCCCGGTCGAGCGCGCCGAGAAAGGCGGAGCGGTCTTTCGGGGAGAATGGCTTCGGCCCGCCGGTCACGGCGCCCGCTTCCCGGAGGGACTGCATCAGGTCGCGGGTGGCGAGCGCCATGCCGATGGAGGACTCGGTGAAGGGCTTGCCGGTGGGAGCGAGCACGCTCGCCCCCGCCTTCACGCAGCGGCTCGCCAGCGGCACGTCGGCGGTGACCACGACCGTCTGCGGTCCGGCCCGCTCGGCGATCCAGTCGTCGGCGGCATCGAGCTTGTCGGAGACGATCACCCGCTCGATCCACGGCTCGCGGGGCACGGTAATGAAGCTGTTTGCCACCACGACGACGCAGGCGCCGTGCCGTCCGGCGACGCGATAGACCTCGTCCTTGACCGGGCAGGCATCGGCGTCGACGAAGATGGTGATCGCGGGCGGCGTGACCGATGACATGGCGTCAGGTGCCGGGATTGAGGAACAGGCTGTCGAATTCCGGCAGCGCGTAGTGCCGGCCGGTGATGTCGATGATGACGACGTGGTCGTGGCCCTCGGCCTCGAGTTCCCGTGCCTTCTCCAGGGCGTCCTCCGGCGAGGCGCGCTGGTGCGAGAGCGGGCCGTTGGCGGTGTGGGCGGTCACGACGAGATGCATGGTCATCCTTGTGCCGGCGGGACCCGCCTTGTGCCGCAGGACCACCTGCGACGCGGCGGGCACCCGGTAGGGGAGGGGAGCGCAGCGGCCCGGCCAGGGTCGGGGATGACGGTTAACGGTGTGTTGACGGGGCGGAATTGGAACCCTCTCCCCCTCTGCGCCAGGCGACGGCATAGGGTCCCAACCGCCTCAGAGGCTGATGCCTCAGGCCATCGTTCGATCTCGCATTGTCGATGCCAAGCCAGACGTCTGAGAGCTTGGGCTTGGCGAGAGTTCGAGAACGGAACCGAAGGTCGTTGTCCACGACCTTTGGCATCAGGGGATCGTCTGTCGCTGCGTTGCGTGGGGAAGGCTTTGATCGGATTCTCCAGGTTGGAGGATCAGACCAGGGTGCGGCCCTGGCTGCGCGCCGGCAGGCCCCGACCTGGCGACGATGCGCTGTCGCCTCGCCTGCCGCCGCGGGCGTTGGCCGCGCAGGTGCGCGGGCATGGAGGGATTGAGATCCCTGCACTGGCTGCTCGGCGTCATCGTCCTGGACGCCAGTCCCGATGACATCCCCGCCCGCGAGACAATCAAGAGAGCGTCCGGGAGTCAGGACGCTCTCGTCACTCTCTCTACTGACAAGCGAGAGCCTTGCCCCGCCGGGCGAGGAGACCCTAAGCAGACTTGCGTTGGCAGGCCAACGCTTCGCCCGCTTAGAGCATTTTCCGACGAACCGGTGACCACTTCGGCGACATCTGCTTAGGCCGGATCCGGCGACCGAGCGACCGGCTCACGCCTGCCTCATCGCACGCTCCGTCCCGACATGCCGGCTGCGCAGCCGGAAGGCCAGGACGAGCATGAACGCCCCGAAGGCGATGGCGTAGCCCCCCATCCAGGAGGTGAGCACGAGGAGCGACAAAGCCGGGCTGGCGACGAGCGCGACCGCGAACAGGACGGAGAGCGCTCCGCCGATTCCCAGCCACCAGCGGCCGTGGTCGAGGTGCAGCCGGAAGGCGGCGGCGATCATCAAGGCGCCGGTCACCAGCGCCCAGGCGGCGATCAGGTAGATGAAGGCGACCAGCGCAGTACCCGGCATCAGGAAGGCGAGGACGCCGACCACGATGTTGATCGCGCCGGCCGCCAGGAGATACCCCCAACGCTCGTGCCGCTCCGCCGCCCGCACTGCGGCGACGATCTCGGTGATGCCGTCGACCAGCATGTAGGCCGAGAAGAAGATCACCAGGGTGAGGAGCGTGGCGCCGGGCGCGATCAGCGCGATGGCGCCGAACAGGATCGCGAACGCGCCGCGCAGGGCGATCAGCCACCAGTTGCGGGCCAGCCCCGCGCTCATCGCGTCGAGGCGGGCGAGCGGATCGATGGTCGTGCCGTAGGAAGAAGCATGGCCATGCTGGGTATTCGGAAGGGGAGAAGCGGTACTCATGCGATCATCCTCCGGGATGAGGGCCGCCAAGGTCCGGCCTTGCAGGAGGTGAACGTGGGTGGAGCGCCGCTGTTCCGTTTACTTTTGGTAAGGTTACGGTTTGGGAAATCTCCCCTGCGTCCCTCGCCGGCGTCGGGCCGGGACCCGGCTGCACGCCACGGCCCGCGATCGCGGTTCATCCCGGCCTCGCACCGACTTTTTTGCCGCACTGCGGAACCGGCGCCCTTGCCGCTGCGTCTTTCGTGTCGAGGCGGGCGCCTTGCGGGTTCGGCCGGGATGTCCCGGCCGTGCGTGGAAGTCACGACATGTTGCACGATCAGCCCGGAGCGGAGGCTCCCGCGGGACAGGCCGCGCCTGTCCCCGTCGTGACGCGGAACGACGAGGCGCAGGCCGAAAATACCCGTGCGCTCCGCGAAAACACCCGCGCCCTGCGCGAGCACACGCCGCAGGACGAGGCTGCGGGCGAGCAGGCCGGCGAGACGAGGCGAAGCGACGAGGCTGACGGTGAGTCGGGCAAGAAGAAGCCGAATGTCATCCGGCGTCATCCGCTCTGGTTCGCCCTCGGCGCCGTGCTGCTCCTGCTCGCGGGCGGCGCCGGCTACTGGTACTGGCTGACCTCCATCCACCCCTACGAGAGCACCGACGACGCCTTCGTGGATGCGCGCCAGTTCGCGGTCTCGCCCAAGGTCTCGGGCTATGTCACCGCCGTGCCGGTGACCGACAACCAGCACGTCGAAGTCGGTGCGGTGCTGTTCCAGATCGATACCCGCGACTACGAGGTGGCGCTCCAGCAGGCGCAGGCACAGGTCCAGTCGGCCCAGGCCCAGATCCAGGGCTACGAGGCGCAGATCCAGGCGCAACTGGGGAGCATCCAGGAGGCGAAGGCCCAGGTCGAGCAGACCCAGGCGGCGCTGCAATTCGCCAAGCAGGACGCCGCCCGTTACCAGGACCTCGCCCAGCGCGGTGCCGGCTCGGTGCAGCAATCGCAGCAATCGACCTCGAACCTCCAGCAGCAGCAGGCCAATCTCGACCGCGCCAACGCCGCCGTGACGGTGGCGCAGCGCCAGATCGGCTCGCTCCAGGCGCAGAAGGCCGGCGCCGAGGCGAGCCTCGCCCAGGCCCGGGCGCAGGTGGCGCAGGCGAAGCTGAACCTCGACTACACGACCGTCACGACGGCCCAACCCGGCCGGGTGGTCCGCCTCACCGGCGCAGTCGGGCAGTTCGCGCAGGCGGGACAAGCGCTCAGCATGTTCGTGCCGGACGACATCTGGGTCACGGCGAACTTCAAGGAGACCCAGATCACCGACATGCGGCCCGGCCAGCCGGTCGATGTCGAGATCGACGCCTATCCGGACCGCAAGATCACCGGCACGGTCGCGTCGGTCCAGCCGGGCTCCGGCACTGCCTTCAGCCTGCTGCCGGCCGAGAACGCCACCGGCAACTACGTCAAGGTGGTGCAGCGCGTGCCCGTGAAGATCACCGTCGACGACTGGCCGAAGGACGTCGCGATCGGCCCCGGCCTGTCGATCGTCCCGACGGTGCGGGTGCGGTAGGCGCCACCCGATGAGCAGCCAGAGCCCGGCCCGGAACCCCGCCGACAGCGCCGCCGGCGACCACAATCCCTGGATCATCGCCATGGTGGTGGCGCTCGCCACCTTCATGGAGGTGCTGGACACCACCATCGCCAACGTGGCCCTGCGCTACATCGCGGGCGGGCTGGCGGTGGGCCCCGACGAGGCGGCCTGGGTGGTGACGAGCTACCTCGTCGCCAACGCGATCGTGCTCACGGCGTCGAGCTTCCTCGCCAAGCGCTACGGCCGAAAAGCCTTCTTCATGGCGGCGATCACGCTGTTCACGCTCTCCTCGGTGCTGTGCGGCTTCGCCTGGAGCCTCGACTCGCTGCTGTTCTTCCGGATCCTCCAGGGGCTCGGCGGCGGCGGCATGGCGCCGCTGGCCCAGTCGATCCTGGCGGATTCCTTCCCGCCGGAGAAGCGCGGCCAAGCCTTCGCCCTCTACGGCGTCGCCATCGTGGTCGCGCCCGTGGTCGGCCCGACGCTCGGCGGCTGGCTCTCCGACCAGTATTCCTGGCACTGGTGCTTCCTCATCAACGCGCCGGTCGGCGTCATCGCTCTGTTCCTGATCTGGTGGATGGTCCAGGACCCGAAATCGGCGATCGAGGAGCGCAAGCGCCTGCGCCGCGAGGGGGTACGCTTCGACATCGTCGGCTTCGTCCTGGTGGCGACCTTCCTGGGCTCGCTCGAAGTCGTCCTCGACGAGGGCCAGCGCAAGGACTGGTTCGGCTCCAACCTCATCGTCGTCTTCGCCTGCCTGATGGTGGTGTCGTTCGTCGCGATGATCCCGTGGGAGCTGAGTCACAAGAACCCGGTCATCGACCTGCGCCTGCTGGGCAAACGCCAGTTCGGCTCCTGCTTCCTGGTGATGCTCGCCACCGGCGCCATCCTGATCGCCACGACGCAGTTCCTGCCGCAACTGCTCCAGGACTATTTCGGCTACACCGCCACCTGGGCCGGCCTGGCGCTCTCGCCCGGCGGCGTCGTCACCGCGATGATGATGTTCGTGGTCGGCCGCCTCTCGGGCTTCGTTCAGCCGAAATACCTGATCGCCACGGGTGCCACCATCATCGCCTTCGCGATGTATGACCTGACGAACCTCTATGGCGATCTCAACTTCGGCTTCTTCGTCTGGTCGCGGATCTATATCGGCATCGGCCTGCCGATGATCTTCCTGTCGATCACCGCTGCCTCTTACGAAGGGATCAGCAAGGACCAGACCGACCAGGCGTCGGCGCTGATCAACGTCGCCCGCAACGTCGGCGGCTCGATGGGCGTGTCGCTCGCTCAGAACATCCTGGCCTACCGCCAGCAATTCCACACCAGCCGGCTGGTCGAGCACGTCGTGCCCTCAGAACCGGCCTACCAGGAGACTTTACGTGCCGCGACGCAGGTCTTCGCCAACCGTGGTGCCAGCGCGCTTGATGCCCAGAACCAGGCCGTTGCCTGGATCGGCCAGCAGGTGCAGACCCAGTCCGCGTTCCTCGCCTATATCGACGTGTTCTGGGCGCTCGCCATCGTCTCGGCCTGCGCGGTGCCCCTGGCGATGATCCTCAAGAACGTCAAGCGCGGCGGCGAGGCCCCGGTCGGGGGGCATTGAGAGAGACCTGTCAAAAAAGTCCCGAACGAGCCGGAACCGGCCGGCGCATCCCGCGTTATGACGATATCCCCGGCGCGCGGGCAACCTTCACCCTGCGCCTGTCCCTTGGTCGCTTCGCTCAAACAGATGCCAGGGGTCCGGGGGGCTGGGATCAGGGGAGCTGGCTCAAGGCCGCGGGGGGCATCTCGCTCGGCCTGCGGGTATCGATCTGCTCCGCAATCGCCGCGACCGGCTGGTACAGGTCGAGGCGCTGGTCGATCATGCCGTCGAGGCGGTCATACACCTCGGCGACCGTCAGGCTGCGCGTCTTCCGGCCCTCGCGGCGGAAGAAGAGGCTGCGATTGGCCCGCGCGGCGGCCCGAAACGACGCCTGGGCCGGCTGGTGCGGATTCTCGGCCGTTAGCTCCATGAACTTGCCGGCGCTCGCCGCCCCCAGGAAATGGGCGAAGTAGCATTCCGTCGGCTTCAGGTCGCGCCCCAGGCGCTGCTCGACGCGGCTGCGGTCGCGCTTCATCATCTCGCCGGCCATCAGGCTCGCCAGGTAGGGGTCGCGCCGCAGGCCCAGCACCCGGCGCCGATCGGCCTCCTTCAGCACCACCAGCGTCCCGCCGCGCTTCTCGATCAGCTCGGCCTCGGCGGCGTAGCCGTGCTTGGCGCCGAAGCTGCGCAGGAGTTCGAGCCACGTCCCGGTGAGGAACTGGAACAGCCCTTCCGCCGTCGAGGTGGCGGCGCGAACGCTCGGCTGAAAGCTCGATTCCTTGTCGGCCAGCGCCATCAGGTAGACGGGGTCGGTCTCGGTCTCGCGGGCCGCCCGCACGATCGTCTCGACCAGGGTCCGCGGCACCTTCTTGTCGCCGAAGATCACCAGCCCGTCCGCCGTCTCCTCGGGCAGAGCGATCACCTCGGGAAGAAACAGGTCGTCGGAGGGGAGGCCGTCCTGCGACAGGGCGGCGTCCTGAAGCGGCACGGTCGCGGCGTCGGCAGGAGCCGACGGCTGGGCCAGGGCCGGTGTCTCGTCGAGGGCCGTCTCTTCGCCGCGTGCCGCCTCATCCGGCATGCCGCTCGCTGGCGCCGTCTCGCCCCGCATCGCCCGGCGCAAGCGCTCGAGGTCGTCGTGGATCAGCGCCGTGGTGCTCGGGTCCTCCTCGATCAGGGTCGGGCCGCGCCACTCGGGCGACAGGTCTCGGGGCTCGAGCGGCCGACGGAGGGCGGCGAGGTCGATCCGGTCATGCGCCTCCGCCGCCGGGGCGACCGCGTCCTGCGGCAGGCAGGCTGCAAAGGCGACACCGACCGCGAGCACTGCGGCGGCCTTGCGGCTCAGCGAGGCGGCGAGGGACAGGGTCCGGCCGCGCGCTCCAGAATGATGGCCGTCGCGGGCATCGAGCCAGCGGACGGTGTCGGTGCCTGCCTCGGGCACGAGTCGGCCTGCGTCGTCGGCGCAGGGCGCCGGCTCCGGGTAAACCCCCATCTCGAACCTTTTGTCCTCGGCGGATCCGGCCCCAGGGGCCGCGCCGTGTTTCGTGCTTCGCTTGCCGGCACCTCTGACCGTCCGGTGTGTCCACAATGGGACAAGGCCGGGGCGGTGCCTGGGACCATTTTGCGGCACGAATTCCGTCGAGATGGTTAACGAAAGGCTCGTGACTGCCGTTCGGGCCGATCGCGAGGGCGCGAAAAAATCGTGCACGCCTCGGAACCAAATACTCCCCGGGGCATTGCCCTCCGCCATGCGGAGCGAGCGAACGATTGCTCCGGCGCCCCGTCCGGGGTCCGCGGGCCTTGAAGAGGACAATCCCTACCGATGAGCATGCAGCCCGGTCGGCGCGTCGGCGTCGCTTTCGTCGGGATGGGGGGGGCCGTCGCCACCACCGCCATCGCCGGCATCGAGATGATCAAGTCCGGCTCGAACCGTCTCGATGGACTGCCCCTTGCGGGTCACGCGGTGGCCGGGATGGTCGGGTACAAGGATCTCGTCTTCGGCGGCTGGGATCTGAACGGCGACGACCTCGGCGCCGCGGCGGCGGGCCACGGCGTGCTGACGAAGCAGGACATCGAGAACGGCGCCCAGGTGCTCAACGGCATGAAGCCGTGGCCGGCGGTCGGCAGCGCCAAGTTCTGCAAGAACATCGACGGCGGCAACCGCATCGTCGCCAAGGACCACCGCGAGGCAGTCGATTGCATCGCCGACGACCTCAAGCGCTTCCGCGAGGAATCCGGCGTCGACGACGTGGTGGTGGTCAATCTCGCCTCGACGGAGCGCTGGCCCGACCTTGACGACCCGACGCTGAACTCGGCCGCCGCCTTTGAGCGCGGCCTCGATGCGAGCGACGAGGCGATCAGCCCGGCGATGCTCTACGCCTATGCGGCGATCAAGAACGGCATTCCTTACGCCAACTTCACCCCGTCGGTCGCCGCCGACGTCCCGGCGCTCGTCGATCTCGCCCGGCAGATGAACGTCCCGGTCGCCGGCAAGGACGGCAAGACCGGCCAGACGATGATGAAGACGGTGCTGGCCCCGGCACTCAAGTCGCGGGCACTCCATGTCGACGGCTGGTTCTCCACCAACATCCTCGGCAACCGCGACGGCCTCGCGCTCAACGACAAGGACTCGCTCCAGTCCAAGCTCAACACCAAGGGCACGGTGCTGGATTCGATCCTCGGTTATCCGGTCGAGGATCACCTGGTTCACATTCACTATTACCGGCCGCGCGGCGACGACAAGGAAGCCTGGGACAACATCGATGTCACCGGCTTCCTCGGTCAGCGGATGCAGATCAAGGTCAACTTCCTCTGCAAGGACTCGATCCTGGCCGCCCCTCTGGTGATCGAGATCGCCCGGGTGCTGGACCTCGCCCGGAAGCGCGGCGATGGCGGCGTGCAGGAGCAACTGTCGCTGTTCTTCAAGGCGCCGATGGTCAGGAACGGCCACAGCCCCGAGCACGCCTTCGGGGTGCAGGAGCGCATGCTGCTCGACTGGCTCGGCGTCCACTAGGGATGGCCGGCAGCCTTGACGCGGCGGACGGCGCTCAGGCCCCGCTCGCCCTCCGCCAGCTTCTGGTGGAGCTGAACGACATCAAGCGCGTCCGCTCCGCCGGGCGCGAGGGGTCGATCGCCGAGCGGCTCTTCCTCCAGGCTTGGTCGGCATTGGCCGGCGGGGCCGATCCGGCGGCGCTCGCCCGCGACGTCACCGCCAAGGCGCTCGCCGCCTCCCGCCTCGGTGACCTCGACGCGGCCTTCCTGAGCCTCGCGGGCCTCTCGCAGGCCCAGGCTTCGGCCGTGCTGGTGCGGAGCTTCGACGAGGTGGCGGGCCCGCTCGATCCGGCCCTCGCGCAAGCCTTGCGCGCCTGCCTCGCCGCGCCGCAGGACTGGACCCCCGGCCCGGTGCCGCATTTTGCCCGGCTCCAGGCCGACCAGCCGCGGGCCGGCGTCACCTGCCCGGGCAAGCCGCGCATCCTGCTGGAGCCGCCCGAGAACCACGCCGAGCATTGCCTGGTGGTGGCGGTCTACGGCGTGGCGCTCAGCCCGTTCTACGGCGCCGACCCGACCACGGTCTTCGTCGCCGCTCTCGCGCATCATCTCCACAATGCCCTGATGCCGGATGCGGGCTTCACCGGAGAGATCCTGCTCGGGGACCATCTCGACGCGGTGATCGCGACCGTGAGCGAGCGGGCCTTGTCGGAGCTGGACGCGCCGCTCCGCGAGGTCGTCGCCTCATCGCGAGCAATCCTGGCGGATGATCGCACGGCGGAGGGCCGCGCCTTCCACGCCGCCGACGTGATCGACCGGGTCTTGCAGATCGCCCAGCACCTGCGGGCCGCCTCGCTCACCATGGACACGGTGCTCGGCGAGATGGCGCTCGTCCATGACGGCCCGGTCAAGGGCTTTCACGATCGGGTGCTCGCCGACATGCGGCTGCCGTGAGGACGATGGCGGATGCGAAACCGGCATCCGCGCCCGCTCTTATACCAACGGCCGAAGATGCTGACGCATCCGGCCGCTGATCCAATCTCGGATTTTCGATGCCAAGCCAGAGGCTTGGCGAAAATTCGAGAACGGCACCAAAGGTCGTTTTCAACGACCGTTGGTATTACATCAGAGCGCGCCGCCGGGCGGGCTCCCAGAGGAAACACATCCGTGATCCCGTTCGGGCTCCTCTCGCCGGTCACCGGCGAGGCGCTGCACCACGATACGCCCCATTCCCTGCGCGAGGGCAAGCGCGGCCCGCGCTGGCCGGTGGTCGACGGCATCCCGTATCTGCGGGTCGGCCGCGACGGCCTGGTGGGTGAGGTGCTGGGCCATCTCGACAAGGGCGCGCCGGGCCACGCCCTCGAACTCCTCCTCTCCGACCAGGACGATTGGTGGACCGGCCCGAAGGCCGATCCCGCCGCCCTGCGCGACCTCGTGCGCGAGAGGACGGACATCTCGTTGCGCGAGGTCTGCGCCCGCCTCGGCTGGGGCCGGGTCGGCGATTACTTCGTGCATCGCTGGACCGACCCGACCTATCTCGCGGGTCTCGCCCTTCTGGAAGCGCACTGGAACAATCCGCCTTGCGCCTTCGAGCTGGCCTGCGGCATCGGCCATTATCTGCGCGAGCTGCACCGGCGGGGCGTGCGGGTGTCGGGCGGGGACGTGGTCTTCGCCAAGCTCTGGGTCGCCCGCCACTGGGTCTGTGGACAAGGGCCGCAGCTCGTCTGCTTCGACGCCGCCTCGCCGCACTGGCCGATCGACCAGGCGCCCGTCGATCTCGCGATGTGCCACGATGCGTTCTACTTTCTCCCCGACAAGGCCCGCATCCTCGATAGCTTGCGCAAGATGGCCGGTGAGGACGGCTGGCTGGCCTTGAGCCACGTCCATAACAGCGCCCGGCCCGGCTTCTCCGCCGGGCACGCGGTCTCCTGCGCGGAGATCGAGGAGCTGTGTCCCGACGGCCTCGTCTACGACGACGACGAACTGACCCGGGCCCTCGTCGCGGCCCGCGCCCCGGTTCCCGCCGCGCCCAGCGCCCTCGACCACGCCGAGGCTTTTTCGGTGGTCTGCGGCCCCGGCATGCGCCCGGCGCCCCGCCCGCTGGTCGATGGGCTGACCCTGCCGCCGGAGGGCGCACGCCTGCGCCTGAATCCACTCTACCGACCCGATCCGGCCGGCAGCTACGCCATCGCCTGGCCCTCCGAGCGCTACCGCGATGAATACGCGCCCCGCGCCACCTATCCGTTGCACTCCGAGGGCCCCGAGACCCTGGTGATGACGACAGACACCATCGACCGCGCCCGCATCCGCGAGTTCGTCGACCTGCCGGAGCGCTGGTGATGGAAGAATCCGCAATCACCGTAGGCGTGCGTGTCGTCGTTGAAGGCCAACCCCGTGTGATACGAATTGCGGACGATTCCTTCCGGAATTCGTACCATCAGCCCGCGCGGCGCCTGAGCGAAGCTGACTTCCGCCTTGCGAAGCAATCAATCGGACGTCGTATGAGTGCGCGCACGTTCCCTCCCGCGTGTGGGGAGGGACTGAGCGGACGTGCGTTGGCAGGCCGACGCTTCGTCCGCTTAGGTTCCTGTTTCATCGCAGATTGTTGCCGCCGAAGCGGTGGCCGCTTCGGTGACATCTGCTTAGGGGTGGGGGTGGTGCAGAAGGCTCGGCACGTTGGGGCGGCTGGACCGGCATGGGTGACTCCATGACAGCCATCGCTTGGGGCATCGTCGGGTTCGGCTGGGTCGCCCGGGACTTCATGGCGCCGGCGATCCGGGAGGCCGGCCACCGCCTCGTCGCGGTCTGCGACCCCGGCTCGGATGCCCGTGCCGCCGCCGCCGGTCTCGGCGCCCGGGCTCACCCCGACCTCGCCGGGCTCCTCGCCGAGCCGGAGATCGAGGCGGTCTATGTCGCGACCCCCAACCACCTGCATCGCGGCGCCGTCGAAGCCCTGGCCGCGGCCGGCAAGGCGATCCTGTGCGAGAAGCCGATGGCGGCCTCCCTGGCCGATGCCGAGGCGATGGCGGCGTCGGTGGCCCGCACCGGGGTGCTCTACGGCACCGCCTTCGATCAGCGCCACCACCCGGCCCATCGCGGCTTGCGCGACGCGATCCGCGCCGGCCGGATCGGCACCGTGACGGCGATCCGCATCGTCTATGCCTGCTGGCTCGACCGGGGCTGGACGGCGATTCCCGGCCAGGCGAACTGGCGCATCGACCAGGCCCAGGCCGGCGGCGGCGCGCTGATGGACCTCGCCCCGCACGGCCTCGACCTCACCGACTTCCTCCTCGACGAACCGATCCTCGACGTGACGGCGCTGACCCAGGCGAGGGCGCAGGATTATGCCGTCGACGATGGCGCGCTGCTGATCGGCCGGACGGGCTCGGGCGTGCTGGCGAGCCTGCACGTCGCCTACAATTGCCCCGATGCGCTGCCGCGGCGGCGCCTGGAGATCGCCGGCACGAAGGGCCTGCTCGTCGCGGTCGATACGATGGGGCAGGAGGCGGGCGGCAGCGTCACGGTGACGGACGGCGCCACCGGCGAGACCGTGCCGCTCCCCTTCGACACCCACGCCTCGCCGTTCCTCGAGCAGGTCCGCGCCTTCGGGCGCTCGTTGCGCGATCCGGTGGGGCGCGGCGCCTGGTCGGCCGCGCGCGACCTGCACACGATGCGGCTGCTCGCCCGCGCCTACGCCGCCTCGCCCTCGCATCGTCCCGCCTCATCCCCCGTCCTGCCGGCCGCCTGAGGCCCGCGGAGGAGCTTCGTCATCGTGGACAGACCCGCCGCACCCCGCCCCTACGCCTACGGCCAGACCCGCGTCATCGAGGGGCTGCCCGAGCGCCTGCCCGACGCCGTCCGTGCCTATCTCGACGTGCTGCCGCCGGGCCGGATCGTCGGCTTTCCCCTGGCGCCCCTCGACCGCACCGGGGTGCCGTGCTGGTTCGTCTCGCTGTTCCTCGACGATCCCTACTTCGTCGGCGCGATGCCGAGCGGCATCGGCTACGGCGCCACCGACGACGAGGCGATCATCGGCTCGGTGGCGGAGATCGCCGAGAACCTGATGCCGAGCCTGGCGCTGATCCCGCGCAGGAAGGAGCGCGGCAGCTATCACGACCTCGTGCGGGTCTTCGGCGCGGGCTCGGTCGCCGATCCGCTGACCCTCGGCCTGCCGGCGGGAAGTTCGGTCGACCGCGACACCGTGCTCGACTGGACCGGCACGGTGCGGGCCCGCACCGGTGAGACGGTGCTGATGCCCCTCGACCTCGCGGCGACCGACTATTTCGAGCTGTCGCCGGGCTACCGGCCCTTCACCAACCTCATCACCAACGGGCTTGGTGCCGGGCCGGACGTGGACTTCGCCCTCGGGCACGGACTCCTCGAACTGCTCCAGCGCGACGGCAACGGCCTGCTGTTTCGCGCCCTCGACCAGGGCGTGATGCTCGACACCTCCGAGGGGCTGGGGCCGGAAACGAAGGGAATGCTCGACCGGCTGGAATCCCTGGGGATTCGCGCGATGCCGAAATTCGCCACCGACCAGTTCGGCTTCACCAACGTCTATTGCGTCGGCTACGACCTCGACGCCTCCCGCGCCCCGGCGCCGATCGCGCTCTCGGCCTGCGGCGAGGCGTGCGACCCCGACCGGGAGCGGGCGTTGCGCAAGGCGATCCTGGAATTCCAGGCGGCACGGGTGCGCAAGACCTTCGGCCACGGCCCCCTGGCGCTCGCCCGCTCGATCACGCCGCCCGGCTATGTCGATGCCTTCATCGAGACGGCGCTGCCGAGCCTCGACAACGAGGAGGGGAGGGCGCTCGCCGCGATGCTCGACTGGATCGACAAGCCGGCCGAGACCCTGCGGGGCTTCCTGAGCCAGACCGTCTATTCCGAACGCGCGACGAAGCGCTTCACCGACCTGCCGACCCAACCCGCCCCCACCGGCCAGGATCGCGCCCGCATCGCCCGCGAGCGGCTGGAGGCCGACGGGTTCGACGTGCTCTACGTCGATGCCTCGCCGCCGGGGGCTGAGGTCGGCATCGTCAAGGCGATCGTGCCGGGGCTCGAAGTCGAGACCATGAGCTATTACCGCATCGGCGAGCGCAACACCCGAAAGCTCATCGAGCGCGACCACCCGCTGATCCGCTTCGGTGAGGAGAGCGAGACCCTGCGGCCGGTGCGCCTGACCCCGGAGGCTTTGGAGCGCTTCGGCGGCCAGCCGCTCTTCGACGTCGGCTTGGCCGACAAGATCGTCGGCCCGCTCTACCCGCTCTACCGCGAGCCGGAATCGCACCACGCGCCGTTCCGCCTGGAGCGGCGGGGGAGGGCGGCATGACCTTGCGCTTCGCCTACAACACCAACGGAGCGGCCCATCACCGCCTCGACGACGCGCTCGGCCTGATTGCCGATTCCGGCTATGACGGCGTCGCCCTGACCCTCGACATCCATCACCTCGATCCCTTCGCGGAGAACTGGGCGCGGGAGGCCGAGCGGGTGCGCGGCCGGCTCTATGGCTTGAGCCTCGGCTCGGTGATCGAGACCGGCGCCCGCTTCCTTCTCGATCCGCGGGCCAAGCACGAGCCGACCCTGGTGACGGCCGATCCCGCCGGCCGGGCCCGCCGGGTCGCCTTCCTGCACCGCGCCATCGACATCGCGGCGATCCTGGGTTCCGAGGCGGTGTCGTTCTGGGCCGGGGTGCCGAAGCCCGGCGTAGACCGGCAGGACGCCAAGGGCTGGCTGCGGGACGGCCTCGAACAGGTCGTGGCCTACGCGACCGAGCGCCGGGTCGTGGCGGCCCTGGAGCCCGAGCCCGGCATGCTGGTCGAGACCCTGGACGATTACGCCGCCCTCGCCATCCCGGGCCTGACCCTGGCGCTCGATACCGGCCATTGCCTGGTGACGCAGGAGCGCGAGCCCGCCGCCGCGGTGCGTGAATTCGCCGACCGCCTCGGCACCGTGGCGATCGAGGACATGGCGCGGGGCAACCACATCCACCTGCCCTTCGGCGAGGGCGACATGGACGTGCCCGGCGTGCTCGACGCCCTGGAGGCGATCCACTTCGACAAGCTGGTCTGCGTCGAGCTGTCCCGCGAGAGCCACCGGGCCGACCGGATGATCCCGGATTCTCTCCGCTATCTCCGGGAGTGCCGCCGATGAGAGTCTGCTTCGTCAGCCGGCGCTACTTCCCGGCGATCTCCGGCATGAGCGTCTACGCGCAGAATCTGCTGCGCGAGCTGGTCGATGCCGGCCACGACGTGACGATGGTGAGCCAGTACCGGGGCGATGCCTTCGGCACCAAGGTTTATGGCGGCGGCCCGCCGCCGCCCGTGCCCGGTGTCCGGGTGATCGGCCTCGAACAGTCGGGCGAGCAGGAGAACGGTGATTTCGAGCGCGACATCGCCACGATGGTCGAGACGATCGCGGCCGAGCACGACAAGACGCCGTTCGACGTGCTGCACGCCCAGTACGGCTATCCGACCGGCTTCGCGACGCTGATCGCCTCGCAGCGGCTCGGCGTCCCGAACGTGGTCTCGATCCAGGGCGGCGACGGCCACTGGGTCGGCTCGTGCTGCGAGACGCACCGTCTCGCCATGGTGCGGGTGCTGGCCCATGCCAATGCGCTGCTGATCGGCGGGCGCTCCTTCGTGGCCGAGGTCTGCGACCGGCTCGGCAGCGACCCCGGCCGCTTCACCATCGTGCCGGGCGCCGTCGACACCGCACGCTTCCGGCCGCCTGCGGGCTGGCAGCCGGGCGACGCAACCAACCCGGTGAGGCTGTTCTACCACGGCCGGGTCGACCGCCGGAAAGGCGTGCTCGACTTCCTCGATGCCTTGAGCCTGCTGCGCCTGCGCGGCACGGCGTTCTCGGCGATCGTCTCGGGGATCGGCCCCGACGTGGAGCCGGCCCGCGCCTTGGCCGCCGATCTCGGCTTCTCGGACAGCCAGGTCCGCTTCACCGGCTACGCCGAGTACGACGCGGTGCCGGGCCTCTACGCGATGGGCGACGTCTTCGTCTCGCCGACCTATGCGGAGGGGTTCTCCAACACCATCCTGGAGGCGATGGCGGCGGGTCAGGCGGTGGTCTCGACCCATTCGGTCGGCGTCTCGGATTGCCTGCGCGACGGCGAGAACGGATTGCTGGTCCAGCCCGGCGACGTCCCGGCCCTGGCCGAGGCCCTGCACCGGATCGTCACCGACCGTCCCCTGCGTGCCCGCCTCGCGGCGGCGGCCCTGGAGGAGTGCCGGCGGGTCTATTCCTGGCAGGCGGTGGGGCGGCAGATCATGGCGGTCTATGCGGCGGTGCGGGGCGAGCGGCCGGATCCCGGTTTCGACCCGGCCCTGCCGCACGATCCGAGCTGCCGCTTCCGGGCCGAGCCGCACCTGTTGTGACGGCAATCCCGGCAACGTCGGACCGCTCACGCCGGGGTCGCGCGCGTCTCTCCGCTCCCCACCCGCGGGGAGAGGAGGCGCCGCCCACGCCCGCCGCATTGGATGCGGCCCTCCGCTCCCCGCCCGCGGGGAGAGGAGAAGGCCCGCGCCATATTGGTTTTCCGTCAGTCGAGTCCCCATGCCCACAGCCCTCGCCCTCTCGCCCCATCTCGACGATGCCGCCTTCTCCTGCGGCGGCACCCTGGCGCAGCTCGCGAATCGAGGCTGGCGGGTGGTGATGGTGACGCTGCTCACCGCCAGCGTGCCGAACCCGACCGGCTTCGCCCTGGCCTGCCAGCGCGACAAGGGGCTCGGGCCGGAGGTCGACTACATGGCGTTGCGCCGCGACGAGGACCGGGCGGCGGCGGCGGCGCTCGGCCTCCACCCGCCGGTCCACGTCGCGCTCGCGGAGGCCCCGCATCGCGGCTACGCCTCGGCGCCGGACCTCTTCGACGAGACCCGGCCCGACGACCCGCTCGCCGAGGCCCTTGCCCCGGTCCTCGCCCGCCTGATGACGGAGGCGGCGCCCGATCTGCTGCTCGCCCCGCAAGGGGTGGGCGGCCATGTCGATCACGTGCAGGTCGTGCGGGCCTTGACCATTGTCGCCCCGGCCTGCCCGATCCTGTGGTGGCGCGACTTTCCCTATACCGTGCGCGACCCCGACCCGAAGGAGCCGTTCCGCGAGACCTTCGCGGATCTCCCCGTCGTCTCCGTGCGCCTTTCCACCGAGGAGGCGGCAGCCAAGCACGCCGCCTGCGCGGCCTATGCGAGCCAGATCGGCTTCCAGTTCGGCGGCCCCATCGGCCTCGCCGAGCGGTTGAGCGCCGAGGATTCCCGCGAGCATTTCCGCCTGTCCGGCCCGATGCCGGACGGGCTCGCCCTGGCGTGACCCCGGCCGCTCCGAAAAGCCTCGGCGATCCCGGCGCGGTCGCGGCGCGCCACGCCCTCGTCGAGGCCAGCCCCCATCTCGCGCCGCTCCGCCGCCTCGCCGCGCGGATCCGGGCGGAGCAGGACAGGCCGGTGCCGGAGGCCGATCCCCTCGACGGCGGGGTGACCGCCCGGCTGCTGCTCCTCCTCGAAACCCCTGGGCCGGCCACCGGCCGCACCGCCTTCGTCTCCCGCGACAACCCGACCGGCACCGCCGCCAACCTGTTCCGGTTCCTGGGCACGGCCGGCATCCCGCGCGCCGACACCCTGATCTGGAACGCCGTGCCGTGGGTGATCCACGCCCCCGGCGCCCGCAACCGGGCGCCCCGGACGGGGGAGATCCGGGCGTCCCGGGCCTACCTGCCGCCGCTCCTCGACCTGATGCCGAACCTCGCCGTCGCCGTCCTGGCCGGCCGGGTCGCGCAGGCCCTGGCGCCGGACCTCGCGGCGATGCGCCCCGGCCTGCCCCTGGTGGCGGTCCCGCATCCGAGCCCGACCCATGTCTGCACCAGCCCGGCCGTGCCGGCCCGCATCGCGGCCGGCTTCGCCGAGGCGGCGCGCCATCTCGATCTCCCCGGCTGATTCGCCCCCTGCCGCATGGTCCGGCTGGTCATTCGCCGGCAGAGGGCCTACATGCCCCCCATGCGAGCGGGGCTCGGTCGGAGTGCCGCCGGGCACCTTTGTGCGCGAGCCTGGCCGCGATCGGCCGCGGGCTCGTGCCGGCGACGAGCGGGGTCGGACGCCGACGCGATGAATTTCGCCAGCCAGGACAAGAACCTCGCGCAGGCCCAACGCCTGCGCGATGCCGGTGCCGGAACCGAGCCGCCGCGCGACGAGGATCCCGCCGGGCAGGATCCGGGGCGCGACCCGCAGGCCCCCGCGGAGCACCAGGCCCGCCATCGGCGCCGCTATGCCTGGATCGGCACCCTGGCGAGCGTCGTGCTGTTCGTCATCTCCCTTGGGGTGCTGGGCAAGCTCGTCTCCACCGTCACCTGGGCCGACCTGCGCGCCGCCTTCCTGGCGGCGACGCCGGATCAGGTTGGGCTGGCGATCGGACTCGTGGTGGTGAGCTACCTCTTCCTCACCTGCTACGACGCATTGGCGCTGCGCCAGCTCAAGCTGAAGGTGCCCTACCGCACCACCGCGCTCGCCTCCTTCACCAGCTATGCGGTGAGCTTCAATCTCGGCTTCCCGCTGCTCACCGCCGGCACCGTGCGCTACTGGATCTATTCCGGGCAGGGCTTGAGCCCCGGGCGCATCGCGGCGCTCACCATCGTCGCCAGCTTCACCTTCTGGCTCGGCATGGGGGCGGTGCTCGGCATCAGCCTGATCCGGGAGGCCGAGCCGCTCTCCCACCTCACCTATACCAGCGTGCTGCTCAACCAGGGCCTCGGTGCCACGACGCTGGCGGCGGTGCTGGTCTATCTCGCCTGGGTGACGTTCAGGCGCCGCAGCGTCAAGGTGCGGGGCTGGCGCCTGGAACTGCCGGGCCTCAAGCTCTCCTTGAGCCAGATGCTCGTCGGCGCCGGCGATGTCTGCGCGGCGGCCGGCGTGCTCTACGTGCTGCTGCCGGCAGGCCATGGTCTGAGCTTCGAGACCTTCGTGGCGATCTACGTGCTCGCCGCGATGCTCGGCATCGCCAGCCACGCGCCGGGCGGGCTCGGGGTGTTCGAGGCCACGGTGCTGCTCGCCCTGTCCGGCCTGCCGCGGGAATCGGTGCTCGGCGCGCTGCTGCTGTTCCGGGTCTGCTACTACCTGATCCCGTTCGTGGTGGCGCTCGCTGCCCTCGGCGCCTATGAAATCGCCAAGCGGGCGCGTCTCACCCCGCGGGAGGCGCCAGACGATGATGCCGCCGAGAGCGACGCAAGCCCCTGAGCCCGGCGACCGGCCGGCCGACGACCTCGCGCCGCCGCCGCCGGTCCTGCCCGGCCCCTCGGGGGCCGTCACCATCGCCCGCCGGGCGGCGTGGCGGGGCGCGCTCGGGGCCGTGCTGGCCTTCCTGGCGGGGCATGCCTGGCTGCACGGCGTCGATCTCGGCACCGTGCTCGTGGGGTGCCTCGCCCTCCTGGTCGGCGGCTTCGTCGCCGCGCCGCGCCGCGGCGGGCCGGTGCCGCGCTCCGAGGCCGCGCCCGGCCGCGTCCGCCACGGCCTCGCCGAGGCGCTGCTCGCCAACATTCCCGATCCGGTGATCCTGATCGACCGCCGGTCCCTGGTGATCGAGTCGAACGCCGCCGCCCGCGCGCTCCTGCCCTCCTTGCGGCCCCGCCACCCGCTCTCCTTCGCGCTGCGCGATCCCGACGTGCTCGACGGCATCGAGACGGTGCTGCGCACCGGCGAGCCCCTGAAGACGCTCTATTCCCCCCGGGTGCCGACCGAGCGCGCCTTCGAGGTGCAGATCGGCGCGATGCAGGGCGGCGAGGCCGGCCGGAGCGGGCCCAACGTGGTGCTGTTCCTGCGCGATCTCACCTCCGCCCAGCGCCTGGAGACGATGCGGGTCGATTTCGTCGCCAATGCCAGCCACGAGCTGCGCACCCCGCTCGCCTCGCTCCTCGGCTTCATCGAGACCCTCCAGGGGCCGGCCCGGGACGACGCCAAGGCGCGCGAGCGCTTTCTCGGCATCATGCGGGTGCAGGCCCTGCGGATGACGCGGCTGATCGACGATCTCCTGTCGCTCTCCCGCATCGAGCTGCGCGTCCACGTGCCGCCGACCCAGGCGGTCGACGTGGTGCCACTCGTCCGCCAGATCGCCGATGCGCTGGGGCCGATCGCGCGCGAGCGCGGCGCCGCCATCACCCTCGACGCCGCGCCGGGGCCGCACCGTGTCCTCGGCGACCGGGACGAGATCCTTCGGGTGATCGAGAACCTGGTCGAGAACGCCGTGAAGTATGGCGGCGACGGCGGCCGGGTCGCGGTGTCCCTGAACACCCTGCCGGCGGAGGAAAGCCGGGCGCCGCAGGTCGAGATCGCGGTCCGCGACGAGGGGCCGGGCATCGCCCCCGAGCACCTGCCGCGCCTGACCGAGCGGTTCTACCGGGTCGATGCCGCCTCCAGCCGCCAGCAGGGCGGCACCGGCCTCGGCCTCGCCATCGTCAAGCACATCCTCAACCGCCATCGCGGCCGGCTGGTGATCGAGAGCACGCCGGGGCAGGGGGCGACCTTCCGGGCCCTGATCCCGGCCCTGATCCCGGCTCTTGGCGATTCCAAGAAGGCCGGC